>JADBKA010000332.1 GCA_014896635.1 Ktedonobacteraceae bacterium
TCTTCTTGCATTCTCTCCTTAGTATAAGGAGTATTTGGCCGCATTGTCAAGTATCTACCAGGTTTTATTTTTATTTGATAACAAATTTATATAACTTGGCATAAATGACCACACTCTAGCCAGCTAGTTGACACTGTATTGTAAATGGGTTTATACTGCTACAGGCAGGAGCAATGATACATGATTGTGAGGGTTTAGATAGATGCCAAATGAGCCGGAATTTTTGACCGTAGAGGAGGTCGCAAACCGGCTCCGCGTCCATGAGGATACTGTATTACGTTGGATTCGGACGAAGCGACTGAAAGCCTATAAAATCGGGCGTGATTATCGTATCGAGAAGGTCGATTACGAAGAGTTTCTGCGCGAACGATATACCGGCAATCCAGATGATAATTAGGCAATATTTCTTCTAGCTTTCTAGCAGTGCCGCGTCGAGCCGCCGGATACCCCTACGATTCATCGAGGGGTAAGGCGGCTCCTTCCATGAAATTTCATTTCTGCCCCTTTTCCATTGCTTCAGAATCAGAGAAAGTGCTAACAATAAAAAAGCATCGAAGAAATTGCAGGCAATGGATAATTCGGAATAAACTTTTACGTATAGTCTGTTGTGATAAAGGGGATTGATTCCACCGTTTACAGGTTTTATTGAACGCCAGACATTACAGGAGTTTTTGTATATGCACACGCTTTCTACGGGGTCAGGCGCAGTTAGCTTACCCCAGGGACAGCAGCAGAGCAACAGGAGCAGCAGTGGCAACAGTATCGTTCCTCTCTTCCAGCCTCTGACCATTCGCGGCGTACGGATTCGCAATCGCATTGCCGTCTCACCGATGTGCCAGTATTCAGCAGTCGATGGGTTCGCTGCGGACTGGCACCTTGTCCATCTTGGCAGTCGGGCAGTCGGCGGCGCCGGTATCGTGATGGCCGAGGCAACGGCTGTCGAAGCTGCTGGGCGTATCTCTCCTCAAGACCTCGGTATCTATCATGACGCACATATCAGCATGTTGGAGCGTATCACCGCTTTTATCAAAGAGCAGGGAGCGGTCCCTGCCATCCAGCTTGCGCATGCCGGGCGCAAAGCCAGTACCTATCGTCCCTGGAGTGGCAGCGGCGAGATCACGGAGGCCGATGGACGCTGGCAGACTATCGCGCCGAGCGCAGAACGCTTCGCTCCCAATTATCCCCTGCCGCGTGCCATGACACAGGCAGATATCGCCGGGGTGGTGCGGCACTTTCAGGACGCTGCCCGGCGCGCGCTCAAAGCCGGCTTTGAAATTGTCGAAATTCACGCGGCGCATGGCTATTTACTGCATGAGTTTCTTTCTCCCCTCTCGAATCATCGCCAGGATGAGTATGGCGGCAGCCTGGAAAACCGCATGCGTTTGCTATTAGAGGTAGTTAACGCGGTACGCCAGGTCTGGCCGGACGACTTGCCGCTCTTTGTGCGCATCTCGGCCACCGACTGGACGCCGGGTGGACTGGCAATTGAGGAGAGCGTTGAGGTCGCGCGCGCGCTTAAAGCGCATGCCGTTGATCTGATCGACGTTTCGTCCGGTGGCAACGTGGCGACGGCTGTCGTACCTACCACGCCGGGCTACCAGGTTCCTTTTGCCGAGCGTATCAAACGCGAAACTGGCATCGCTACCGGCGCTGTTGGTCTGATCACCGAACCACAGCTGGCCAATGCTCTTATCAGCGACCAGCAGGCGGACCTGATCTTTATGGGACGCGAATTGCTGCGCGATCCATACTGGCCGTTACACGCTGCGCGCGAACTGGGCTACGATTTTTCCTGGCCGGTACAATATGTGCGAGCAAAATTGTAGATAGTGTAGATAGCAACGCTTCCTCTGTAGCTCCAGCATTGCCAGCAAACCGCCAATAAATGCTGGAGCTACAAAGGGCTTTTATTTTTGATTTATCTGGTCCACTTTATCAAAAAAATCCTTGACAAAGTGGACCGTAGTTATTTATGCTTATAGACAACAAGCAACCGGATGCAAAGACGCTTTTCCCCGACGTGTGCAGAGTAGCTCACTCCTCAGACGGTCGAAGTCATCTTGTTCTTCTAACAACCTGTTCTTTTGTCCACTTGATTTGCCAGAGTTTGCTGGCTTTTCAGAGGAAATACCTGTTTTTCTGAAAAGAGGGTACACGACATAATGATTACACGCAGAGAATTTCTTGCCGGTGCTGCCGGTCTGTCAGCAACGGCCTTCCTCGCCGCCTGTGGCGCCACCATTACTCCGCCTGGTTCAGGCTCGTCCAGCGGTCCTATCGTTTTTGGCGTTTCGGGGCCGTTTAGTGGAGATAATGCCGAATATGGCAAGATCTGGAAAAAGGGCTTTGGCCTGGCATTGGATGAGATCAACGGGGCCGGGGGCATCAAGGGGCGCAAAATCGAACTGGACTACCAGGACTCGCAATCAGATCCCAAGCAGTCGGTAGCCGTCGCGCAGAAATTCGTCAGCGATAGCCGCATCCTGGCTGAGCTGGGCGATTTCTCCAGTCCTGCCTCGCTGAGCTGGGCGATTTCTCCAGTCCTGCCTCGATGGCCGCTTCTCCCATTTATCAACGTGGCAAGCTAGTGCAGTTTGGCTTCACGAACTCGCATCCCGGCTTCACTCTGGGTGGCACCTTTATGTTCAGTACCGCGACGACACAGGAGGTCACGGCAAAGTACATGGCGGACGTGGCCGTCAATAAACTGGGCAAGAAGCAGGTAGTGCTCTATCGCAACACCGACTGGGGCAAAGTGACGCAAAATATCTATGTGAAGCACGCGCAGGAGATCGGTGCGCAGGTAGTGCTCTCCGCGAATTACCTGGAAACCGAAAAAGATTACCGTTCATTGTTGCTTAAGGTGCGTGATGCAAACCCTGATGTACTGGCCCTTATTTCGTACTATAACGATGGAGCACTGATTGTCCAGCAGGCGAAATCGGTAGGCATCAATGCGAAAATCATTGCCGCTGACTCCTGCTACTCGCCGCAGTTTCTCAAACTGGGCGGAGAAGCCACCGGCGGCGTTGTCATGACTGCGCCATTTTTTGCCAGTGACCCCAACCCCGCTGTGCAAAAATTCGTGGCGAGCTACAAACAGAAATATAACGAGGTGCCTGATCACTTTGCAGCCCGCTCGTATGATGCTTTGAAAGTCCTGGCCTGGGCCGTCGAGCATGGAGGAACCGACCGCGTGGCGATTCAGCAGGCGCTGCTAAAGGGAACTGACATTCCGAGCATCATGTATGGGCCGTTCAAGTTTGACGCGAACCGCCGCGTCCAGAACGCCAAGCTTTTCGTTGTGCAGGTGCAAAACGGCCAGTTTGCTCTCTTTCAGTAGTGGGCATCCTGCTCACCTGAGTGCAAGGGAATATGACATGCTCGACATCTTTATCAGTGGCTTGATTAACGGCAATACCTATGTGCTGATTGCGGTGGGGATGTCGCTCATCTTTGGTGTAGCGAACCTGGTCAATTTTGCGCATGGCTCGATCTTTGCGCTGGGAGCAATGCTAGGATGGTGGTTTGCGGCGGTGCTGCACTGGCCGCTGTGGGGAGTGCTGCTGGCGGTGATCATCGCAACGGCGGCGCTGGGTGCATTGATCGAGTATAGCTGCATTCGCCCGCTGTGGCCTGTAAGAGGGTACAGAGGGCCGCCATTTTCTGGTTATGCGGCACCTGGTAAGCAATCTGCTCAATGGTACTTTGCGTGCCTGTCGCCGCTGGAATATCAATCCTGATGGGGTCTTTGAGAAATGTTTGCTCCAGTTTCGCAATCCAGGCCGGTATGGTCGCTGAAAAGAGCGCCAGTTGTCGTGTGTCAGGTGTGGTTGCCAGTATCTCTTCAACTGCTGGTGCAAAACCACTATCGAGCATCTGGTCCGCCTCGTCCAGCACGCACATCCGCAGAGAGTCCAGCGTTAAAGTGCCGCGCTCCAGGTGGTCCATCACCCGGCCTGGTGTGCCTACAATGATCTGTGAGCCATAGCGCAGGGCTGAGATTTGATTGCCGTAGGGGCGCCCTCCTACCAGCAGCGCTGTTGTCAGTCGCTTACTGGCAGCCACCTTGCTGAGTACAGCGTTTACCTGGATAGCCAGCTCGCGCGTTGGGACGAGGACGAGCGCCTGTACAACACGTTTGTCCCTGGCGAGCCTTTCAACCAGGGGGATACTATAGGCGAG
>JADBKA010000333.1 GCA_014896635.1 Ktedonobacteraceae bacterium
TATCCATCACCTACAGCTATTCACGCAACTCCCGTAGCAGGCCGCTGCTCCCCGGTGAAGTGATCATTAACCGGGGAGCAGCTTTCCCAGGAGACACAGATGCAGACAGTACATGAACCAGTTGAATCACACAACCAGCCGCAGCGCCAGATCTTCCGCCAGCACGCACTGCAACATTACATGCAGAATAGCGAACAGCAGGTACTTCCCAGGGCAATCTCTCCGCGCATCTTTGTCGCCTGCTGGCTGATTTTTCTGCTGCTACTCGGCACTGGCTTACTGATTATTTCTACCGCACTTTTTTAAGGGAGCTGGATGATACTACAGAACGGACGCAGACTATTCTTCCAGCGTGTGCCGGTGATACTGCAAATGAGCAGCACCGAATGTGGCGCGGCCTGCCTGACGATGATTCTCAACTATTACGGCGGCCACGTCAGTGTGGCAGAACTGGCTCAGCAGGCGGACCGCGATGGCCTCTCGGCTCTGGATATTGTCCAGATGGCGCGCTCCTATGGACTGCGCGCCCGCGCCGTCTCGCTGCACGAAAACAACTTTCGCGGTCTCGCCCTGCCCGCGATTGTCCACTGGCAATTTAATCACTTCCTGGTGCTTGAACGCTGGTCGCCGGATGGTGTACATGTTATTGATCCCGCGCTTGGACGGCGCCATCTCACCAGCCAGGAGTTCAGTGACGGCTTTACAGGCGTCGTGCTGTTGCTGGAGCCAGGAGAGCATCTTATCAGAAAAACATCATCAGCGACAAGAATCAGCCTGCGCAGCTACGCCGCACAATATTGCAAACGAGCGCCGTTCGTGTTATTCCAGATCTTGCTTGCGTCGCTGTTTCTCCAGTTACTGGGACTGGGCATTCCGCTACTGACTAAAATTACTATCGACGAGATCATTCCCCAGGGCATGCTGCATCTCCTGACGCTGCTTGGCATCGGTATGGCTATCATCCTGCTCGCCCAGTTTGTGATCGTGGTCCTGCGCGCATCCTTGCTTGTCTACTTGCAGGTCCGTATCGACACCCACATGATTCCCGGCTTCTTCAGCCACTTACTTTCGCTGCCCTATCACTTCTTCCTCAAACGCGCCAATGGCGACCTGCTCGCGCGTTTTGCCAGCCAGACCATCGTGCGAGATCTGCTGAGCAATCAACTGATTTCGGTGATTCTGGACGGCAGCTTCGTGCTGGTCTACCTCATTATCCTGTTTACACAGGCGCCACTCTTTGGACTTGTAGTTCTGCTCATCGGATTCGTTCAGGCACTGCTGCTGCTGACCACTAACGGCTGGATGATTCGCCTGTCACGCAGTGAGCTGGACGCGATGGGCAAGGAGCAGGGATATGTCAACGAGGTGCTGGAGGGGATTGAGACACTGAAGGCCACCGGCACCGAGACGCGCGCGCTGGCTCGCTGGTCGAACCTTTTTGCCGCGCACCTCAACGCCTCAACGCAGCAGAACTATGCCACTTCTCTACTAGAAAGCGGCAGAACAGCCCTGCAAACAGTCGCGCCGCTGGTCCTGCTCTGGATCGGCTCTCTCGCCGTCATGCACGGGAGCATGCAACTTGGTACAATGCTGGCACTCAATGTGCTGGCCGCCGAGTTTCTCACGCCACTCTCCTCGCTGGTCGGTAGTGGACAGCAGTTACAGATCGTGCGCGCTAACCTGGAGCGCCTCAGCGATATTCTGACTGCTCAACCTGAACAGCAGGAACAGCCGCAGCAGCCCGTACCACGCCTGCGCGGGCATATCCGGCTCGAACACGTCTCTTTCCAGTACGACGAGCACTCGCTGCCCGTTCTGCACGACATCTCGCTCACCATCGAGCCGGGCCAGCGCGTCGCCATCGTCGGACGCACCGGCTCCGGCAAGACGACGCTTGGACGCCTGTTGCTCGGACTCTACCAGCCGAACACCGGCACTATCTATTATGATGGCATACCGCTCGCATCGCTCAACTACCGCGCTGTGCGCTCGCAGTTTGGCATCGTGCTGCAAAATGTGAGCATCTTCAGTGGCTCGATTCGCCAGAACATCACCTTTGACCTGCCCGACATTCCCTTTGAGCAGGTGGTCAGGGCCGCTCAGCTCGCCGCCCTGCACGAAGATGTAATGGAGATGCCGATGGGCTACGAGACGTTTGTCTCCGAGAACGGCCAGGCGCTTTCCGGCGGGCAGCGTCAGCGCCTGGCGCTGGCACGCGCACTGGTCAGGCAACCGGCCATCCTTTTGCTGGACGAAGCAACGAGTTCGCTGGATGTAGAGACCGAGGCATGTATCGAGCGCAATCTGCGCCAGCTCTCCTGCACTCAGATCATCATTGCCCACCGCCTCAGCACCATTCGCAGCGCGGATCATATCCTCGTTCTCGACGAGGGCCGCCTGGTCGAGCAAGGGACACACCGCGAACTGATGCGCGCCGACCGCTACTACGCGCACCTGGTCCGCAATCAACTGGCCGGCGAAGTGCTCGCCTGAGAACATCGCTGGCGCGCGGCTCCACAGCTTATAGCATTTTCCCCGGCGCTATGATAAGATGATAGTGCTTCTCTGGAACAGGCTTCTCGCCGCTGACATTTTATTTTTTTGAGGTGGGATTGTATGGTGAAAAATACAGATTCACTCACTGTTGCTGAAAAACGGAATTATATCGTTTTAGACACGAGCGCAGCAAAACGAGTCGCACTTGTATGGCTTCAAACTGCAAAGCTTGAAAACGCTGCTGACTTTGGCCTGCCTGAAGTGGATGACCGCTATCATTTCTGGCGCGTTCCAATCATTAATAAGACGACGAAAGAGCGTATAGGTGAAGTGGTGATAGATGCACGTACATCACTTATTTTGCAGGATAAATCTACTTCCCCCGTGAGTCTGGAAGCGCGTCTCTTAGGCCGTAAAGAAGATCAAGAGGCCGTCACCACTACTGGCCCTCGCCGAAATGGCACCTACCAGCTTTCGACTATGCGCAATACGATTGCCCTGGGAGATTGTGAAGAGATTCTGCAAGATCTTCCTGCTGAAGGAGTAAATCTGGTCTTCACTTCTCCCCCCTATTACAATGCACGCCCAGAGTACAATGATTATATCACCTACGAAGAATATTTGCTGAAATTACGAAAAATTATCCATAACACGCACCGGGTACTGGCCGAAGGATGTTTTTTCATCATAAATATTTCTCCTGTCCTGATCAGGCGCTCCAACCGCAATGAATCATCCAGGCGTATCGCTGTGCCGTTTGACGTCCATCGTCTCTTTATTGAAGAGGGATACGATTTTATGGATGATATTATCTGGGAAAAGCCAGAGGGGGCGGGATGGGCTACAGGAAGAGGAAGACGTTTTGCGGCGGACCGTAATCCACTCCAGTACAAACCTGTTCCGGTAACAGAATACATCCTGGTCTACCGTAAGCGCACTACAAAATTGATTGACTGGAATATACGCGCGCATCCCAGGCAAGATCTTGTACAGGCGTCACGCATTGAAGACAACTATGAGCGAACAAACATCTGGCGCATCAAACCTGCTTATGATAAAAGACATCCTGCGGTATTTCCAGTTGAACTGGCTGAAAAAGTTATTAGTTATTACTCTTTTAAAGAGGATGTTATTCTGGACCCATTTGCAGGGATCGGCACAGTCGGGGAAGCAGCCGTAAAACTGGGACGCCGCTTCGTGTTGATTGAGCAAAATCCTGAGTATGTTTCAGTCATCCGAGAACGAGCGGGAGAGTGGTTGGGTAAAGAGGTGAAAAGCATCTTTACAATAAACTGTGCTCCCATTACGGGGGATAAGGAGAACCATCATGCGTGCGCTGGTCTACCGGGACAACGCACTTGCGCTTGAGCGCAATTATCCCATGCCGGCTCCCGCTGAAGGCGAGGCCCTGATCCGCGTCCTGCTGGCCGGCATCTGCAATACAGATCTGGAGATCACGCGCGGCTACCTGGGCTTCCAGGGCGTACCGGGCCACGAATTTGTGGGCGTGGTCGAAGAAATTTACGGCGATATGGTCCGCGAGCAATACGCATCCCTGCGCGGAAAGCGCGTCGTCGGCGAGATCAACGCCGCCTGCCAGGGTTGCTGGTACTGCCGGCATGCTATGCCCACTCACTGCCCACAGCGCACCACCCTGGGCATCGTCAACCGCAACGGC
>JADBKA010000018.1 GCA_014896635.1 Ktedonobacteraceae bacterium
CCCGGCCCCCGCCAGGGGACGTGCCGTCCCCTGGACCCCCTTTTCTGCTAAGTTAACACCTATGGGAGACACCCTTCCCGCCACCAGAAATAGTCCCTACTCTCAATATAACCAGGGATGAGAAAAATAGTGATCAGAAAACGTTTTCGTTGCCAGATTACACGGTGGTTGATCGGTAAAGTCGTTCAAGTTTGATGGAAAGGCAAAGCCCCCAGACCTTCTTTTTCTTATGTTACCCGTATTACCGTTCCATTGGGGAGGCGGTGATCCTCGTAATGGTCAATAGCCTCAATATGCAGCCAGCGACGAATCCACTCGTTCTCAAGAGCCGACTCAGGTAGATCGCGGATAAAGCGTTCGAGCGCACTCAGGGTGGTGGCAAATTTTTCTTCAATGACGGCCTTTTCCCACGCCTGGTAGTGTGCCACTGCGCTGGCATTAAAATCGTCTATATCAATGTTTGCGTCAAGAACCGACTGGCCGTTGAGCAGCCGGGTTGATCTCTGCATGCTCCGTTCCCACCATGCAAAAATATGTACCAGTAGATCCTGAACGCGAGCAAAACCCTGCTTATGTGCGAAAAAGTGCCTGTTCTTCTTCTGATGCCCCTGCGCACACTTCGCCCTTGCCTGTTACCTGCTATGGCTAGCCAGCGTAACCCTCTCGATCAGACCATCGCCCGGCGCATTGGCATCAGATAGCGGCCTCTCACGTTCTCTGCGTCCTTTCCTCTTGAGCCACGTCAATTTATAATAATAAAAAACAAACAGACAGGCACCACATCCCTGAGGGAAGGATGAACGGTAAGCATGCAAACTTCAACGGAAACCGAACAGGTATGGCAGGCGCTACACGAGCCGCTGCGCGCCTTTATTCGCAAGCGTGTAGCGGACGACGAGAGCGCCGAAGATCTCCTGCAAGAAGTCTTCCTGCGCGTCCATACGCACATTGATACGCTACATGATCGGCAAAAGCTGGAGAGCTGGATCTACCAGATTGCACGTAATCTTATCATAGACCACTATCGACGTCGTAAGATAATGGTGACACTGGAAAATGCTACAGTGCAAGATATGCTACTCGAAGAAAAAATACCTGAAATAACAGATGAAAATGTACGAGCGCGGATTGCATTTGCCGCTCTGGCAATGGCGACCTGCCTTACAGAGCCGTACCGTGAGGCGCTGCTGCTCACAGACTACCAGGGTCTCTCACAGAAAGAGCTGGCGGAGCGCCTGGGCCTCTCATTTTCAGGGGCGAAATCGCGTGTCCAGCGAGCGCGTGAAAAGCTCAGGCAGTCGCTACTGGACTGCTGCCACTTCGAGTTCGACCGTCTGGGCAGAGTCATCGACTACCGGCCCAGATATCGCTGCTGTGTCGAATAAGCCTGTCATGTGTGTGCCGCGCTGGTTGCGTCCTTCTGCCGTGCATTGCGTCTCTCAGAGCAGAGGTAGATGCGAACTACCTCGCTAAGATCAATGAGTAAGGAGAGAACCATGAGTACGACCCCACAGAATGACGAACAGGTCCGCGCAGCAGTGCGCGAACGCTACACGCGGGCAGCACAGTCAGTGCTCCAGGGCCGGCAGAGCGCCGGTGCCGACTGCTGCACCAGCGCAACAACCGCCACAGCGGCGGAGAGCTGTTGTGGTTCCGACTGCTGTAGCACGGAGAACGAAGATCCCATCACCGCGAACATCTACCAGAGCGAAGAGCTGGCCGGGCTGCCTATCGCGGCGGCGCTGGCCTCGCGCGGCTGCGGCAACCCTACCGCGCTCGCCGAACTCAAAGCCGGTGAGCGCGTGCTCGACCTGGGCAGCGGTGGCGGCATCGACGTTCTGCTCTCAGCCAGGCGCGTCGGTCCGACCGGCTTCGCCTATGGCCTGGACATGACCGACGCCATGCTGGAGATAGCCGAGCGCAACCGCGCCGAAGCCGGCATCAGCAACGTCCAGTTCCTCAAGGGTCTGATTGAGGATATTCCCCTGCCTGCCGGCAGCGTCGATGTCGTCATCTCCAACTGTGTCATCAACCTGGCAGCGGACAAGAGCAAAGTCCTGCGCGAAGCCTATCGCGTGCTTGCCCCCGGTGGCCGGCTGGCGGTTTCTGATATCGTCTTCCTGGGCCACATGCCGCAGGCCATCCGCAGCGACCTCGAAGCCTGGGCCGGTTGCATCTCCGGTGCACTGGAAGAGAGCGTTTACCGCGACCTACTGGCGCAGGCGGGCTTCAGCGACATCGACATCGAAGTCACACGGCGCTACAGCGTGCAGGATGTTGCTGAGAGCGGCGGTACGGGCGCTATTGCAGCCCTCACAGAGGCCGAGCAGCGTGAGATCGAAGGGAAATTCGCCAGCGCCTTTATCCGCGCACGCAAGCCGTAGCTGTCCGTAGCCGACCGCATAAGTAAGTTTTACTGCTTTCTTGCGTTTTGTCCCTGGCGGGCTTATACTGTATGACAAGGTGGCGCATAGATAGAGTTGGAATGATCTGTGAAGCCCGTCGGGGATTCCTGTGAAAGTCGCCTATTGTTGTCGGTTCTGCCAGCAGATGCTCGACTTTCATTTCCAATTCTGACACGAAGTGTCATGCCGCTTGAAATGGGATTGGAATGAAAATAGACATACTTGTATACGCACCACCCCGGGCGATCTGGCAAGATTTATGATAACCTGCGTCGAGTGATCAATGGGATTTTTGCGAGAATGGATGAGCATACACAATCAGGGAACGCGGGGGAACAAGAGGGAACGGACCGGCGCAGCGATGAGGAGAAGTCATCAGTGCAAGGATATATCGCTATTAAAGGGACGCGCAACGGCCTGCTGCTGACCCTGGAACCGGGGACACCTTTTAGCGATCTGCTCAAGGCGCTCTCTGAGCGGCTCGCGGAATCTCCCTCTTTCTTTCGCGGCGCCTCGCTGGCAGTCGATACCAGCCAGCGTACACTGCGCGTGAGCGAACGCATACAGCTTGAGAAGCTATTAGCCCGTTACCAGATGTCCATTGCTTCTCCGGCTCTGGCGCAGGAGCGAGAAAAAGCGCCAGCAGAGACCAGGCCGATTACCTCGCCGCTTGAAGAGTATGGGCGAGAAACGAAAGAGATCGCCGAATCCGAGAGACGCGATCCACGTATTTTCGATGATACGCTCTACCTGCGCCGTACTGTGCGGTCGGGTCAGGCGATTCATCATCACAGCAACGTCGTGATTCTGGGCGACGTTAACCCCGGCGCGGAGATTATCGCGGGTGGGGACATTGTTGTCTGGGGAGTTTTGCGCGGCATGGTACACGCCGGCTATCCCGATAACGATCAAGCCATCGTCTGCTCGCTCCAGCTCGCGCCGGTCCAGCTCCGCATTGCCCACCTGCTCTCCAGGCCGCCGGAAGGCTTTGAGGCCCAGGCGCGCCCGGAAGTAGCCTCCATCAGGCAGGGACAGATCGTCGTGGAAACGTGGGTCAGTGGCCGCGCCCCACGTCGATAGATTCAGGCACTGCGTTCTCCAAAAATCACATCGTCACGAGTTTAATTGAGATAGAAAGGGTGGTAGGGCTGTTCAGATTCGATTATTCGTGATATAGTTGCTAGCAATTCAGTGCGAAATTCTTCTAAATTTTCGATAGTCAACACAACAGTTGCGGGACGATCCTTGCGATTGTTAGTGAATGAGCAGGGTACCTCTCTCCAGGCGCGCTTATTCAACGAGCGCCTGAGACCGAAACTGAGACTGCTCGCCAGTGAAGTGAGGAGTGCAGCATGGATAGCCGGGTAATCACGATCACGTCAGGCAAGGGCGGCGTCGGGAAAACGACAACGACTGCCAATCTTGGCACTGCCCTGGCAATGGAAGGCAAGAAGGTCGCGGTCGTTGACGCGGACATCGGTCTGCGCAACCTTGATGCTGTGCTGGGCCTGGAGAATCGCATCGTCTACGACCTGGTGGATGTGGTGGAAGGACAGTGCCGCCTGCGCCAGGCGCTGATTAAGGATAAACGCCTGCCAGAACTCTATTTATTGCCGGCAGCTCAGACCCGCGATAAGAACGCGGTGAACAGCATCCAGATGGAACAATTGTGCCAGCAACTGCGCCAGGAGTTCGACTTTGTGGTCATCGACTCACCCGCCGGCATCGAACAGGGGTTCCGCAATGCTATTGTGGGAGCCGACGAAATCGTGATTGTCGCCAACCCGGAGATGGCCTCCGTGCGCGATGCCGACCGTATTATCGGCCTGGTTGAAGCAGCGGGCAAGCCGGAGCCGCGCTTGATTCTCAACCGCCTGCGCCCGGAGATGGTCAGGCGCGGGGATATGATGGACGTAGCCGATGTACTGGAAGTGCTGGGGATCGACCTGCTCGGCATCATACCGGAAGACGAAAATATCATTGTTGCGACCAATAAAGGCGAACCCATCGTCTACGAGAAACGCACGCGCGCCGGGCGAGCGTTCCTCAATGCAGCACAGCGTATCCTCGGACAGGACGTTCCCCTCAACGAGGTCGAAGAGGCTCCAACTCTCCTCGAACGCCTGCGCCGCCTGGTTGGCATCGGACCGGCCACGCCTGAGAGACGAGTACGTCCCCAGTCTTCATAGTAGCCCATACCGGTAGAGCCGCCGGCCACATCGCCGATCTGAAGCAGATCAGGTCAGGAACAACCAGTGAAACCAGTGAAACCAGTGAAAATAGCAGAAGTTAAGACAAATAGCGAAGAGAGAAGGTAGGGTTATGGGTGTCTTTGAATTTCGAGTTGGCCGCAAAAAGCCGACGCCGGGCGAAATAGCAAAAGAACGACTGAAAGTCGTGCTGGTCCATGATCGCCTCAAACTCGATCCCGCTCTGCTAGAGGCCATCAAGAGCGAGATCCTCTCGGTGATCTCCCGCCGCCTGGAAGTCGATGAGGACCAGATGCAGGTTAGCCTGGCACGCGAGCATGGGATGGACGCGCTACAAACACACGTGCCTGTCAAACGCCAGAAGGTCACGTTCGAGTGGGACCCCCCCACCCACACGCCCTCGCCCAACGTTCTGCGCGGCAAAATACATGTAGAGGAAAGCGAAGAACAGAATCACTGATAGCCTGCCTATATTTTACAGGCAAAACGAGCTTCCAGTGTACCGCATCAATGTTGTGCTATATTCATGTTATATCTGCATTACTGGATAAATCAATCAAAAAGTTAATTAATCCGTAACAGATTTACCGCGATCTTAACCTGTCCTCCACTACTTCTTCACCTGTAACAGACATCTCCAGACTATACTGTCGTTCAGCAGGAATCCAGAAGGAGCTTTCCGCCGGCGGTAGTGAAGTGCTGGTGCGAGGACTCAAGCAGGACCCGCAGCAGGGACGCTCGTAAAAGACGCCCTGGTTCGATCTGCAACAAACCACTGTGAGGATGGTGGTGTGGTAGAGGAAGACGTTGGGAATACGGTGGTGAAGAAAGAGTTCCTCTGCCGGCGCTGGAGCAGGCTGGCCGGCGCTGCAACTGCTGTGCCTCGCGGCACAGTTCGCACAGTATGCCGCGCCAGCACTTCAGTGCCGCTGTAGATATTCTTCTCCTCTACTGTGGGATTGAGCGTGGTGATGGGATGAGTGGTGACAGTAGAGGCAGGCTCCAGCTTCTCGCGCGGCAGACAAGTAGCGTCAGCAGAGCGGCCTGGCCTGCCAGTATGCAACGTTGTATCTCAACAAATAAAGCGGCTCAAGGACGCAGGTTGATTATTATGAAGGGATTGTGGTGGCCGAGCACTCAACCGGGTGCTCAAGAAGTTGAGGACTACAGAGAACAGGTTCAGTCTTCCCTGAATCAGACACAAATCGGCGTACACGCGCGCCGGCAACTCGTTACGGCTTTGCTGGCTGCCAGCATTGTCCTGGCGGTCTACGCGCTCTATCAGTGGTCGATGTCGCTGCTGCTAGTCGTCACTGGTATGGCCCTGTGTGCTATCGCGTTCCACCTGCTGGTCAGCAGTAATCGCGCGCTCCCGCTCATGAGCGACCAGGAGCGCGCGATAACCGCGATAACGCATAACGCGGCTCCGGCATCTCTGGCTGAAAGCGGGAGCGAGCAGATGAGCAGTGATGCCAGGACAGAAAATGGAGAAACGGCAAAAAGATCAGAAAACACAAAGAGTACAGAGAGGAGTGGAGAGACTACGCAGACAGGGGAGATTGAGCAGGCGTTGGCACTGGACTTCCCACAGACTCCTATGCCTTCCATGCCTTCCAGTCCACTCATTCGTGTTCTAGAAACCATAGACCTCTCTTCCAGCGACGTTGAGCACTTCATTAAAACTTCCGAAATGGAGCAGAAAATTTCGGAAGCGGCAGCAGAACAGGCGGCAAAGGAGGGTGTGCATGAAGACATGCCATGATACGGCTCCATTACAGACGTATATGACCTTCGGGTCATTCTATTGACCCCGGTAGCGGGTTCGCGTATGATAGCATCAAATGATCAGGCACAGGAGTGCCGGGAGCAAAGTTTCCAGCCGGGTTTGCCGGGGATAGAGCAATAAGGAGCGGTTCATGAGCAATCAGCAGATACAGAAAGTCAGGGTAAAACGGTTGGCGCACGTCGGATTATGGACGGCGGATGTGCTCTCGCAAGCGCGCTTTTACCATCAGGTGTTAGGATTCGATCTGTGCGGCGCTATTGATCAGGATTTAGAGCTGGACGATGCCAATGCATTTCTTTCTGCGGGCAATGCCCGCTACTGCCTGGGATTGTTCAGCGATACGCGACCTCAACCTGCTAATGGGCGCCGGGCTACTCCTCGTACACCGCTGCATCACCTGGCCTTCGAGGTTGACACGGATGCAGAACTGGCGGCGCTGGCGGCCCGGCTCAAAATTGCCGGTGTTGAACTGACGCTGAGTCCCCGCGATGGCGACCCTGACCTGGGTGACACGCTCTGGTTCAACGACCCCGATGGCAACCGCATCGAGGTCCTGGTTGCCCCCGATGATCTGCTCGCGCCTTTCTCTGCTCCCGCTGCTCCCACGCGCAGGCAGCATTCTCCCTCGGCTCTGCCGAAGCCGTCCGCTATCCAGCATATTGCTCTGAGGACGGCCCACCTGGAAACGATCGTCGAGTTTTATACAGAGTCTCTCGGCTTCGATATCTCCGACTGGCTGCTGCGTGAATGCGCCTGGCTGCGCTGTAATAACAACCACCACACCATCGTTTTTATGCAGGGTGATTCTGGCATCGACCATGTGGGCTATAGCGTCTCAGATGGCGGCGCATTACTGAGCTGGGCCGATCGTCTGAGCCAGCACGATGTTCCCGTACTCTGGGGACCGGGGCGGCATGGAGCGGGCAATGATCTCTTCTTGCGCCTGGCTGATGCCGACGGCATTCATATCGAGCTTTCCACTGGCATGATGCAATATTTTGACCACGATGTAACCACTCCTCCACGCCTCTGGCACACACGCGCAATGGCCTTCAATCTCTGGGGACCCCTCCCCTCCTGGCTGCAAGAGGAAGTTCACGTCTGAATCGCTGCTCTCATAATCTCCAGTGGAGCGGGCTGTCCCGTCCAGTATGTGAAGGCCAGCGCCCCTTGATGCAGCAGCATCGACAGGCCATTTGCTGCCCGCAGACCCATCGCCAGTGCCTGGCACAGCAGGCGTGTCTGCGATGGGTTATAGATCATATCGTAGACGAAAGTATCGGCATCGAAGCGTTCCAGTATCTCCGCCGGCAGCGGGCTGGCGTCCTCGTGCATTCCAAGTGAGGTGGCATTAATAATGATTGAGGACGAGTGAGGGAGCAGAAAAGAGGGATCGCTCAGACTGAAAACGGGCTTTTCATAGTAGTGTTGCACCTCAGCAGCCAGCACCTGCGCTCGTTCACGATGTCGATTGAGAATGATGAGCCGCTCAACTCCGGCGCCGGCCAGCGCGAAGGCAGCGCCCCGCGCGGCTCCTCCGGCTCCTAGCAGGACAGCAGTACGGCCACATAGCGAAATCTGTCCATCTGCCTGCAATTCGCCTATGCCGTGCTCATGCAGGGCACGCAGCAGTCCAGGCGCATCCGTATTGTAGCCATGCAAGTAATCGTCGCGGTGGACAATCGTATTGACGGCGCCGATGCGCTCGGCCAGAGGATCAATCTTATCCAGGTACGGCAGCACTGCCGCTTTATGCGGGATGGTCACATTGGCTCCCAGGCAATCGTCATTGCACAGGGAGCGCACACGCTCCAGCAGTTGCTCTCCAGGCGTCGGCCACAATTCATAGTGCGCCGGGATGCCCAGCGCATCCAATGCCGCCTGGTGCATGCGCGGCGAGAGCGAATGCGCCACCGGATAGCCGATCAGCCCGATGCGCAGGTACGCTTTATCCCGTTCAGTGTGCTCTTCCCCGCTCGACATAGAAAACCCGGTTCCTCGCTCTGCCAGACCCGCCAATAAAAAAGGGAATCGGGGCTATCCCCACTCGATCTCCTGTAGTATAGCGCAAAGGCAGGACATCGGCAAGCAGAAAACTGCGCCGTTCTCCCATCCTCATCCTCTGCTACTATGGTATTATTAAGGAAGTATTGCGTACAAAAACAAGCGGAGAGAGAGAAAAAGCTATGGCCGTTCGTCCACGCCCGGCTGCAACCGTCATCCTCGTTCGTGATAATCTGTCCAGAAACACTGCTGACCAGCCAGATCTGGAAGTATTTATGGTCCGCCGCGCTGTGCAGAGCGAGTTCATGCCGGATGTTTACGTTTTTCCCGGCGGTTCTATCACTGACGATGATCGCCAGAGCGAACTGTGCGAGGAATTATGCCGTCCCCTGCCCTTGCTTGTAGAGAACGATCCGCAGGGACGTACAGCTCTCGGCACCGGCACACGTGCAGCAGCCATCCGTGAGCTATTTGAAGAGGCCAATGTGCTCCTCGCCTATCACCGGCAGCGCCTGCTGGCACTGCACGAACGGAATATTCCGCGCTTTAGCGCCTATCGCCAGGCATTTCATGAACGGCGTGGCTCGCTGGTCGAAATGGCCCGCGCTGAGCAGCTCGTCCTGGCAACCGACCTGCTCGTCTACTTCGCTCACTGGATCACACCCGAAGGCATGCCCCGGCGCTACGATACCCACTTTTTCCTGGCTGCCGCGCCGGAAGGACAGCGGGCGGAGTTCGACCAGCTTGAAACGAGCGATGGCATCTGGATACAGCCGGCGGTGGCGCTGCGGCGCTTCCAGGATCACGCCTTTCCCATCGCCTTCCCGACATATCACCAGTTGCGCGACCTGGCCGCCTATACCAGGAGCCGGGCGCTCATAGATGCGGCTGCCGCCCGCCCGGTTCCCACACACCAGCCGTTGCTCAAACAGGTCGATGGCAGAACCTACGTCTATCTGCCGGATGACCCGCATAACGGCTGGCTCATTCAACAGGCATAGCAGGAAAGGAGAGCGCATGTCAGACGCATACACAATCATTCTGGCTCCCAATGCCTCGCTCATGACAGGACCCGGTACCAGCACGGTCATTCTGGGCGGTGGTAGCGAGGGCGCCAGTGTGATCGATCCGGCGGATGAGCATCCGGCTCACCTGGATGCCATTGTGCAAGCTGGTTCAGAACGTGGTGGCCTTCACCGTATTCTGATCACACATGGACATCCCGATCACATCGGCGGAGCCGCTGCTCTGCGCGCGCGCCTGAGCATTCCCATCTATGCGCACAGCCGTGCAGGCACGCCCATTGCCGATGAGGAGATCGTCGATGGCATGACCTTCCCCGCCGGCGATGATCTCCTGCGCGCCGTCTATACGCCGGGCCATCGCTTCGATCACTATTGTTTCCTGCTCGAACAAGAGCGCATCCTCTTCGCCGGTGACCTGCTGGCCGGCAGCGGTACCGTTGTTATCTCACCGCCCGAAGGCGATCTGCTGGACTATCTCAACTCGCTCAAACGGCTTCAGACGCTGGACCTGCGCATCATTGTCCCCGCACATGGTCCTGTCATCAATGATGCTCACGCGAAAATCTCTGAGTACATCGCTCATCGTATGCAGCGCGAGCAGCAGGTTATTGACGCCTTGCGCGCTCTGCCGGACGGCGCTACCATCCCCACGCTTGTTGAGCACATCTATACCGACGTCGATCCTCGTCTTCACCCGGTGGCCGCGCACTCGATTGAAGCGCACCTGCTCAAACTTGAACGTGAGAACAGAGTGTCCGTAACAGGCGCTGAGTGGCGGCTCAAAGGAGATACTACCTGAACAAACACTATCGTTTAAAAATCATCGCCAGCGCCGTCACGCCGGCTATACCCAGGCAGAACCAGCCGGGCAGCGTCTCATGAATGCTGGAAAGAAAAATGCCTCCGCTCAGCGAAGCGGCAAAAGCAAAAGCCAGTGACAAACTCCCAACCGGCCTGTCGTTCACTGCTTCAACTGCGTTCCCGTTGCGGCGGCGTCCTCGCCTGCCGAAGCCACGCCTGCGCCTGCCGCCGTCAATTACGGGAGCAACTCGTACTTCCATCTGGCCGGCGTCAATCTTGTCAATCATACGCTCCAGCGCGCGCGGCAGCGCCAGCAACACTCGCCCGCTATCAAGCACCTGTGATAGAATTTGCTGTACGGTCTGTTCCATGTTCCCTTCGTCCAGGCCCAGAAAACGCCGCGCATATGGTGTCGCCACCTCGATAAAATTGAAATCAGGCGCCAGGCCCGTCGTCACTCCTACCAGCGTACCAATAGCCCGTCCGGTAAAGGCAAACTGCGCCGGCACGCGGAAAGGCTGACCATAGATCAGATCTTCGATCTCGCTTGCCACTTCGGGCATATTCAACTGGCGCACTTCGCCGAGCGTCATGCCGTAATACTGTTCCAGCATCAGCCCCAGCGCACGCGCAATCGCCTGGTGGTTCGCTCCCTCACCGAGAAAGCCGAGCCGCTCCAGCGCGTCTACCATCGCACGAGTATCGCGCGTGACAAAGCTGATAAACATATCGCGCATGGAACGCCTCATACTATTTGTCAGACGCCCCACCATACCAAAATCCACGAACGCGATCACCGGCCCGTCAGGAGGAGAGCCGCGCTTCACAAAGATGTTGCCGGGGTGCGGATCGGCGTGAAAGACGCCTTCATCGAAAAACTGGTGAAAATAGGCGCTGACCATACGTTTCGCGGCTTCCAGGCGATCAACGCCCGCCGCATCCAGCGCCGCATAGTCGTTAATTTTGATCCCTTCCACCCATTCCAGTACCAGCACGCGCCGCGCTACATACTCATCGTAAACACGCGGAACAAAAATCGTAGGATCGTCGCTGAACATCTCGCGGAACATCGTCACGTTGGCCGCCTCGGTCACATAGTCAATCTCCTCAAAGACTGTACGCCTGAACTCACGGTAGATGCCCATTAAATCAATAAATTCGCCGGTATCGACGAGATGCGTGATCAGCCAGATCACGAAGTGTAGCGTGCTGAGGTCTGTACGCACCAGCCGCTCAATGTCAGGACGCTGGACCTTCACCGCCACCGTCTCACCCGTCTTTGCCAGCACACCCTTATGCACCTGGCCGAGCGAGGCGGCAGCCGTACAATTCTGCTCCAGCGAACTGAACACCTCATTGACTGGCCGGCCCAGTTCGCTCTCGATCACATATACGACGTGCTCAAAAGGTGCTGGCGGCACCTCGTCCTGCAACGAAGCCAGCACCTCCAGTGCGCGTTCCGGCAGGAGATCGGCGCGCGAACTGAGAAACTGTCCAAGCTTGATCATCAGCACACCGAGCTTGATCGCCGTCGCGCGAAAAGCAGTCAATACTTTGATCAATACGTCGATATCTGGCTTTACTTCATAGTTGCCACGCGCTCGCGCCCGCACAACGCGCTGCCGCTCGCGGTAAATAACCCATAAAGTCCAGAGCAGAAGCCGGGCTACTTTGAAAAAGCGCACAATCTGTGATAATCTATTGACCCTGGGAGTCGCTATAGCCATACAAGAATCCTTCTTCCCTGTAGAAGTGAACCCCATTCGTGTGAATTTTAAGGGAGCTTTCTTTTTTTCCTCTTCCCTCTCATCCCATGTTGCTTCTCTGAAGCAACATGGGATGAAATCTTGATACTCGTTTGAGATCCGTCCCGCCACCAGCGGGACGGGCAAGATGCTTGCGCATCTTGCCTATCTGAACGCAAGGGAGTATCAGAGGAAAAAAGTTTTTCGAGAGGACACCCCCTGGACCTTCCCTTGTTTAGCGATATATCGTATGGTAATACGACGTAAAGGGAGAAAAGTTGTCCATCCATTATAGTAATGCCTCATGAGCTGGCGACAAGCAGATTTGGCGGGACGAGTATACTGGAAAATAAGATGGGGAGTTGGCGTAGGGATCTGAGCGGAAGCGTAATCTTCCCGCCCCTGCCTGTTCTACCTCATTTTCGCTACTCCTTCTCGCTCTTTCTTCGAGGGGTGTGGTATGTGTGTGAGAAATTCGGGAAGAGAAAGGAAGCGGTCGCATGAAGCATATCTTCTTGAGAGGCAAAGACGTAGCGGAGCAACTTGAGCAGAACGAAATCGAGTTGACAGAAGCCGAGATGGCGACCATCTCTGGTGCTCTGCAACCGGGGTTAAACCAGCCTGGACAAAGCGGGCAACCCGGCCAGTTCGATCAGCTCTCTCTCTACTACCAGCTTGACCGGGCCTATGACAATCAGGATTTTGGCACCCGTTCCGATAGAGTTGCGCTTTTGAGCTTCTCCCGTTCGAGTGTAGCTGGTCGCTCGCTCGAACTGCTGAAGGCGCTGCCCGTGCTCGGCGGGTAGGTGTAGAGATACGCTGGCCTGGTGATGCAGGAAACATTCGCAACACCAGGCCAGTCCTACATCAGACTATTACTTCACACGCGCTTCTAGCGCATTTAACTGCTCGCGTAGTTTGCGATTCTCCTCACGCACTTCGTCCAGATCTTTGCGTAACTGCTTGATTTGCTCCTCGCTTTTATCGCTCTGGCGTAGCGTGTGGGCGGCGAGGCGCATCACACGCTGCACTCCTGACTCCAGTTCCTCGCTTGCCAGTCGCTCAAGCAGGTCGGCGGGCCGTCTTTCGCCGAGCGCCATCAGCGCGCGGGCTGCGGCGGCGCGCACTGGTTCCCAGGTGTCATGGGCAACGATCTCGCTCAGCGCCGTCACGGCTCGCTGGCGCGCCTGCTCGCTATAGAGATGGCGTTCATTGCCAGCGCTTCTCAGACCGAGCACAGCCCCCCGGCGCAATGTGGGATGATAACGGTTGTTATCGAGGTAGCCAGCAATGATGTCAACGATACGATCCTCTCCTGTTGCGCCCAGTCCTCTGAAGATGCCGCTCTGGACAAAGTCCATCCAGGATGGCCGCTCAAGCAGTCCAGTCAGGAAATCGACCACACCCTCGGTGCGCGTTTTGCCCAGAGCCTCGGCTGCGGCTGCCTCTACCTGGTAGCTGATGTCGCCCTTCTCCAGCACCGCCCGTAGCGCATCGGCTGAGCGACGCGCCAGTTCGCGCTGTGCCGGCGCCTGGAAGTTGCCGAGCGCCTGCGCGACAGCCGCCCGCGCGCGCGAGAACTGTTGTGGATCCAATTCCCGCAATGCCTGAATTAAAGCTAAATGAGCCTGTTGATTGCCGATATTACCAAGTGCTTCGGCTGCGGCAGCGCGCACACCCCAGAAGGCATCGCTGCGTAAAGCTGTGATCAGCGCCTCGATACTCTCCGTATCTTTTTTCTCACCGAGTGTCTCTGCTGCCTCAATACGTCCCAGAACATCAGGATCATATGCAAGCTGGTAACGCAACATTTTTGTTGAACGCTCGAATTTGAGCGTTTTAAGTAACCAGCCATCGGGATCAACGCGAATCATGAGTGGCTCGCGTTCCAGTGAAAAGAAGAAGCTCTGCTCAATCTGTCCATCTTCCCCGATCACGATGCGGGCAGGGATCGTGATTGTCCGCATCGTCTGCTCATCACGCGCCGCCTCGTCAGAGGCTGGCAGCGTAAAGGCCAGGTCAACGGGCGTGACAAAGCAGGGGGTCAGATCATCAACCTTCTGTGCCTGTTTGATCTTGAGCTTGAGCAGTTTGTGCTCTCCATCCCAGCTATGGCTCACTTCGAGTTCTGGATGCCCGCCGCTATAGACCCACTGCTGGAAGAACTGCGCCAGGCTGCGACCTGTGACTTCTTCCAGCGTGCGTTCGAGGTCGGCGGTGATGACCTCTCGTTGCCGGTTGCGTTGGAGATAGGATTTGATGCCGCGTCTGAAGTTCGCCTCGCCGAGCTGGTGACGCAGCATGTGCAGCACCCAGGCGCCTTTGTTGTAGAGATGGCGGTCGAACAACTCGAAGCCGTCCTGGTAGTAGACGTTGTAGACTATCGGGCGGCGGTACTGCCTATCTTCGTCCAGGTAGCCGTTTTTCTCCTGGAGCATAAACCACTTGAATTCGTCGCTGCCTCGGTCGTGCTCATTCCACAACTCCTCAAAGTAGGTGGCGAAACCTTCGTTAAGCCAGCCGTTGGGCCAGTCGCGGCAGGTCACGAGGTCGCCGAACCACTGGTGAGCCAGCTCGTGCGCCACCACCGGCACCAGGTCTATATCAAGTGATGCGCGTTTATCAGGTACCAGCATAAACGAGTGAGTCGTTGCAGAAGTATGCTCCATTGCGCCAGTATAAAGCTCAACGATTGTCTGATCATAATTATCGTATGGATATTCGACGCCAGTGTATTCTGAGAAGAAGCGCATCATCTGCGGTGTCTTGCCCAGGTAAAGCGGAGCATCTTCTTTGCGATCTTTGCGGATATAGTAGCGCACAGGCTTGCCGTTATAGCTATCCTCAATCACTGCGAAGTCGCCTACCACCAGCGAGACCAGATAGGCCGCGTGTGGCACATCGTGGCGCCAGTGATGCGTTCTGGTAGCGCCGTTGTCGGTGATGCCAAGTAGATTGCCGTTAGAGATGGTAATGAACTGCGCGGGAACGGTAGCGATGATCTCTGTTGTCGCGCGGTCATTAGGTGCGTCGTGGCAGGGATACCAGTAGCGGCTATAGCGCGGCTGTCCGAAAGTGAAAGCCTGTACCGGGCGCGCGGGATCTTCCGGCGCCGGTTTGACGAAATGCAGACCAGTGCGCGGCTTCGCGTGGTAGCGCACGCCGATGGTGAAGACCTCGCCGTAATGATACGGACGGTCCAGCGTCACGATTAACTGCTGGTCAGTGGTGGTGTACGCTAGCCTGGGACCGTTTTCCAGAGCCACTTCTTCAATGTGCAGTTCGACAGCATCGAACGCAATTGTGCGTATTTCCTCATAGAGCGTGGAGAAGGTGGTGTAGGCAGTTCCACTGATTGTTTCCTGCTCAAAATCGAGGGTGATAACCAGTTTGAGATGCTGGATATCGGCAGGTCGATCCGGCGCGTACTGCAAGCGGTCGCCGGGTAACTCAAACGTGCGGGCCTTTGGTGCCGGTAGAGCTGCTAAGGAAGAACAACAGTTCAGGCTCTGCTGTATGCCGCTTTCGAGCATCTGAGCGCGTTGACAGTGTGACAAAATACGTCTCCTTCTTTGCGTTTTCTTTCCAGGCGTTTACGATCTGTCCTTGTTATAACAGATTTCTCAGTTTCTGGACAACCCTGTTTGTACCGGCTTTTTTCGTTTCTGCGCAACAATCTGGCCCTCTGCTTCGTCTGATATTATAGAAATATGCGCAGTTTTATCTATTATTGATATGCCATGTCAATAGATGAATTGAAGGTTTTCGGGGATAACCGTTCTGCGATGGTGAGGAATGCACGTGTTACACATCAAAGAGCAGAGTGGCAGCGTCGCTACAGAAGTGCCGCGTCCTTATGATATTTCTTCGTGGCCGGACGTAGAAATCAGCACACTGAAGCCGAAAGCGTGGAAACGCTTCTATCGGCGCAAAGCCGCAATCACAGCTTACCTGACCAGCACGGCTCCGGTTGAGAAAATAGCGGCCAGGTATGGCCTCTCGCCGCGCTTGCTACTGAACCTGACCGCCGCCTGTCTGATATCACAGAAAGATGGTACTCCTCTGGGATTCCGCGCGCTGCTCCCCGGCGCATTGCCGGCTCACCACCCCGCAATAGTTGCGGCTCCCGCTGCCGGAGTCCCTGGTGAAGTGCAGGCAGCCGGGGACGACGACATTACACAGAAGTGTGCCTCGCTCGCTAGACCTGTCCCGGCCAGTGTAGAAGCGCTGCAATCTGCACCTGGCGACTCTCCTGCCACACAGTCTGTTCAGTCCGAACAGCTCACAGAACCTCAAGAACAAACTGGCGAAGCACAGGAAGAGGAGACGTCTCAGGAACAGCTTGATGAACTGCAAACAGAAGATGTACTACAGAAAACAGGTAGCGAAGCGCAAATGCAGAGTGCGCCCCGGGGCAGCGTTGATACGGTGCCGGCGTTATCGCCGCTCCCCCCGGCGCGAGAGCGCAGATCCGGCAATTTACAGCAAAGCAAACGGCAGCGACGGCTGGTTCGCCAGCGCATTGAGCGCATCGACAGAGCGAAAAAACGACACACTCGCATTCGCTACCTCGTCACGCTCGCTCTGCTAACATCTCTGCTTCTCGGCCTGTTGCTGCCCCTGGGTATCGCCTGGCAGGCGTACAATTTCTATAACGATGTCCTGGCAACCGCTCGCGATGGCATCAGCCAGCTCACAGCGGTCAAAGATCTGCTCGGCGCAGCCAGGAGCGATCCGTTCTCCGCCCTCGACAGGGCGAAACTGGAGCGGGCCAGGGACTCCTTTAAAAGAGCGGAAGCTGACTTCGTGCAGTTACAGCAACTGGTGGAACGCGCAGATGTGCAGAATCTGGTGAACCAGGTCTCGCCTGACTATGGTCGTAAGCTTGTTTCAGTCAGAAATCTCATTCGCGTGGCGCTAGATGTTTCGCGCATGGGCCAGGAACTGGTTGAGCCAGGTTTACTTGCCACGAACATTATTCATGGCTCACCGCTGGCCGGCGATTCGTCAAAACCGCTCGTCAGCGTGGACGACCAGGCAACTATCCTCGGCGCCATGACGCATACGCTCTATTATCTGGATGATATCCAGTTGACCATGAACCAGGTCCGGTTGCAGGATCTTCCTCTCAGCGTCGCACAGAAGGCGCAAATCACGAGCCTGATGGTGGAATTGCCAAAGATACGCACGCTGATCGTGCAGAATCAAAGCCTGGTCGGCGCGGCCTTCTGGCTGCTTGGCGTGGGGCATGAGCGCCGCTTCCTGGTGCAGACGATGGATCGCGCGGAACTGCGCCCCGGCGGCGGATTCACCGGCCAGTACGGCATCCTCTCGCTCAAAGACGGGCGCATGACCACTCCTTTTACGCTGCGCGACGTGGCTCTGCTCGACTACGCCGGTAATGGCATGGAACTGGGCCGACAGGCGCCACCAGAGTATCGTACCTGGATGAATTTCGGTAACTGGGGGCTGCGCGACTCCAATCTTTCAGCCGATTATCCCACGACTGCGCGCCTGAATATGCAGGTTTTCCAGGAAGAAGGTGGCGGCCCGGTCGATGGCAATATCGCCTTCACAACCACTTTCATCAGCCATATCCTTGATGTCACCGGACCCATCCACGTCGGCGAAGGCTTCGATGAAACCATCACCGCGCAAAACCTGGAAGATCGCCTGCACTACTACCAGCAGGACTACAGCGCCATCGCCAGGCAGCGACAGATCACGGGCGATACCAGTCATCAGGCGCGAAAAGCTTTTACCTCGCTCGTCGGCAAACTACTGCTTGATAAAGTGCGTCATCTGCCTACAAAGCAACTCCTCGCGCTGATAAAAAATGCCACGAAAGACCTGGAATCGCATGATCTCCAGATCTACTTCACCAATCCTATTGCGCAGCAATGGCTGGTCAATCATGGTTACAGCGGTTCCATCGACACCTTCACAAAGCAGGATGGCTTTGTCGTCAACCAGGCTAACGTCAGTATCAGCAAGGCCAGCCAGTATGTGCATACGACCGAGCACGATGATATTGTGCTGGATAGCCAGGGGGGCGCGACGCACACCCTGACGATCACGCTTGACTACAGGCCAATGGGACCGATCTACGGCTTCGATACATATGAAAACTACCTGCGTGTTTATGCTCCGCCATCATCCCGCCTGCTCTATGGCTACGGCTTCGACAGTGGCATACCCCTCTGCAAGCCGGCACCGACGCCTCAGCCCGGTTCGCCGGGCGGTGGCGCCGGTGGCACCGGCGGCAATCCGCCGGGCAATACAAACGGTGGTGATAACAGCGGCAATAAAGACAACAATAACGATTGCAGCAAATATAATACGTTTTTCCCCAGCGATGCCCGCTATTGCCCGAATGGAGTGTACAAGCTTGGGGATCGCAGGATGATCGGCCATCCCTGGCCCATAAACAGCCTGAGCGGGCCAACGGCCAGCACCAGCGATCTGCCGGGCCGCGCCATGTGGGGTGGCACGACCGTCACACCAAAAAACTGCATCTCCACCATCACTCTCTCCTGGTACGTCCCCAACGCCGTCAAACGCGACAGCCAGGGCCATCCCGTCTACAATCTGCTGGTGCAGAAGCAGAGCGGCTCTATCCCGACGCTTGAAATCAACATTGATGCGAAAGCGATCAAGGGTGCCAGGTCACTGAACGTCAAAGAGGATTTGAAAAAAGATACGCTCTATAGCCTGCCGCTAAGCTGAAACGCCTGGGGAGCCTTCTTTCCCAGGTGATATACTGGGAGTTATAACAGACGAGCAGGCAAGCGCCTGCCTTTTGATACTCCCTTGCGTTCAGATGGGCAAGATGCGCCAGCATCTTGCCCATCTGAACGGCTATCAAGATTTCATACCAAGTTGCTTCCAGAGAAGCAACTTGGTATGAATAGAAACAGAGGATCTTTTATGGCAAACCAGTTAGTAGGGTTACAGTTGTACACGGTGCGCGATCAAACTGCGCAGGACTTCAAGCGAACTTTGCAGTCTGTCGGCGAGATAGGTTATGACGGTGTGGAGTTTGCTGGCTACGGCGGTATTTCGTCAAAGGAGATGGCGGCCTGCCTGGCCGACTTTAACCTGCGCGCACTCGGCGCACACGTAGGACTGCCTGCCCTCGAAGCAGATATTGAGCGCGAACTTAACTACTGCCTTGATATCGGTTGTACGCATCTCATCATCCCTTCGCTGGAGCGGAAGTGGTGTAGTGCCGAAGGATTTCGTGCAATAGCGCCGCGCCTCAACGAGGTCGGACGGCGATGTCAGGAACGCGGCATCACGCTCTGCTACCATAACCACGATTTTGAATTTGCCCGTGAGGATGGGAAGTATTTGCTCGATATCCTGCTGGATGCTACTGATGCAGCACTTGTCAGGCTGGAATTAGATGTATACTGGGCGGCTTATGCCGGAGCCGATCCTGTCGCTTATCTACGCAGGCACGCCGAGCGCGTTTCCTTTATCCACGTCAAGGATATGACGGCCAGTCGCACCTTCACCGAAGTGGGGGATGGTATTCTCGATATTGCCGGCTACTGTGCGGCAGCGGCAGAAAGCGGGACACGATTCCTGATCGTGGAAAATGATCTGCCACAGATTCCCTCGCTAGAGAGCGCGCGCCGCTCTCATGAGAATTTGCGGCGCATTCTGAAACAGGCTTGATAGCAAATCTTTGTAAAAAGGAAGAATTGGGGACTCCTCTATCCCCGCCAGGGGGGCAAAGCCCCCTGGCTCCCCTGCTCGATGTTCACTGCTGAAAGAGTTGAGCGAGCGCCCGTACACGCGGCTCTGATCCCCACAGGGCCAGCAGGTGTTCATAGAGTGCGTAAACCTCGCTGAGAGCCAGCTCGCTGTTAATGCTCTGCGCGGCTCTGGCCGCTGCTTCGAGGTAGATACAGCTCTGCACCATATTGCCGAGCACGCAGGAGGTATAGGTTTTCTGTTTGAGAAACTCCGCGCGTATGCGTTCAGGTGGCAGTGGTCGCAAATCATCGACCTGTGCGAAGGCATCCCAGGCCAGTTTAGGCTGGCCCAGGTGCAGGAAAACCAGTCCCTCATAGAGAAAGAGCAGCGAGCGGTCGCATCTGGCGTAGGAGTAGCAAGGATCGGAGAGGGGGTCAGACGGAAACAGAGCAACGGCAAGGCGTAGAAACTGGAGCGCGTCCTGTTCTCTGCCCATCATCGCCTGGATTTCACCCAGGCCGGCGAAGACCCAGCTTTGCAGTATAGGGGAGATGGTATCCGGTCCTGCATTCACACGCCGCAGGGCATCGTTGTAAGCACTCAAGGCGGAGCCGACACGTTTGCGTGCCATAAAAATGCTTGCCAGGCGTAGTTGAGAAGCGATGTAGATATTCCAGTCTCTGGAGAGCTGGCTATAGACGAGGGCCTGAGTGCCGGCTGACTGGGCTGCGACAAAATCACCATGCTGGAGTTCGGCCAGGGCTATCAACTGATAGACCTGGGCCATGAGGCGAGCGGCGGTCAGTTGCTCCGGTCCCGGCTTGAGAGTTGGCTGTGTGAGTCCGGCAAGATAAGTAGGAAGCAGCCGTTCCAGTTCCGTCTGTCCGCCGATCATGTAGAGGTGCCAGCAAGAATCGATGCCCATCGTCCAGAGCGCCAGGGCCTCGGCAAGCGGGCGCTGTTCCTGTTCCTGGTGTAGGACACTGTCAGCAATGTGCCTCTTCCTGCTGCGCCTGTTCTCTTTCTCTTCTGTGACAGTGAAGCCTAACTCTTCAGGAGACATTTCAAAGATCTGGCATAGTGTGTGAATTGATGTATGGCGTGGATGCTGTGCGCCCGATTCCCAGCGCCTGTAGGTTTCGAGACTGACGCCCACTTTGCTACTGACAAACTCGGCGGTCCAGCGTTTTTTGAGCCGGGCATTCTTTAACATCGAATTATTTTTCCTCACAAAGCGGTTTCCCCCTGCGACCACGCATGTATTTTCCCTGCTGTTATAAAGCCTTTTCAGGTATTCGTCAAGTGCTGGAACGGCAAAATAAGGCGTTAGTAATGTTGGGGATCGCGGAAAAAAAGCCAGGAAGGCGTGATGCTCCCTGGCAGAGTTAAAGAGAGTATGCCAGATTGTCCGGCGCTATCAGGCCAGCAATTCAGCCTCGTCGAGCGGTCCGAGCGCGGTGAGCACCTGCTTCTCGCGTATAGGGAAGCGATGCAGAGCGCGCATCACATCGGTGGCAGTCACCTTTTCGATGCGCTCGATTTCTTCCTCGACGCTGACCAGGCGGCCCTCTGTCACCCAGTCGCTGGCGAGCGAGCGCATGCGAGAAAAAGTTGACTCGCTGTTGAGCACGACATTGCTGATCCACTTATCTTTGGCACGGCGCAGTTCGTCTTCATGAACGCCATCATTGAGCAGGCTTTCCAGCTCGGCGCGTAGCAGCTTGAGCACGCGCGGGGCTTCCTGCGGCGTCGAGTTAGCTTCCATCAGCAGAACACCGGTGCCTTCCATTGCCCAGATGCCGGCACTGGCCGACTCGGCCAGTCCGCGCTGGTAGATGTTCCAGTAGAGGCGCGAGCCATCGCTGTCACCCAGAATGCTGCCGCCGAGCGTCGCTGCGTAGTAGTCAGGATCTTTAATATCGACGGCGGGCATGGCGAGAATCATGATCTGCTGCTTCAGTTTTTTGTCAACCATGATATTATTGATGGGTTGATCTGGCTCGTAATGCGCAGTGTCGCGCCCGGCCTCGCCTGTGCGCCAGTTGTGGCAGTAGCGTTCAGCCAGTTCCACGACGTGGTTCCAGTCAAAGTTGCCGGCGATGGAGAGCACAATATTGTTGGCACTGTAGCGGCGCTGCCAGTAGTCGCGCATCTGTTCGATGCGCATGCCGCGTATGCTTTCTCGTGTACCGAGCACGTCATGGCCGAGCGGATGGCTGCCGAAGTAGGTCTGCATCATACGGCGGTAGGCCAGGCTGTAGGGCTGGTCCTCAGAGCGCGCGATCTCATTGACGATCACCTCTTTCTCCGTCTCGAAATCGCTCTCGGCCAGGCGCGGATACATCATATCGCTCAGTAGCGCCAGTGCGCGATCCAGGTATTCGCCGAGCACACGGGCATAGTAGACGGTTGCTTCATGAGAGGTGAAGGCGTTGAGTTCGGCGCCGATCTTGTTAAAAGCCAGCGTGATTTCCTGCCAGTCGAGCGTCTGTGTACCTTTGAAGACCATATGTTCCAGGAAGTGAGAGACGCCTGCAATCGCAGGATCATATTCATCGCGCGAACCGGTGCGCACGAAATACGAGACCGCGACCGATTCAAAGTCGGGCATGGGCTGACCGACGATTTGCAAGCCATTGCCGAGTGTGTGTGTATGAAACACAGTGCCATTGGCTGTGGTTTCTGTCATCAAAATCTCCTTTAAAAATAAGGGAAAATGACCTGCCGATAGTCCCTTACAGGCATCCGTGTGGTGCTACTATGATAGCCCGGCGGCCCCGGCGTTGTCAAATGCTTTTAATCTCACAGCCGGGCTTTTTTTCAGTTTTCCTTTCTCCTATTTCTCTCGGAAGAGAAAAAGAGGAAAAAGGGTTTTTCGGGTGACACCCCCGTTCCCTTCTGGGAACCCCGTCCCCTGGACTCCCGCTTTTTTAAAAACTGAAAAGCTCTGCTCCCCGGGGCAAAAACAAGACAACCGCCCTCCTTTTTGCTATGATTATGATAGTATTTACTGTGTTTGGGAAAGGTAGGGAAAAAGGACATCGTGCTTACGAACCGTCTCATGAAAATTCTGGCGATTATCACAACCTTTGGGGCCTATGTGATGATCGTGCTCGGCGTACTCGTCACTACAACCGGCTCCGGCAAAGGCTGTGGTAATAGCTGGCCCTTTTGTCACGGCGAAATTATCCCCGGCACCCTCACGATCCAGGGAGTGACCGAATACAGCCATCGTATTATGTCAAGCGCGGATGGTTTTCTGGTGCTGGTTTTGACCGTCTGGTCCTGGCTGGCTTACCGCAAAGACCGCCTCATCAAGCTCTATGCATTTCTGAGCCTGTTCTTTGTGATCGCGCAGGGGGCGCTGGGTGCGCTGACTGTGATCTATGAAGGGACCTTCTTGCTGAACTGGCTGCTCTCGATTCACTTTGGCCTCTCGCTGATTGCCTTTGCCAGCGTCGTTCTCCTGACCGCACGTCTCTTTGAGCTGGGCAGAAGCAGGCTGGTGAAAGCTCCGCTTCCTATTAGCAAAGGACTCCAGTTCTCGCTCTGGGGCCTGACCATCTATACCTACCTGGTGGTCTATACTGGCGCCTATGTGCAGCACACGGGAGCCGTTGGGGGCTGCGGCTATCAGTTCCCCGGTTGCGGCTCGACCTACCTGCCGAGTTTCACCCAGCTAGCTGGTATCCAGGTTCTGCACCGCTATGCTGCGGGACTGCTCTGGGTCTGGACGCTACTCTTGCTGATCGTGGTGCTGCGCCGCTATCGGACTCAGCGCGTGCTGGTCGCGGGCCTCTGGTGGTCTCTGGCGCTGGTGACGTTGCAGGCGATCAGCGGCATCACGAATGTATTGACGATGGGGCAGATGGTGCTGGCGCTGATTCACGCCACGCTGGTCTCGCTCTATTTCTCGGTACTCAGCTATCTCTGCGCCCAGGTCGGGCGTCCCGGTCGTCACATGCAGGCAGAACAAGAGCAACCGGTAGCTGGTCAACCGGGCAGCCCTGCCATCGCTTCCCGGCATGGCTGAGTCAGCACTTGTTATGTCAACACTCATGCGCGTGTTGCAAGCGCGCGCATGAGTCATACACCCCTTTTCCCTTCTACCGCTTTATCGCTTGCGTCCCACGACAATCTGCCGTGTTCCCTTACCAAACGGCTTCCAGTCATAGCCTCCGTAAATGGCCTCGATGCTAAAGCCGCTCGCCAGGAAGAGCAGTTGCAGTTCACGTGGGAAGAAGACATGCATATCGAGCGTTGTCAGGTAACGCTCGTTCTCGCCGGTTTGGAGGAACTTTTCGTGTGTCCAGATGATATGTTGCGTCTGTTCAAACGGATCGTACTTGCGGCTGCTGTACACGAGCATAGTAAATTCGTCGTCCGGTCCGCTGAGTTCGTCTTCCAGGTATACGTGTGAAGGGCGGTTTAGAGCGTCGCTGAGATAGTCGATATCGGGAAGAAAGGCATCAACGACGAAGCGACCGGCGGGAGCGAGATGGTCATAGGTGTTTTTAAAGGCAGCGAGTTGCTGCTCGATCTCATAGAGATGGGAAACGGAGTTAAAGGGCAAAAAGATTAGATCAAAACTGCCTTTATTAGGAAGATCATAGTTGCACATATCGCCTTCGTGCAGCGTCACGCGCTGCTGATGCTGCTCAGGCTCGCGGGTCAGTTTGCGCCGGTAGGCCGCAAGCATTTCCGGGGCGATATCCAGACCTTCCAGTTGAAAATTACCGGGGCCATGCAGCAATTCAATGCCAATGCGCCCGCTGCCGCAGGCCAGTTCCAGTACCCGCTGAGGCGTATAGCGCATCACCAGTTCGAGCCAGAAAGGGATATCCTGTTCTGACTGGCTCTGATATTCCAGGTCATAGTCATTGACCCGCTCGTAGAATTCTCCTACTGCGTAGGGCATAGCGTAGTGTTTCCTTATAAAGTCAGGGCGAAAATTGCTTCTCAGAATTATTTTTTATAGCAGGGGAACCGGAGTATGCGGGGTTTCCAGGTGATTCCCGATGCTCCCGGCTTGTCACCGTAGAGCTTATCGTGACGACTCCCGAAGGCTTTCGCCGAGGGCTTCTCGCAAAGCCGAACGGAATATACCCGCTTGCGGCAGTTTCACGAAGGCTCCGTCCGAGCCTCTGTTCGTTGCAATCTCGATGGAAGGTGGTGAACGCTCTCCATGTCAACGATTGGCACACCGAACGGTTTGGTTCACTAGTGCTTTTACCCGAGGGAGCTTACCTCGGAACCGGCAAACACTATTGGGTTGTCAGTGCGCGAAGAACAGTTGTATTCTAGCAGATTGACAGGGAGATGTCAAGATGGTATGCTTTAGCCATGCAAAAAGCGAAAACGATCCGCTTATCGGAACAAGACAAACAAGCAATTGCGACTATCAGAGCTTACTATGGGCTTACCTCAGACAACGAGGCAATTCGTTTTGCCCTCTCAAAGGTCTTCAGGGAGATACAGCAAGCCTCCCAACCCAAACCCCGATAACCCGATAAGGAACGGCGCTACTCTCCCTATCGCTAAAGCGAAGGGTTTTACGCGCCGGTTTGATAAACAAATAGCCCAGTCGCTAAAATGTGAGAAGAGAGATATGACTCATGCCTTATGATTCGATACGCCAGGCAGCAGAAGAGATCCGGGCGGGTCTGGTTACGCCCACAGAGCTGGTTGAAGAGACGTTTGAGCGCATTACACAACTGGATGGTGAGATCCAGGCTTTTGTGACACTGATGTGCGAACAGGCATTGCAAGATGCAGAGCAAGCCGAACATGAATTACGTGTTGGCCTGTACCGGGGGCCGCTGCATGGTATCCCGGTCGCAATAAAAGATCTGATAGCCGTCAAAGGAGTACGCACAACGGCAGGTTCGCGTGTGCTGGCCGATTATATATCTCAGGAAGACGCGACGGTAGTTGAACTCCTGCGCAAGGCCGGGGCTATTATTGTGGGCAAAACGAACACGTTTGAGTTTGCTTATGGTCCTTACGCGCCGCCGACGCGCAACCCCTGGGATTACAGCCGCACCAGCGGGGGGTCCAGTGGCGGCTCGGCGGCGGCGGTAGCTGCCGGTATGTGTCTGGCGGCTATCGGTACGGATACCGGCGGTTCCATCCGTATTCCCTCGGCCTGCTGTGGAATCACCGGCTTTAAGCCGACCTATGGCCGCGTCAGTTGTTATGGGGTTATCCCGTTGAGCTGGTCTCTTGATCATGTGGGACCGATGGCGCGCAGTGCAGAGGACTGCGCTATTCTCTTCGATGCCATTGCCGGCTATGATCCGCGCGATCCCAACAGCGTTTCAGGTCCGCCGCTGGCGCCGGGACGCTCTGCCGCGACGTTGATAGGTGGCATGGAAAGCCGTGGGCAGCTCTCACTCCAGGGCCTCAAAATAGGTGTGCCACAGGAAAGCTTTGTCGCGCCACTCGATCCAGAGGTGCGTGCAGCCTGGCAGGGCGCGTTGCGCGTGTTGCAGGAAGAAGGAGCGGCAGTCGTCCGTGTAGAACTGCCATGCCCGACAATGGATCAGTACCGTACGATTCAAAAACCGGAAGCCTCGCTGGCGCATAGGCAGAAGGGCTGGTTTCCCGCGCGTGAAGCCCTGTACAGCGACCTGGTACGCGAGCGACTCGCAGAAGGGCAGGCAATCACCGCCGTTGCGTATCTTCAGGCGCTGGATGACCGCCGCGCTTTCGCCAGCAGCCTGCGTGCGATTATGCGACAGGTTGATCTCTTTGTGCTGCCAACCCTGCCGCTAGCAGCTCCCCCGGTCGAGCGCATGCACCAGCAGGTTGAGATTGACGGCACACTCGCAGAGACGACCACGTCCCTCTTGCGCCTGACAATGCCATTTAATCTTTCAGGGCTTCCTGCCGTCTCATTTCCCTGTGGCTTTACGGCTGAAGGACTGCCGGTAGGCTTGCAGGTAGCAGGCAAGCCGTTTGAGGACGCAACAGTTTTGCGCGTCGCGCATGCCTACCAGCAATTGACTGACTGGCACAGGCGGCAGGCGTTAACTTAACAGAAAAAGGGGAAGTCCAGGAGGGCCTGCGCTCTCCGGTGGGATCAAAAGGGAGTCCCTTCTTTTTATCGGAAGAGGACTTTGAAGAAGTTGTCAGGAAAGAAGAAAGAGGCAAACCATGCAGAGAAGAGAAGATTTAGCGACGAACAAAGAATTCCTGCGCTCCATTGCAGACAACGACTATGAAATCCCGGCAGGAATCGACCACTTCACCTTTGCAAAGGCGCTTCTGGAGAACCTTGCTTCGGTCGATAGCGAACTGCGCGACGAGTTGAGCTACATGATCCTCGCCAGTGGCATCATCGACCGGCAGAAACTGACAATCCCGCAACTGGAGAAGCTGCTGGAGAGCACGCTGGACGAAAACCATCTCTTCTACCGTATTGGCGAGGCCGGCGCGGATTCGGTCTTCATGCGCAGTTTCTCGAACCTGATCGTCGCAGCGATACTCTACACTGACACCAGAAATCCCCAGCTACCTGAAGATGCTGTGCATAAAGTGAAAATCGCCCTGTTCGATTACGCGCGGCGAGAGAAGGACTGGCGGGGGTATGTCAGTGGAAAGGGATGGGGACACGCGATGGCGCACCTGGCCGACGCGTTGGACCAGCTTGCGCAGCATCCGGCAGCGTCGCAGGCGGAACGCGAAGAGGTCATGATGCTAGTGAGTGAACTGGCGAAGATGCCCGTTCCACTGTATAACGAAGAGGATGTGCGCCTGGCGACCATCGCCTACCATATCATTCTGGGGAAGCAGGTGGCCGAGGAGTTCCTGGAAAGCTGGCTGCAAGCGTGTTTTGTGGCGCGAGACGCCGACGTGGCATCCTGGACGAGCGCGACCAATAGCAAGAATTTTTTGCGTAGCCTGTACTTTCTGCTGCTGTGGGATAACATGGCGCTCGTGCTGGTCGAGAAAATCAGTGATCTGCTCAGGCGGCAGGACGCGGTTTACCTGGAGAAGGGTGGGGAGCAGTAAGGTCGGTGAGGTCGGTGAGGTCGGTGAGGTCGGTGGGGATAGTGAGGAGAATTGCTTGACAGTGCTGGCTGGTGACGGTATAATCACTTACGTCAGCAAGCCGGTGTAGCTCAGTGGCAGAGCAGCGGTTTTGTAAACCGCTGGCCGTCGGTTCGAATCCGACCACCGGCTTTTTTTATTAGAGTTCATAATTTCTTGTCTAATTCGCTACTACTTCCCTATTTTATATCAAATCTTTTTAAAGAGTGATTGATGTGGGGGGACACCCCAGACCCCGCCAGGGGGCCGGCACGGCCCCCTGGACCCCCACGCTAATGATCACTATTTAACCGGATCTGATATTATACGATTTTCGTTACTCAAGTATAATGGAAGTTACCACAGCTTCTGCTCTACTCGCTGGCATCACTGTGATTCCCGATTCCCTATGGCTGCAAGTGCTGGCGGATGGCCTGGTAGCGCGTGAGGAAGGCGTTGGGATTAAGCCGTTTGTAATGGCCTTTCCCCATCTGAGCTGCGACTTCCTGGGCGGCCTGGTCCAGTTCTTGAAGCGTGATGACCTGCTTCTGGAGCAGCAGCACCACATCCTGGAGATCGCGGGTGTTGGCGCGCTCGATTTTGGAGAGTGCGATGCTGTAGAAGTCGAAGTAGAAGACATCAATGTTCCCGTAGCGTCCGACAAAGCGCGACAGGCCCTGCCAGTTATAAGGGAGAGGAATAAAATCGGCAGGAGATGCAAACTCGATATTGATCTGAAGTTGTTGTTTCAGCTGGTGGATAGTCTGGTACATGTCGCCGCTGGCCACTTCGACGTCAATGTCCTGTGTCGTCGCAGAAGCTGCGGGACGTATGCCGGCGTGGACAAGCGCGGCTCCCCCTACGAGATACAATCTACCGGCCTGGCGGAAGCGGCGTCCTAACTCGACCAGAAATTGCTCAATGCGCTGGCGATCTACATTCGGTCGCATGCTCATATCCGTCTCCTCCTCTATATTTTTTTCGGAAGCTGTCTCTTCGTTTATTGCTGTCAGCAGGTGTAGCGGCGATGTCTGATGAAGCCTGGCCTCTTCCTGGAAGAAGAGATGTCGTAGCTGGTTCTGCCAATCCCCACTAAAAGTTAGAGGCAGACCACAGCGGTCCTGTTCTCGTCGTTCGAGGGCGAGGAGTCCCCATCTGCCGCCGAACGCGGAGGGAGGCGGTAAATGTCGCGTGCGCCAGAGTGAGGCAAAAGGCGCTTCAGGAAAGGCAGGTGGCCGGCCTAGAGCCAGTGTGAGACGATACCACCAGGTGCGCTGAAGATAGAGGGTTGCCAGCGTTAGCACCGAGATCTGCTCGGCTTCAGCCGGCGAACTCTGACGCAGCGCGATCTGCACGGCTTCCGCCAGTTCCGGGTGCAACAGTAGCAGAGCGATGGTAGCGTCACGCACGCGCGCATTGGAAGCGCGCGCCAGGCGTCGTAGAAACGCGGCAGCGTCCTCCTGACTCACGGGCGATGCGGCAGGTATGCGAGCCGGCAGACCGCCCGTCAGATAGGAAATGCCCCATGCCCGCAGGTGTGAGATGAGCGCGGCCTCTTCGTCTTCCCCCTGGGAATGGAAGATTGGAACGCTGGCCGGATGCTGAGCATGCTGTGCCTGAGAGATATCTTTTTGCAAGTCCATTGTTTTTGCCTGGTGACCGGTGAGCCACTATTATCGCAATCCGACAGTGATTCTATCACGCTTAAAAAAGGGGCAACAGTCCAACAGTTTTCGAGAGATCAGGCAGGAAAGACAGGACTGGTTACAGGATGCATAAGAGATTCTAACAAGAGAATGAGCAATGGGGCGTGATAACGGAGAACTGCGCAGGACTGAGCGCAGGGAAGTTCGTTGTCAAGCCCCATTGGCTCGACACAACTGGGATATTATAGAATGTTCTTGTTGAGGGTTGCCAGGAACTCCATATTGTTGCTTGTTTTGGACATGTGCTGCAACAAAGCCTCCATCGCCTCCAATGAACTGCGTCCCGGCTGATCGGCGAGGGTAGAGAACATGCGGCGCATAACGACAACGGCCCGCAGGGTCTTGTCGTCGAGCAGCAGTTCTTCGCGGCGGGTGCTGGAGAGAGAGATGTCGATGGCGGGGAAGACGCGGCGTTCGGCGAGCTTGCGGTTGAGAACCAGTTCCATGTTGCCGGTCCCTTTGAACTCTTCGTAAATCACATCATCCATACGGCTACCCGTGTCGATCAGCGCGGTGGCGATGATCGTCAGGCTGCCTCCCTCTTCGATTTTGCGAGCGGCGCCGAAGAAGCGTTTGGGGGGGAAGAGCGCACTGGGGTCAAGACCGCCGGAGAGCGTGCGACCACTGGGCTGAACGGCCAGATTATAGGCGCGGGAGAGGCGGGTGATACTATCCAGCAGCACCACGACGTCGCGGCCACCTTCGACCAGGCGCTTCGCACGGTCCAGCACCATCTCGGCGACGCGCGTATGGGCCTCGGTCGGCTCGTCGAATGTCGAACTGATGACCTCCGCCTTGACCGAGCGTTTCATGTCGGTCACTTCTTCTGGGCGCTCACCGATCAGGGCGATCATCAGGTGAACATCGTCGTAGTTTGTGGTGATGGAATTGGCAATGGACTTGAGCAGCATGGTCTTGCCGGCTTTCGGGGGCGAGACGATCAGGCCGCGCTGCCCGCGCCCGATGGGAGCAACCAGGTTGATGATGCGACCGGAGATGTTGGATGAATCGGTTTCCAGATTGAACATCTCGCGGGGAGAGATAGGCGTAAGGATATCAAAATGGGGACGGCGCTTGGCAATTTCGGGGTCCATGCCGTTGATCGCCTCAACGCGCAACAGGCCGTAATACTTCTCATTATCCTTCGGGGGGCGAATCTGCCCTGAGATCATATCGCCGTTGCGCATCCCGAAGCGCCTGATCTGCGATTGAGAGACATAGACATCCATATTGCCTGGCAGATAGCGTTCCTGGCGCAGGAAGCCATAGCCATCTTCCACAATTTCCAGCACACCGGCACTGAAGATATTGCCCTGCTGCTCCGTGTTGATCTGGAGCAGCCTGAAGACAAGATCCTGTTTTCTCAGAGTGCTGTAGCCGGTGAGGTCGAGGTCGCGCGCGAGATCGCGCAACTCCGTTATGGTTTTGTGTTCTAGCTCAGCTATATTCACGTTCTGTGGGGCGACGCACTATTTGAGGATGACGCCCCTTCTCCTTTCTGCATTGAACCTGAATCCATATACAGCTATTGAGGGAATTACACTCAGGGGGAACGTTCTCCCCTGCTTGAAAAACTTGTGGCGACAGGTTGTCTGATGAATGGTAAGAGGTGCCGGCCAGTGTACCAGAGACATTGTACAATACAAATCCCACTTTGGGAAGCTGTAAAACCTTCTGCACAGCGTGTGTGTGCCTTCAGAGTTTCAGAGTCAGGAAGAACGGCTTTCCGAAACCGCAGCAGGCTCATCAGACCAGCCTCTATCGACAATCGCAGTGAGCTGCCTCTCTCTGACGCTTGCACCTCCTTATGAGAGATGCAACTATCGTAGGGAATATTCGATTGCGAAGTACACCCCCACTACTGCCCAGAAGATACCGTAAACCGCGAGAGATGCCTACATGCTGCTATCGTTCCTGAAGCCACCTCAAGAGTACCACAAGCAGAAGAAGGCTGTCAAGTGATCGACTGAAATACCCGCATAGCCCTGTTCAGTCAGGGTATCTGCCGTCTATCATAAAGCGAATAGCCGGGTTTGTCAATCTCTGTGGTGCAATGGACGGAAACATCGCTTGCCTTTTTCCGTTAAGTTCATGTTTGAAGGGAAATAAATGGCACAATTGAGTCGTTATTTTATATATAACCGTGAAAACTATGAAGTATGCTACGGGCGAAAAGCCTTTTCGGACCTGCACGGGTTAGGATGAATCGTGTACAATAGAGATAGCGATAGATAGAGAAGAAATACATTGAGGGAGAGAGGAATCAGCGTGCAGGATAATGCAGGGACAGGGACAGGGATGTCACGGATGTCACGGCATACACCGCGTTCGGCCAGCAGCAGTGCAAGTATCACCGCGGCTGTCGGTATGGGCGAGACCGCCGGACGCTTGCGAGCCAGGCGCCACTCATTTGTGACGCAAACGATCCTCTGGATCACCGGCCTTGTGTGTATAGCCTTTCTCATCGCATCGCTCGCGCAGGCCTGGTCCAACAGCCAGTTGATGCAACAGGTCCAGGCGGAACAACAGAAGTTGCAGCAGAAACAGGACCAGAACAAACAACTGGCGCTGGCCGCGAATTACTACAGGCAGCCGGCGGTCATCGAGAAAGAAGCCCGGCAAAAGTTTGGCTATATTCGTCCAGGTGAACAGCCCGTTGTGATCGTTGGGGGCAGCAGCCAGCAACCACCCAACGCCCAGCAGCGCCAGCAGAACAGACACTCACAGGGATTCTGGCTGGAATGGTGGAAAGTCTTTTTTGGTGACTGGTGAACACAAAAAGTCCCTGGTACTTGACAACATTTCTTGAGCAATGTATAACGTCTTTAAAAGAAACGTTATACGCAAAGCCAACAATTGAACAGGAAGTGGCGATGGCACAGCGGCGTCTTATCTGTACAATGCATACTCTCATGATTACCCGGCTCCAGCGCTGGCTGGAGCTTGCCGGTTTTGTTTGCCTTATGGGCTATATGCTTGTACTTATGCTTACAGGCGCGCGCGTTTCGCAGAGTAGTTGATTAAATGCATTTATCCGGCGGGACGCGAAAACAGGCGTTCCGCTTTTTTTATTATTCCAGAAAAAGGGATAGACAGTCTGATAATACAGGTCTGTTCCTGATCAAATCATTTTTATCGTTTGAAGGAGTAACTGGTAATGCGTCCATTAATCGGAATCCCCTGTCATGCAGGGTTACGTGCTCAGACAGATCGGCCCATCTATTACAACAATAGATCATACACGCACGCTGTGGAAAAAGCCGGTGGTGTTCCTATCTTGATTCCCGTGCTGGAAGATCTCAGGGCGCTGGAGGCGCTGTTGCCCCGCCTGGATGGCCTGCTGCTCTCTGGTGGCATCGACGTCGATCCACGCTATTACCAGGAAGAACCTCACCCGCTGCTGGGTGAGACAAATCCGCATCTTGATGCATTAGAATTAGCACTGGCAAAATGGGCTTTCAAAAATGATATTCCAACGCTGGGTATTTGTCGCGGTATGCAATTATTGAATGTGGCGCTGGGCGGAAAACTCTACCAGGATCTGAGTGCTGAACAGGCAGCCAGTTTGCGCCATGCCAACTGGGATTTGCCGCGCAATAAGCTGATTCATCACCTGTACCTCAAGGCGAGTTGCCGCCTGGAAAAAATCCTCGGCACGCGCAAAATTGCGGTCAACAGCCTGCATCATCAGGCCGTGAAGGAGATTGGGCATGGGGTGGCGATCTGCGGGACTGCCGAGGATGGTGTGGCCGAGGCATTGGAGGTTCCTGCACACCGCTTTATGCTGGCTGTGCAGTGCCATCCCGAAGAGCTTTACACTGAACATCCCGCCTGGCTGAATCTTTTCAAAGCTCTCGTTGAGGCCAGCGTAGCACGCAGGGAGGAGGAGCGTCAACTGGAGACTATGCAGCCCATGCTTTCGGTCGCCAGCCTCTAGAGCCTCTAGCCGGCAAACCAGGACTCATCCCTTCCTTCTCCTCTCCGCTCGTGAGGAAATAGATGGCTAAAGGACCACGCACTCAGGCAATGCGTGCGCTTGATGCGCTCAAAATTCCTTATAAAGTTCATACCTTTCCTGGTTCTTTTTGTTGTAGAACAAAAGTGGCCTGGTGTTTTCTCCCCATACCTTTCGGGGAAAAAACGGGTTTTCGGAGGCCCCCCGAAATCTATCAGGTCTCTTGCTTCTACACTAAGGAGGTGGACCTTAGAATTGAGAAAAAGGGGGAAATGGGGACACCCCATGC
>JADBKA010000334.1 GCA_014896635.1 Ktedonobacteraceae bacterium
GGAGGTGTCCCCGCTTTTTCCCCATTCCCTCAAAGGTGTGTTGAAAAAGCACTAGGGCGTGTCTGCAAATTATCTTCAGCCGGCTTGAGAAGCGCATCCAAAAATCGCTGTCAAGCGCTTTTGCAAACAGACCCTAGGCAGAGCCTGGCGTCAGAAAGGCTCTGCTTAGATCTGATAATCCATTTCCCAGGGATCTTTGCCGCTCCAGCCCTGTGTCAGTTCCTGATGTTGTTCAAGCGGTTCGCCGCTCTTCATCAGTAGCTCTGCCGGCTTGGAAGCCACAACTGAATTGGGCGGCACTGACTCCAGAACCAGCGCCATTGCTCCGATGCGGCTCCCCTTGCCGATGGTGATGGGTCCCAGGATAGCTGCGCCGACACCGATGGTTACATCGTCTTCAATCGTCGGGTGGCGCTTCTGCTTGCGTCCGGGACTGGGCCGCCACCAGCCAGTGGCACCGAGCGTGACCTGGTGGTAAAGCATCACATTGTTGCCGATAACCGTTGTTTCGCCAATTACAACGCCTGCTCCATGATCAATAAAGAAGCGTTTCCCAATCTGAGCGCCGGGGTGGATATCAATGCCGCCGGTAAGGAAGCGCGCGAGCATAGAAATCATCCGTGGGAAGAAAGGAATCCGTGCCTTGTAGAGAGCATGGGCGACGCGATGAAACGCGATAGCCCACAGCCCTGGGTAGAGCAGGGCTTCAAAGACGTTAGCGCAGGCGGGATCTTTCTCAAAGATGACGTCGATAGCATCAGGCCAGCGGGTGCGGCGGCGCGGGGTTTTCCCAGGCGCGGCGATGACGATGCCGGGGGGCAACTGTGGCAGTTGCGCCAGGTCGCTTTCGGCGCTGCTCATCTGCTCGTGACGTTCTGTTTCTTCTGAGATGCTCTTAGGTGCGTGCGACATGCCTGAAACTATCCTTTGCTTATGACCTGTAGAGGTATAAAAGCGAGCGTATCTCTCTTTTCTGTCCTACTGGCAGTGTAGGACAGGGACCTGTCATTGTCAAGGGCGCCTGTTCTGAAAGTGTGATCTGGCTATTGACAAGGATGCAGAGGTTCGCTATACTAGCAGTGTCTTCGAGATACATGTGTGGTGGCCGTAGCTCAATCGGTAGAGCTCTGGATTGTGGCTCCAGCGGTTGTGGGTTCAAGCCCCATCGGTCACCCTTTTTTCTCGCCCGTATGCAACCCCTATCAGTGTATCACTCGCCTGCGAAATGCCTGATCAGCGCGTCCATCAACACACCGCTTCCGAAGCGTAGAGCATCCGTTGCTGGCAGGCCAGTTTCTTCTTCCGCCTGTTGTATAGCGACGTGCGCTTCTGCCTCGCTCATGCCAGCCGTGATCAGGGCCAGGCCCACGACCCGGCTGCTACGGTCGGGACGCAGCCAGCTCACGGCCTCTTCGTTTATCTCGATAATGCGTTTTAGCGGTGGCAGTGGGCAGTTTTCGTAATCTTCAATGGTTGTAGCGCCCACTTTGTGACAAAGGATCATGGCATCGGGCATGGAACCGTGTATGAGTCCGAGCGTGACTGGCGAGTAAGCCGGATGAGTAAGCGCGCCCTGTCCTTCGACAAACACCCAGTCGTGCTTATCGGTCAGCGCGAGCACCTGCTCTTCCATCAGACCGGAGAGAAAATCGCTGATCACGCGGTCGGCAGGGATTCCTTCGCCGGCGATCATAATGCCGGTCTGGCCGGTTGCCAAAAAGGCGCTATTGAGGCCGCGCCGGCGGGCCTCAAGGTCGAGTTCCAGGGCCACAGTCATTTTCCCGACTGCGCAATCCGAGCCGACCATGAGAACGGTGTGGCTGCCTGTGCGATGGGGAATAAAGCCAGCGACGCGGTGCCGTGCGGGCGGGCGGCGTACATCCCAGATGGTCACGCCACGCCGGGAGGCGGCTGTGCTCAGTTCTTCGTCCTTGGAAAGAAAGACATGCAGGCCGCTGATAATGTCAAGGCCGTTCTCTATCGCCGTCAGTAGCTGCCAGCGCCAGGCATCAGGCAGCGCACCACCTCTTGGCGCAATGCCGATCAAGAGCGCGTCGGGCTGGTGTGCCAGCGCCTCATAAATATTGCGTACCACCGGGATACCTTTGCCCAGATCAACGCCAAGCGCCTGCGCGACGTCCTGACCGGCCTTTGTACTATCAATCACGGCCACGACTGTATCGCGGCCATAACGTATCACGCCCGTCGCCGTTTTGCCATAGTGTAGCTCGAAAGAGCCTTCTGCCAGAATCGCCAGTCGTCTCATGCTTTTTTCAGTGCTCTCCTTAGAAATAGCCCTTGTTCCTGGTACAGGAGCGTGTTTGGGATTGTTCATGCCAGCTTTCAGGAAATGGAGAAGAAAGGGACTGTTGGTTTCATCCCACTGTGTGGGAACACCGTTCGACTCCGCCTGCTGAAGTTGTGGTAGGATTGTGTCCTATTATATAGGATGGACCTGGCAGGTGTCGAGAGCGTTTTGCGGGTAGTTGTCAGCTCTTCTACCACTGGACGCCCCGGCCTATCCATGCTATCATTATCGACAGTCTTCATCATGATGGAACTCTGCGCTTGTGTGGATACACGAAGAAGGAGCAAATAGTGCATGCGCTTTGATCTCTTTCACTGGCTATTCGACGATCCCTATACAGCCGGACTCAATGCCGGCATGTCAAAGGCCGAAACATTCCATTTTCTCTGGCCCTGGCTCATTTTCGCCGGCGCGGGCCTTTTGATCGCATTCTATTATTCCGTTGAAGGGCGCAAGCGTTTTGTCAAGGACAGGCCGATAGAAAAATATATGCTGGACCGCTATCTCGGCTGGCTGGCTATTATCTGTTTTATCGCTCTGCCTCTGGTTTTCGCGCGCGTCTATATGGACCAGTATTTTTTCGCCTGGCGCTTCTGGCGGTATCTCTGGCTGCTTAGCCTGCTGGTCTGGGCCGGGCTATGGATCAGGTACCTGATTACGAAGTATCCGAAAGATCGCGCCAATCATATCGCGTGGCAGAATCGCCAGCAATACATTCCTAAGAGCAGTGCAAAAGGGAATACAAAGGGAAGCAGGCGTAAAGCAAAGGCCGGTTCCAGGTAGTGTGATGGATGCAAAGGCGGAGAGGGCAGCGTGACGGGCGTGACAACGGCAGCGATTATTCTGGCCGGTGGACAGAGTCGGCGCATGGGCCGGGACAAGGCACTGCTGCCCTGGCCCGGTCATCCTGTCACCGGCGAACACGATATAACGAGAGAAACAGGGGTCACTTTTGTTGATCATCTTGTCTCTGTATTGCGGGACTGCTGTAGTGAGATCGTGCTCGTCGCGCGTGATGCGGTTCAGGCCGCCACATACAGGCTGCCTGGCGTGCATGTGATTACCGACCGAGAAGCGGGGATCGGCCCGCTGATGGGTATTTACAGTGGCCTGGCCGCGATAGAAGCTACACATGCGCTGGTCTGTGCAGTCGATATGCCTTTTGTGCAGCCTGCAATAGTCTCGTTTCTGCTGGCGCAAGCTGTCGGCGAAGAGATGATTGTGCCGGTGGTGGAGCAGGTGCCGCAGGTTCTGCTGGCTGTGTATCCACGCTCTCTACTTCCGCTGATTGAAGAGCGCCTGAGGAGCGGGCGACGCGATCCGCGCTCGCTGCTGGAAGTTGCAACGATACGCTATATAGACGAAGCACAGCTGCGTGCGATTGATCCGCAGCTGCGCTCGTTTGTCAATGTCAATACGCCACAGGAACTGAGACAATGCCTCGCTTCATAGCTCCCTGCGCCAGAGTTGTCCCAGGCGGGGATATCCTCCCAGATTCTTGCGATGTAGCCATAGATCGAGAAGCGCGGCAATGAAACTGATGAGAAAGATGCTGGCAAAGATGATGCCTGTAAAAAGCGTAATTTTCGACATACTTTTCTCCCTGTACGGTAACGCCGTGTCTTATGGCTGATCGTTGCGGTCGCCGGTGGGTGTGCGCGGCTGGCTTCGCAGATGCCGCCGGCGCAGTGCCATCCGTTTCAGTGTATCTTCAAATCCACGCAAAGTCAACCATTCGCGTGTTTCACCCAGTACCACAACATCACACTCGCGCAATTGTGCAATGCTGGCTGCGCCGCTCAACTGCATTGCAACCTTCAATTGTGCGATAATC
>JADBKA010000019.1 GCA_014896635.1 Ktedonobacteraceae bacterium
TATCGGGTTATAACCCGGAGGAACTGCTTCTATGGAACAACAGAACGTGGGAGAGAGTATCACGGTCGTTGCCAACGGTCAACCTCGTAGCATCCCTGCTGGCAGCACGGTTGCCGATCTCCTGCGCCAGCTCAACATTACTACAAATTACGTTGTGGTACAACTGAACGGCGAGATCGTGCCGCGCAGCGATTTCGCGCAGGTCACTTTGCATGAGCAGAACATGCTAGAGATCGTCACGCTGGTCGGCGGGGGCTGATATTGATACTGCCAGCAGATCAGTAAAGCTGTCTCTTACTGTACAACAACCGTCAGGTTCATCTCTGGATGGACTGTGCAGTAGAGATGGAATGTTCCGGCAGTGGTAAAAGGACCGATAGCGGTACTCTCACCTGAGCTGTTGATCGTGACATTGACTGTGGGAGCGCCAGCCTCGGTTTTGGGCTGAGGACTGCCGTTCACCCAGCTCCCATTGGTGATAATGTGGGTGGAATTCACATTGTCCTGGAGTGTCAACTTGTCTCCTTTGTGAAGCGTCACCGAGTGCTCGATAAAATCTGTCTGTCCCATATGCACGGTAGGACCACTACTCGTCGGTGCGCTGGTAACCGCGCATGAGCCAAGGAGCAGCGTGAAAACAGCCAGAGCAGCAAGCAGAACAATAACTTTTTTCCACATAAGTTTGTCCTTTCATAGCCGCAACGTTGCGGATATATTTATGAGAATTCTCTCAGGATTCTCTCTATTCAGATCATAGGTCGGTATTTCAACTGTCATGCCACAGCCCGCTGCCTTGCTTCTTTTTTTCTCTGACTTTTTCAGTGCTTGTGCATAATATGCCGGTGCCTTTTTGAGTGTCTGCCACGAGATCCTCACCCTCTTGCGCTGTCATAATTCATCCCCCTGATCATCCTTCTGGCCGATGCCTGCCAATCTGCCTGCACCGTATACTTCACAGCAGACCATTGCAGCAATGGAGAATCCAATTGAACTGGTCGCCCGGCGTGAGCGGCGACATTTTATCAACGATGTATTCTCGCGTAAAGTACATAGAGCAAGTTGTGGTATGGAAATAGTTGTGAAAAACATCGAATACCTATCAGGAGTTTAGAAAATGCGTCGATTTCTTCCTGTGCTGACCCTTGTCTTGATAGCACCAATCATAGCCGAACTGCTGTGGGGTTCGACTCCGATCAGTAGAATCGCCAGTCTGCTTGTTCTGCTACCGCTCTACGGTGGCGGCGCGCTGTTCATCCGTGAGCTGGTGCGGCGGAGTGGGCGTGGCTGGGCGAGCGTTCTGCTGCTGGGAGCGGCTTTTGGGATCGTTGAGGAAGGTCTGGCATTGCAAAGTTTCTTTAATCCTCTACCTTTTGGCGCATCACCCTGGAGTGATCGCGTTCTGGGAATCAATGGCCTGTATAGCATCTGGGCGACTGGCTATCATATGGTCTGGAGTGTGGCTCTGCCGATTCTACTCACCGAGATGCTTTTTCCGGCGCAACGCACCACACCCTACCTGGGTCGTGTGGGCCTTGTCGTTACCGGCCTGTTCTATGCGCTCGGCGTGGCGTTGCTTGGCTTTATCACCGTGAACTTCGTCTCACATGGCTACTGGGCACCGCCTGTCCTGCTTGGACTGACTGTGCTCGTCGTCATGGCGCTGGGAGGGGTAGCGCTGGGGGGGCTTTCCCCGGGGACGCCCCGGCAGCGGCGTGAGATCAGTGCGCCTTCGCCCTGGCTGGTGCTGCTGGTTGCCGGCATCGCCGGCTATGCCTGGCAGGCTCTGTTGATCAAGCTTGAACATGCAGTTCCGGCGCTTGCGCATGGCACATTCATGCTGATTCCGTTGGGAAGCGCATTGCTGGTAGCGGCACTGGCAGGTTGGCTCATCTCACGCTGGGTACAGTCCCGTGACTGGAATGATCTGCATAACCTGTCCCTGGCTGCCGGAGCACTGATCGCGCACACGCTCTTCGGTGTACTCTACCTCACGCCGACTCTCGTTGATCGCGTGGGCCTGATCGTGCTTGGACTGCTCATGAATGCCCTGCTGGTCCTGTTTGCAGTACGGCTTCGAGGTAGAGTGCGTAAAGTTACCGATGCCTCGAAGAGGCATGATTCGGAAGTAACCGCTGGATCGCTGTAATGAAGATGAGAAATTCAGGGATGCCTGGAGCCGTCGGGCATAATAGCGCCTTTCAGCGATTTGGCTCTTGCCAGTTGTTCCTGAGACAGATTTCTCGCGTCGTGCAGGTCCACTCCTGTCAGGTCGGCGCCGCTCAAATTGGCGTTCTTAAAATCGCTTGCGTGCATATCGGCGCCGGCCAGATTCGCGTTGCTGAAATTGGCGTAGGCATGGTCGGAGTAAGTCAGATTGGCGCCGCGTGCATCAGCTCCACGCAGATCGGCCCCGAAAAACGAGATCTCTGTCAGGTAGAGATTGCGCAGGTTGGCACCACGCAAATCATGGTTATTGAACGTAATAACGGCTGCAAAGGCTTCAACCAGCCCGTTCTCGTAAAGGAAATGTACCAGTATCCCTTTGCCATTATTGTCAAGCTGGCGCAAGGCATCAGTGGTTGCCACCTGGGCGGCCAGTTGTACCGTCGAGCCAGCCTGCGCTTCTTGCAGGTCTTCGTGGAGCATCAGATCATTAATCTTTTTGCGATGTTCCATCAGTACAATCATTTGCTGCTCACTGCGAGCAATGGACAGGGTGGTATCTTGCTGCTGTTTGCCGGTCTGCACGCTCAGGAGATACCCCTCGATGCTCAGCCAGGCAAAACCGATGAGCATAATGGCCGAGGGGAGAATCAGTTGCAGCCGGCTGGACAGCGGCCTTGACGTGTGTTGTTCGCCGTTTCTAATAGATGCTGCCACCAGAGATCTCCTTTTTGTTGTTCGGGTGTGATCGAAACTGCTTCCTGCAATGGTTCTCTGCTACAACAATATCATACATTCTGACGTAAGAAAAGAGAGGACGGATTGTTCTTCTCATCCTCACAAATCGGCAGATGTATGAGGAACAGAGCACCTCAGTACCTTTTTGAGAGGGAGATTCTATGTTTCTAAAAACATTACGTTTTATCAGCCTGATCTGTGCTGCGCTCACACTTGGATTGACGCTGACGCATGACCTGGAAATTCCAGCCAAGCGTATGCTCAGCAGCGCCGAGTGGCTGAACATGCAGCATACGTTCTATGGTGGATTCGCCATTATTGGCGGCATAGCCGAAGTTGGTGGCCTGGCCTCGGCGCTCGTGCTGCTCTACCTGCTACGTGGGCGGCGCACGGCTTTTAGCCTGACGCTGGTCGCAGCCATCTGCTTCGCTGGCATGCTGGCCCTGTTCGCCTTCGGTAATAATCCAATCAACCAGCAGATTGCTACCTGGACACCTGAGACACTGCCGGCCACCTGGCAACAGGCCCGCGATGCCTGGGATAGCTTTCACGCCGCCAGTTCCGGCCTCTCCTTTATTGCTCTGACCGCGTTACTCATTGCCACACTGCGCGATACCCGCGATCCCGTTTCCCAGCACGGGAAAACAGGCGAAGCAAGAGGCGCGTTTAGCTCCTGAAAAAGCCGAGAATACTCATCGCTCATCTGTGAGACATAACCATAAGATGACAGAGGTGCCATGCTTGCAGCCGGGCGAGGTCTTGCAGGTAGTTGCTCCATCTGATCAAGCAAAATAGCTGACTATCAGTCATTTTGTCTGGGATCAGGGTCAGTAAAGGGCTGCGAGTGCGGCAGGATTGCTCCTGCCGCATCATCTACCAGTATCGTGCTCTGGTCCCATCATGGTCGTGTTCCCCAGGCCATGTAGCGCCCGCCGCCCCATTGTTCCTCGCACTCAAGGCGTCCTATCAAGTCTTCCAGCGTTGTCCAGGGAGTGGCAGCACGGGTAATATCGCTGACAAACGATGAAGTGAACAGGCGCGTCACTAGCTTGCCGGGCCACCTGCTGGTCTGCTTCGGTCCGGCGATCACGCAGTGACCGCCGTGCCGCAACGCATGGACTCCCCGCTCCATGGCTCGCCGTGATATGATAATATCGTGTACATCGAAGCAATGCAGCGCGTCAACGGACTCAGGCGGTAGATGGAGCGATTCAGCGTTTGCCTGGATGAGCGTCACATTGCGCCATCCATTGCGCGTCACTTTCTCTTGAGCGCGTGCGAGCATCTCCGGTGAGATATCAACGCCGATAATGCGCCCTTCCGGCCCGATCAGTCGCTCGAACAGTGAAAAGCTCTGTCCTGTCCCACAGCCGAGATCAAGTACCACGGCACCCGGAAAAAGCGCCAGGTGCGCAACGGATTTGCGGCGCAGTGCTCTGAATGGTAAATCAACTATATCATAGAAATACACCTTTTGTCGGTATATCTGCTGAATCCGCGAAACATTCTCGACGGCCATTTTTCACTCCCTTCAGCTTATGGGGAAGACAACAGTCACTACTTATCCCCATCTACGGAATTCCCCAGTTTGAGGTTGTATCAGACTTGCTGCGGTAGTATCAGTTCGTTTTACGAGGCGGCTTCCGTTGCTGTACTTCATTCCCATTCGATGAGAGCAGCTTGACACACGTCTCTTTGTATGTTAGTATACCACTACTTGCTGACGTATTAACGTATAAGGAAGGCTTTCTATGCCAACATTGCAGGCGCAGGCGATTGCGCTGAAAGCAAAACTGTATCGAGGTTTTGCCGATCCTTCTCGCCTCTCCATTCTAGAGACACTGCGAGAGGGGCCACTGCCAGTACATACTATTGTCGAGAAGACCGGATTATCGCGCACCAATGTCTCGAATCACCTGCGCTGTCTCTCTGACTGTGATCTGGTGATATCGGAATCCCGGGGCCGCTACACCTTCTACCAGTTGAGTCATCCCAGGGTTGCGGAGCTGTTGCGCGTCGCGGAGGATATTGTGCGCGACATTGCGCGTGGTATGTATGAATGTACCAACTATACCGAAGCACATCCCAACTTTGCAGCGAAGGGAGATGACGATGAGTGCTGCACGGTCTGAAAAAGGGCAAACGCTCGAATTGCCGATTGCGGGAATGGATTGTGCCGAGTGTAGCCAGCATGTCCAGCAGGCTCTTGCCGCGCTTCCTGGCGTGCAAGACGTTCAAGTGTTCTTGACGACTGAAAAAGCCCTGCTGCGCATTGACCCGGCACAGGTTGACTTGCCAGCCCTGCGGAAAGCCGTGAAGGATGCGGGCTACAGCGTTCCAGAAACGGAAATTTCCGAACATGAACCTGAACACACCAGGCGTCTTCGCAATTTTACTCGTCTCATTCTCATGCTCTTTGGCCTCGTCGTGGGAGTGGTGCTGCTTGTCGTGATCGTAGGCGAGTGGCTTGGTCTTTTTGAGCGGATTACTGATCTGGTTCCCTGGCACATTGGATGGGGCCTGGTTCTGCTGGCGGGTTATCCCATCTTCTTGAATGTCATTCAAGCTGCCCTGCGCCGCCAGATTATTTCCCATACATTGATGAGCCTGGGAGTTGTCGCCGCGCTGGCCGTTGGACAATGGCCGACGGCTGTAGTAATCGTGTTCTTCATGCGTGTGGGTGACTATACCGAACAGTTCACCACCGGGCGTTCACGGCGCGCCATCAAGCGTCTCACTGCCCTCGCCCCTCAGACAGCGCGAGTGGAGCGCGATGGAATTGAACAGGTGATCCCCATTGCTGAAGTGAAGGTTGGAGAGACGGTCATTGTGCGTCCTGGAGAGTCCATTCCTGTGGATGGCGAAGTGCTTGCTGGAGCGGCGACGGTCAATCAGGCATCTATTACCGGAGAATCGCTGCCGGTCGAAGTGTGCGAGGGGAGCAGGGTCTTCGCCGCCACTCTGGCGCAACTGGGGAGTCTGCGGGTACGTGCGACACACGTCGGCTCTGAAACTACCTTTGGACGTGTGATCACATTGGTCGAGGAAGCCGAAGCGCATCGTGCTCCGGTCCAGCGGATTGCTGATCGTTTTTCTGCCTACTTTTTACCTCTAGTTGCCGCCATTGCCCTGCTCACATTTGTGATCAGTCGCAATCCGCTCTCTGCGGCAGCGGTGCTGGTCGTGGCATGTTCTTGCTCGTTTGCGTTGGCGACTCCCATTGCGATGCTGGCATCCATCGGAGCTGCTGCTTCACATGGTCTGCTCGTCAAAGGAGGCAAATACCTGGAAGCACTCACGCGAGCGGATGTCGTCTTTCTCGACAAAACGGGAACTGTGACGGTTGGCCAGCCAGAGATTACTGATATCGTGCCTGTCGCCAATAGCTCTGCTGAAGAGGTGCTTCTGCTCGCAGCCAGTGTTGAACAGGATTCCGAGCATCCTCTGGCCGAGGCGGTTCGGCAATACGCAAAAGCTCATGGGATTCATCCCCGGCACATCTCCCACTTTGAAGCTTTGCCGGGCATGGGGATTCGAGCGCAGCTTGATGGTCAACTTGTGTCGGTGGGCAGTACGCGCATGATCCAGGCACCAGATTCGTTACTGCTCTCGCTTCCCTTCGAGTGTGAGGGCAAAACCCTGCTCCTGGTAGAACGAGCAGGCACTCTTCTTGGCATCATCGCGCTGGCGGACTCCCCTCGCCCGGAGGTCAAAAGCGCAATCTCGCGCCTGCGAGCGCTGGGGATCAGCAAAATTGAACTTCTGACAGGAGACAATCGACGGGTGGCAGAATCGCTTGCCTCTTCCCTTGCCATCACGTACCAGGCAGAGTTGCTGCCGGAAGATAAGATCCGCATTGTCAAAGAAGCGCAGGAGCAAGGCCACACCGTCGTCATGATCGGGGATGGTGTCAATGATGCTCCGGCGCTGGCGCAGGCTGATGTCGGTATTGTGATGGGAGTGGTAGGTACGGACATTGCCATCGAGGCGGCTCATGCCGTGCTCATGCGAGAGGATTGGAACCTGATTCCTGATCTCTTTATGATTGCCAGGCGTACCATGCGCGTGGTAAAAACCAATCTCACCTTCACCATTCTCTACAATTTCGTAGGACTCTCGCTCGCGGCGTTGGGCATCTTGCCGCCGATTCTGGCTGCTGCGGCCCAATCGTTGCCTGACCTGGGCATTCTCGCCAACTCTTCACGTTTACTCCGTCAGAGTCTTTCCTCTAGCCAAACATAAACACGATGGCTGAGGAATTTCATATAGTCACAAAGACTATTAATTATGAAGCAGTACACACAACCCATCACCCCATCACGGAATCAAATATTGAGCTTCTCAGATCAGACTCCTGGTGCTCGATGAGTCGGAACTGCCCCACACCGATCTGGCTTGCGTGCGCGATGAAAACAGTATAGTGGTTGGGTTTATATGTCCGCCCTCTAGACATTTTTCGTCAAATCTGGCATACTCTCTCTGAAAGAAGAGAAATCATACTGGAAAAAGGCAGAGAAGGGGAAAAGTACACCGGGCGCGAGTGTACAGAGAGAGAAGGCCACCGGCTGCAAGCCTGCTCCCCTCTCCCCGGTCGAAGTTCTCCCCTGAGCTGGCTGCTGAACGAGTTTCTGACCTGTGTAGGCAGCCCCGGATGTCCCCCGTTAACGGGCAAAATGAGTGGAACGCCAATGTAACGCAGGTCGCTTCTTATGTAGAAGCGTGCCTGATCTGGCATTGCGTTCAACAAGGGTGGTAACACGGAGGTAGCATATCCAGGCTGACAACTTCGTCCCTGCGACGAATAGTCAGCCTTTCTGTTTTTATGGCATTTTTTTATCGAGAGAAGTTTGTCGTATGATGAAGAGGAGAGGCAACAGGACGTATGAGCAATCTCGCACATCTTGATCTCAAGCAGCAACTGGAAGATCTGCGCCGTGAAGCCGAGGCATCGCTTAGGCAGACCAGCACGACCGAAGAGACACGCGCCTGGTATAGCGAGTACCTGGGACGTAAAGGGCGCTTGACCGGCATTTTGCGCAATCTGGGGGGCGTCACGCCCGAGGAGCGTCCCCTGGTTGGTAAAGTCGCAAATGAGGTTAAAGCAGCGCTACAAACCGCATTGGAGGAGCGTCAGGCGGCTATCGAGCGAGCCGAGCTTGAGGCTGCGCGCGGTGAATTAATTGACGTGACACTGCCCGGTCGCCCCCAGACACTGGGGAAGCTGCACCCCAGTACACGCACACTACGTGAAGTCGAGACCATTTTCCGCTCGATGGGCTTCCAGGTCTATGACAGCCCTGAAGTTGAAACCGATGAATACAACTTCCAGCTCCTGAATATGCCGCCGGGACACCCGGCGCGCGATATGTGGGATACCTTCTATACCACTACACCTGATCTGCTGCTGCGCACGCATACCAGCCCCGGCCAGATTCACGCCATGCGCCAGTACGCGCCGGAGCCGATTCGTGTGATTCTGCCTGGCAAGTGTTACCGCTATGAGCAGGTCACAGCTCGCTCAGAATCCATGTTCTACCAGGTTGAAGGGCTGGCAGTCGGCAAAAGCATCACCTTCAGTGATCTTAAAGGAACGGTGGCGAACTTCGTGACACAGATGTACGGTGAGGGACGCCGGATGCGCTTCCGCAAAAGTTACTTCCCGTTCACCGAGCCCAGTGTGGAAGTCGATATCGACTGTACCATCTGTAACGGGAAGGGCTGCGCCGTCTGTAAGTATACCGGCTGGCTCGAAATCATGGGTGCTGGCATGGTCAATCCGCTTGTTCTGCACTACGGCGGCTATGATCCTGTCAGATTCAGCGGCTTCGCCTTCGGCATGGGACCAGACCGTGTGGCAATGCAAAAGTATGGTATTGATGATATTCGCTACCTCTTCACAAATGATATGCGATTACTTGAGCGGATCGACTAAATTGAGCGAAACATGGCAAACCCGACGATTGAAGAGAGGAAAGTATGCAAGTTCCCATTTCGTGGTTAAAAACGTATGTAGATCTGAATCTGTCGCTAGAACAGCTAGTGAATCGCCTGACGATGGCCGGGCTGGAAGTTGAGAATGTCAGGCGCGAGGGCGACTGGTGGGACCCGGCGACTATCGTGGTCGGCCAGGTTGTTGCAGTGAGGCCGCATCCCAACGCTGATCGGCTGGTGCTCGTTGACGTAGAGCATGGCACCGGTACACCGGAGCAGGTTGTGACCGGCGCACCCAATCTTTTCCCATACAAAGGGCTGGCGTCACTCCCCCCACTAAAGGTAGCTTTTGCCCGCGCAGGCGCGGTGCTGATCGACGCCTACAGCGATGAACGTCCCCGGCCAAAGAAAAAGCTCAAACCCTCAAAAATTCGTGGCATCCCTTCAAATGGTATGGTCTGCTCCGAGCGTGAGCTAGGACTGAGCGAGGAGCATGAGGGCATCCTACTGCTGCCGGAGGACGCACCCGTCGGAGTTCCTCTGTGCGATTACCTGGGCGATCAGGTGCTCGAACTGGGACTCACGACCGATATGGCCCGCTGTCTCAGTATGATCGGGGTGGCGCGCGAAGTCGCGGCGCTTACCGGAGCGTCCCTGCACCTGCCGCCAGATGAGGAAACGCTGACAGCCGGCAGGGACGCTGCATCTTATGCGGCGGTAGAGATTGTTGCACCTGAACTATGCAACCGCTATATTGCGGTCATCATTCAGGACGTCAAGATTGGTCCTTCGCCGCGCTGGATGCAGGAACGCCTGCGCCTGGCAGGCATGCGCCCGATTAACAATATCGTTGATATTACCAACTATGTCATGCTTGAATGGGGCCAGCCACTGCACGCCTTCGACTATGACCAGCTCAAGCAGCGTGCGGAGCGGTCTGGACAGCCGAAGCCGACGATCATCGTGCGTACAGCCAGGCTAGGCGAGAAAATGACGACACTGGATGGTGTGGAGCGCGAACTCGATGAGTCCATGCTCATGATTGCCGATACAGCGGGCAGCATTGCGCTGGCGGGCGTCATGGGCGGTAAGGAAACCGAGGTAAACGAGCATACGCGCACGATTTTGCTGGAATCTGCAACGTTCGATGGCATCAACAACCGGCGTACGGCACAGAAGCTCAAGTTGCACAGCGAGGCCAGCCAGCGGTTCACGCGGGGCATCCCGGCTACACTCAACGCTATCGCCGCCCGCCGCGCTGCCGCGCTGATGCGTGAGTATGCCGGCGGCACAGTCGTACCGGGCATGGTTGACAGCTACCCGGTTCCCCAGGAACAGCGCGTTGTCTATACGACAGCCAGCGATATGCGCCGCATTCTCGGTATGGACACTGATCTACCTACAGTGGCTGAGAGCCTGAGCCGCCTGGATATCACCAGCCAGGTGCTTGCCGCATTACCTTCGCCGCGCGAGGAACTGGGGCCGGGCGCCTTCGGCCTCTCGGTCAAAGCAGGAGAACCGGTGCTGCGCTGTACTATCCCTTGGTATCGCCTGGATCTCCAGATGCCAGCCGACCTCTGTGAGGAGGTAGCGCGCGTGCTCGGCTACGAACATATCGCCACAACGATGATGGACGATGAACTGCCGCCGCCGCATGTCAATCTGAAACATGAGACCGAGGAGCGAATACGCGATATCCTGGTTGGCTGCGGTCTGCAAGAGACGGTCAACTATGCCCTGACCACTCCAGAGAATCACGATAAGCTCTGGCGTCAGCCAATCGGCACCACCGAGCAGCAGGAACAGTTCATCACGCTGCTCAACCCGCTCAACGTCAGGCGCCGCTGATGCGCCGCTCGCTACTGGTCAGCGCACTGGAGAACCTGGCGTTTAACTATCGCTATAGCCAGCGCCTGGCGGTCTTCGAGCTTGGCCGTGTTTACTTGCCAGAGCGGGGGCAGGATCGACGTCCCCTGGAGGAGCGGCGCCTCAGCCTGCTGCTGACCGGCACGCGCCGTCCTCTCAGTGTACATACTGACCCGGCCGGGACCGAGAGTTTCGATTTCTTCGACCTCAAAGGTATTCTGGAAACGCTCTTTGCCTGCCTGGGCCTCGCGTCTGACGACGTTGAGTACGTGGCAAAGCGTGACCATCCGAGCTTCACACCCACCTGTGCAGAACTCAAAATCAAAGGAGAAGTCTGTGGAATCATGGGTGAGGTCCATCCCCTGGTGCTCCAGGCATTCGATGTGCCAGCGGCAGCGCGCGTCTATGTGGCCGATATTGCGCTGGAGCCGCTGGTAAAGCCAGGCTGGCTGCGGCAGCCGATTCGCCCAATCAGCAACTATCCACCGGTGGTGGAGGACCTGGCGTTTGTGGTCGATGAGAGCGTAACAGCGGCTCAGTTGCAAGATGCCATGCGCAAGGCCGCCGGCCCGCTGCTGGTCAATGTCGAGCTGTTCGATATCTACCGGGGTCAGCCGGTGCCTGCGGGCAAGAAGTCGATGGCATACAGACTCACCTATGAAAGCCTGGAGAGCAATCTGAGCGATGCACGTGTGGCCGATATTCGTAAGCGGATCGTGCGCCGCGTGGCCGATACCGTCGGCGGAACGCTGCGCGAGCAGGCCAGTTAAGATCGGGTTCCCAGGCCCGCCAGTAGTTCTCTGGCGGGCCTGATTATTTATTCATGCTTCATGCTTGAGCGTATCGAGCCATGTAGAATCGTGCAACAGGTGGGCAACGGTACGCCCGATGATGTCAGTTTCCAGATTGAGCAGCATGCCGGGGTGGACTTCGCCCAGGTTGGTGTGCTGCCGCGTGTAGGGGATGAGGGCGAATGAGAAGCTCTCAGGCCCACAGGTGGTGACGGTCAGGCTGACGCCGTTGAGCGCCACAAACCCTTTGGGAACGATAAAAGGACGCAGGTGAGCCGGATTCTCGACAGTGCAGTGCAGCGCGATGCCGTCTTCTTCAACTGACAGTACAGCTACTGCGGCTTCAACATGTCCCTGGACGAAGTGACCGCCGATGCGTCCATCAACCGGCAGCGAGCGTTCCAGATTCACGCGATCTCCTGATTGAAGCGTTCCCAGGCGCGTACAGCGCAGCGTTTCGGGCATCGTATCAACACGTAACCAGTCTTCGCCGCGTTCAGTCACAGTCAGGCAGGTGCCATCAACGGCGATGCTATCCTTGATGGCAACATCTGTAAGAAGAGAGGGGACGCGGATCACCAGGGCTGTGGGTTCACGCTGAATAAGCGTCCCCGTTGCTTCAACAATACCGGTAAACATACGGTGCTCCTTTACGTTTCTCTTTGGGGAGACGAGCGAGGGGACGCGCGGTTGTGACGCGGCGCGGACGGGATAAAAAGCAAAACCAAATACCTCACTTAAAGGGAATGTGCTGGCCTCATATTGGTGACACAAAACTGTATCAGAAATGTATCAAAAAGATAGAAGAATTTCCTTTTTGGATACGGCTATGACAGATTCCCGCAACAGTTGTCTGCTATGCTTGCCCGGTCCTCTCCCTCAGGCGCAGAGCATGCAATCTTACGGAAAAATGTTTTGAGCCATTATCACGAAAAACAATCAAGGGAGTATTGAGTGAAAAGCATAGCAGAGAGCGGGAAGCAGGTTCTCCCCGCACCAACCGTAGCAGTCGATGAATATGCCGAGCTAAAGAAAAGCATCAAGCAGGCGGGCCTCTTAGACAAGCACCCACACCTCTATACGTGGCGTATCATTCTCACCCTGATAGCGTTGTTTGCCAGTCTGCTTACCCTGGTTCTTATCAAAAACCTCTGGTTTCAGCTTGGGAATGCCCTCTTTCTGGCGATAGTGTTTGCCCAGATCGGGTTCCTCGGCCACGATGCCGGTCATCGCCAGGGATTTGTGACGCCCTGGAAAAACGACCTGGCGGGGCTATTGCTAGGGAACCTGCTGCTGGGTATGAGCCAGACCTGGTGGGTGGATAAGCATAACCAGCATCACAGCCACCCGAACCAGCTCGACCTGGACCCAGACCTGGATATCCCCGGCATCAGCTTCAATCCGCATATCGCCAGTCAGAAGAGAGGATTTGCACGATGGATTATGCTACATCAGATCTGGCTGTTCTTTCCTCTATTGACACTGGTATCGCTTGGTCTGAATCGCTCTAGCGTCAAATTTTTGCTAAAAGGGCGGAAATACAGCAGATACTGGGTAGTAGAAGTTATGCTTCTGCTGGCACACTGGGTATGGTTACCGTTGTTGCTGGTCGCCAGCCTGGGATTCTGGCAGGCGCTCCTGTTCTTTGCCATCAACCAGGGGTTCCTGGGATTTATCCTGGGATCGGCTTTTGCTCCCAATCACAAGGGGATGCCAGTTCTGGAAAAAGAGAGCCGTCTCGGCTTTCTCCACCGCCAGGTAATAACCTCACGCAATATCCATGCTGGCATCCTGACCGATTTCTGGTACGGAGGGCTGAACTACCAGATCGAGCATCATCTCTTTCCCACGATGCCACGCCACCACCTGCGCGCCGCACAGTCCCTGGTGAAACGGTTCTGCCGGGAACGCCATATCCCTTATATCGAGACGAGCATTCTCGGTTCGTATCGTGCCATTCTCCAGGCGCTCGATGAGATCAGCTCAGCGCAGCACCAGCAACAGGCATCATTGGGTAAATAAGGTGATGGTGTAGAGACAGGCGTATTATACGTGAGCCAGAGGGCTTGCCAGGCCCTCTGGATATTGATGATACAGGTCATCTTCAAGGCTGCATGTGCTGGAGTGCCTGCTCTGCTTTCGGGCGTTCGGAGGGGAGAATCGGGCGGAATTTCTCCTGATCGTTAATGAAGATAATGCGCGAGTTCTGGAAGTTGACGAGCATGTCCGGCCTGTGATCTCCGTTGACATCAACGAAAGAAAGGGTGACAGGGGTGAGATCGTCATTGGGGCCGTAGAGTTGTGGCCCGGTGTAGATACGGGTGTGGGCAGGATCACCACCAGCAATTTCGATAATTTGAATATGGCGATGCAGGTTGACTGCAATAAAATGACTGGGCGTGCCGCTCTGTTCGTGATGGCCGACCCGGGCATCGGTCTGGAACGTACGGGGATAGCCATAGCGCAGATTATCGAGGGTGGTGTTCGCCCAGTTTAAAAAGGTACTGACCAGCAGCCAGAGCAGAAACATAGCCAGCATGCCTATCCCTAGATAGAGCAGAGGGTGCGCCCGCAGAGAAAGGCGCGGCGCGGGAGGTAGTTGGAGCCAGCGTTTCATGAGGCGCGTACGTGTAAGGTGCGGGGTAAGATGGGAAGTAAGAGAGGCAGGACGCACCGGGCGCCCGCTATAGGTTGTGTCGATGGGAGTCTTCGCTGCTATTTTCACTGTTGTCTGCCTGGCTGTGCCGGCTTTTGCCTGAGGCTGCTGTATTTCGTGTGCCTCTCCATCTGCTGTGATGCGCTTCCATGCCGGGATCTCCAGCTCGGCAACATCCGCACCATTCGACGGAAGTGGTGACTGAGAGCGTGAAGCACGCTGAGCTACCGGCGACGGCGACGTAGCGGTGACACTCTTTTCCTGCTTTCTCTTACTTTTACTTTTTCCACTCTTTGTGCTGGTAAAAGCGTCGTCAGAGATGGGCCTGTAGCGTAAGAGGCTTTTCGGCACAATTCTATCATCAGTCTGTTCCAGAACCGGCATAAGTCGCTCCTTTCTTCTACTCCGCTGCATGCAGGAAGAGCGCCGCATCGGCGGCAACATGGCTATGACTATCAGGATTCATAGTGACCCCGCACGCCTGACTCACTCTCAAACTAGAACTTACGTTCTATTTTAACGGGACAGACAATGATCTGGCAAGGGTCTGGTTTGAAATAGGCGAGCGACAATACCCGGTCTAAGTGCGGCTGTGATATCGGCGGGTCATGAAATGCTCACACCTTTATAGAATGGGATTGTTCCGTCAGGGAAGATCGGAGTGATCTTCGTTCATCGTTTCTATTCGTAGTCTACCTGAGAAGAAGCCGGGTGTCCAGGGGTCTATAGGCAAATTTTGGGGTGATTCTCCCTTGACTTTTCCTCTGCCGGCGGGATACTTATGACCAGATAATAATTTGACCATGTATTCATAACTGGTCAAAAATAAAAATAGTGTAACTCTACCATGCCTCTTTTTAAAAAAAGAGGAAGCTCTCTGGCCTTTCCCTCAGCCGGCGCTGTATTCCTTAACATCATCGCTTTCCGTCTCGACTTCGCTGTATTCTGTGTACTCCGTTCCGTCGTCAATCGAGCCGCTAAAGAACTCCTCACGCTCCTGTCGCTCCTCTGGCGTCTCGGGATAGAGCGGACCGGCGAGATAGCCGGCGAACACCCCTAATAGCCGCTCGACGCCCTCTTCGACCTTTTCGGGCGGCTCTCCCATGTCGAGCTGATAGCGTCCTTCCTCATCCTTGAATGAGATCTGACTGATCAGCTCGGTGGCAGTGAGCCGCTTCTTGACCCGTACCGACGGATCAAGCGGCTCCCAATCTCCGCTATCAAGGCGATAGTAGATTCGCCCATCCATGTAGCCCCGCCGAAATAATTCATCATCGAGAACAAACGCAACTTTGCCCCACGCAATCTCAATCTCCTGCGCCATTGTATCAACACTCCTTTGTTGTACTGTTGTCTCACTTCTGTGAACGCCCGGCTCGCCACACTACTCGCATACAATGTAGAGCAGAAAGGCCGGTCCTTTGAGTTCACCAGAGGTGTTCTAACATGATTATACATCAATTGTGAGATTAAAACAAGCATTAAGATGAGAAAAAATGACTCTGAAGATACCGATGGGTATGAGTGGGAAATATTCCTTGACCTTAACTGGAGGTAACGTTATAATATACGATGTATTAAGAGGTAAGGCGATTTAAGATGAATAAAGATGACTTATTAGATGTGGAGACTGTTGCAGACGAACTCGGTGTCCGCATCGAAACGGTACGTAAGTGGATTCGGAAGAAGCAGCTCAACGCGATAAACCTGGGGAGGCGTGGTGGCTATCGCATTCGGCGTTCTGCTTTAGAGGAATTTCTGCGTCAGCGAGAAACCATCCATAATACCAATGGGGCCGATGGAAGCAATGAGAGCGATGAGGCCGAAGAGGACGGCGAGGCCAGACAGACAGATTAGCGTCGCCATTCTGGTCGAGGGGTAGTGATGATCAAACATTCAGCGTCTCTTCTCCTTTATTTCTGCCCTTAATGCATATCAAACACAGGAAAATAAAAAATAAAAAAGAATATCGCTGGTATTCTGGCCGAGGAGCAGTGATGATCAAACATTCAGCATTCGTCATCGAGGACTGGAGCATCCGTGAGGTAGGTCTGCAACTGGACATTCTAGCACAGAGTGAGTCTCTTTTTGCGCTCTCCAACGGACACATCGGGCTGCGCGGCAATCTCGATGAGGGTGAACCATGCGGCCAGCCCGGCACCTACCTGAACTCCTTCTACGAACTGCATCCGTTGCCCTATGCAGAGATAGGCTATGGCTACCCCGAATCGGGGCAGGCGATCATCAACGTCACCAACGGAAAGCTCATCCGTCTTCTTATAGACGACGAACCGTTTGATGTACGATACGGCGAGGTCCAGGAACAAGAGCGCGAGCTTGATCTACGCGCCGGCGTGCTGTGCCGCAAGGTTTGCTGGACCTCGCCGGCGGGACGCACCGTCAAAGTATCGTCAGTGCGTATGGTCTCGTTCACGCAGCGGGCCATTGCCGCGATTCACTACGAAGTAGAAGCGGTTGATATGCCGATACGGGTTGTTGTGCAGTCAGAGCTGGTAGCGAACGAGGCCCTGCCCACGCCGGAGAAAGACCCGCGCACAGGTACAGTGCTTGCTTCTCCTCTTATAAGTGAAGAGCACCAGGCGCGAGACACCATCGGGCTGCTGGTCCATCGCACACAGGCCAGTGGACTGCGAGTAGCTGCGGCGATGGAGCATATCATCGAAGGGCCGGCTGAGCGGGTGGTCGAAGCCGAGAGCAGCGCCGATATCGCGCGTGTCTCTGTTGCCGCGCGTTTGCAGCCGGGCGAGCGACTGCGGATCGTCAAATTCGTTGCTTACGGCTGGTCGCGGCGGCGCTCGCGTTCCGCGCTCCATGACCAGGTGGATGCCGCGATTGCTGCCGCGCGCCTGACCGGATGGGAAGGATTGCTGGCTGAGCAGCGGGCATATCTGGAGGAGTTCTGGTCCCACGCGGATATCGAAATTGAGGGTGATCCAGAGATCCAGCAGGCGCTACGTTTCGCACTCTTTCACGTCTTACAGGCTGGAGCACGGGGAGAGCGACGGCCAATCGCGGCCAAAGGGCTAACCGGCTCTGGATACAGTGGGCATACTTTCTGGGACATGGAGATCTTCGTTCTGCCGGTCCTCATCTTCACCACGCCACGTGCGGCTGCCGACGCACTGCGCTGGCGTTACTCGATTCTTGACAAGGCGAGGGACCGCGCGCGCCTGCTTGGGCTACGCGGAGCGGCCTTCCCCTGGCGTACCATCGCAGGAGAGGAGTGCTCAGGCTACTGGCCTGCAAGCACTGCCGCATTTCACATCAACGCAGCCATTGCCTACGCTGTGACTCTCTATGTCGAGAGCACCGGCGACACCGAGTTCGAGAAGACAATAGGTCTGGAGCTGCTCGTCGAGACGGCCAGGCTCTGGCAGTCGCTTGGCTGCTTTAGTGCCGCCGGGCAGTTTCGTATTGATGGCGTCACCGGGCCAGACGAGTACAGCGCCCTGGTTGATAACAATGTCTATACCAATCTCATGGCGCAGCTTAACCTGCATGCGGCGGCCGAGGTAGCGAAACGCTATCCCGACAGGGCGCGCGCGCTGGGGGTTGATGCCGACGAGGCTGAGAGCTGGCAGCATGCCGCCAGGAGCATGTATCTTCCCTATGACGAACGGCTCGGTATCACTCCCCAGGACGATTCGTTTACTGAACACGAAGTCTGGGATTTCGCCAATACCTCACCTGACCAGTATCCCCTACTCCGTTATTTCACGTACTTCGATCTCTATCGCAGGCAGGTCGTCAAGCAGGCTGATCTTGTACTCGCTCTGTACCTACGGGGCGATGCCTTTACACTGGAACAGAAGGCGCGCAACTTCGCCTACTATGAGCCGCTCACCGTACGCGACTCCGCCTTGTCGGCAGCTCCACAGGCAGTGATTGCAGCAGAAGTGGGCCAGCTCCAGCTGGCGTATGACTATCTCGGTGAGGTGGCGCTCATGGATCTCAACGATCTGGAGCGTAATGTACGCGATGGGGTCCACCTGGCCTCGCTGGCAGGGACATGGATGGTCATGGTGGCAGGCTTCGGAGGGATGCGCGTGCAAAACGGCGCGCTGATCTTCGCTCCCCGTTTGCCGGTTGCCATCACACGGCTTGGCTTTTGCATTCTTTTTCGCGGCAGTCGCCTGCGCGTCGAGGTGACGGCGAAGGAAGCGACATATCGTCTGCTCACCGGCACACCGCTGAGGATATACCATCACGGTGAGGAAATTACCGTCCCGGCAGATCAGGCAGTGACTCGTCCGATCCCCACCATCCATGTAGGGCCTCGCCCGTCGCAGCCTCCTGGACGGGAGCCCCTCAGGCGACGAGCGCACTAGCCGTCGCGTGCGAAGAATCCCTTGCCGGGATGGGGAGATCGTGGTATACTCTGTTTCAGAGGACGACTTCAAGATAACTACACTTATCTCGAAGTCGTAAAATTGAAACAGAGAGAGCCGGTATGCAGCACGAATATGCGCTCGTTCCCCACGATGCTACCGAGGAGCATCTCATCGACCTGTGGGTACGCCTCAAGAAAAGCCCCCATACGCAAGAGGCCTACCGCCGCGATATCGAAGCCTTCCGCGAATTCGTCGGCAAGCCGCTCGCAGCCGTGACGCTGGAAGACGCCGTCAGTTTCTGTGAGCACCTCGACGAACTGGAAGTGATGGGCAGTCGCGGCCAGATCAAGCATCTCGAAGTCAATAGCAAGCGCCGCATCATCAACGCCGTCAAATCGTTCTACAGCTTTGCCTACAAAGTGGGACTCTTCCCCGCCAATGTAATGGCTGCAATCAAACCTCCCCCGGCCAGATCGGCCATCTCACAGCGTATCTTGCCGGAAAAAACGGTACACAGAATGATCCTGCTGGAACAGAACCCGCGCAACCATGCCATTCTGCACATCCTCTACGCCGCCGGCCTGCGCGTCACCGAACTCTGCAATCTGCGCTGGCGTAACGTCATTCGCCGCACAGACGGCGTGCAGCTTGATATCATCGGCAAAGGCGATAAACAGCGCCACATCCTGCTGCCGGAAAACTCCTGGCAGGTGCTCTCGGCCATCCGTGAGAACGCTAGCGATGATGAGTTCGTCTTTCAATCGCGCCAGGAAGTCTCGCGTCGCGGATATTATAAAGGAAGGCGTCTGGACACAGCGACGATCTTCCTGATCGTGCGCGAGGCCGCCAGGCGTGCTGGCGTGCCAAACTGGTCCGAGGTCTCTCCCCACTGGCTGCGGCACTGTCACGGCTCACACGCTATTGATCATCGCGCACCGCTGACCGTTGTGCGCGATACGCTCGGTCACAGTAACATCGCCGTGACGAATGAATATGCCAAAGCTCGGCCCGATTCGAGTTCAGCACACTATCTACCGCTTTAATCAGCGATACCTGTTAATCTGCTCGCGCAGCAGCGCAGTGGCCCGGCGAGCCGCCTGCGCGAAGTCATTGGCGGCAGAGGCAAAGAGGATGCCACGTGAGGAGTTGATGATCATACCCAGGCCCCGGCTGTCTCTGCCTGCTCTGACGGTCGCCTCAATCTCTCCTCCCTGCACACCAATACCGGGGATCAGCAGAGGCATAGCGCCAACAATGCCGCGTACCCGGCGCAGTTCGTCAGGATAGGTTGCGCCAACCACCAGCGCACAGTTCCCATTGTCATTCCATTCCTGTACAACATGTCTGGCTATGACCCGGTAGAGCGGTTCACGCGCCTCACCAACCGGCAAATCCTGAAATTCGCCCGCGCCCGCATTTGAGGTTCGCGCCAGCACAATGATCCCCCTCTCCTTACGCGCCAGAAATGGCGCCAGGGCCTCCTTTCCCAGATAGGGATGCACGGTAATAGCATCTGCCCCTATTACATCGAAGGCCGCAGTAACATAACCAGCGTTCGTGCTACCAATATCAGCCCGCTTTGCATCCAGGATCACAGGAATAGACGGGTAATGCTGCTTGAGATACTGCACTGTGCGACGGAGTGCGCGCAGGCCCGCCTCGCCGGCTGCTTCGTAGAACGCCGCATTAGGTTTGTAGGCACAGACGAGATCCTGCGTGGCGTCGATGATCTCGCGGTTAAAAGCAAACATCGCCTCTTCAACTGAAGTATGCTCTTTCACCGCCGCCGGTAAACGGTGGTAATCGGAGTCCAGCCCGACACATACCAGCGTATCATGCTGCTGCCAGCGCCGCTCCAGCAGAGCGACAAAGCCGGCTCCAGGCGTGATCTCCTGCTGCTCTGTCATCTGCTTGCTTCCTCCTGCGTGGCTCGCTGCTGTGCCAGGAAGGCCCGGCCTTTACCCAGTTGTGTATTAACCGGCACACCCTGCTTGCAGAACGGGCAATCTTGCGGTGCGTAGGTGGCGAGATCAAGCGTGATCAGCGCGTGAATGGGTACACCCCCCACTGCTTCTGACCGCACATTGCCACGATTGCACAATACGCTCACGCCGACGACATTGCCGCCGAGGCTGCGTACCAGCTCAACAACCTGGCGCACGGAGCCGCCGGTAGTCAGTAGATCCTCCACCACCAGCACGCGGCGTCCGGGGATCTGCTCGGCATAGCCGCGCCCAAAGAAAAACTGTTTGTCGCTCCCATCGGCCCCCTTCTCGGCATAGACGGCCAGCGTCTCACCAGCCGTACGCCGCGCGTTGAGATGATGGGCAACCCACTGCGAGAGCACAATACCGCCCAGGACCGGGGCGACCACTACGTCAACCTGATCGGCATTATAAGGCCGTGCCATCAGCTCACAGAGCGCGGAGATAACGCGAGTATGCATATAGAGCGCGTCTTTGTTCACGTAGACAGAGCTATGCCGGCCAGATGTATAGACGAAATGGCTGTCACTGACAATGGCCCCGGTATCGGTAAACATCTGCATGATTTTTGTATCGTTCAGATCACTCATGTTGCTGCCTCACTATATGCTGTCCCTGTGGATCGCCGAGAATCTTCCCATCCTGGTAGACCAGACTACCGCGCAGGAAAGTTGCAACGGGCCTGCCGGTGAGTTCCATGCCTTCGTACGCTGACCAGCGATTCTTCGTGAAAAGATCCTCCCGCTGTACCCTCCACGCACGCGCCGTATCAACAACCACGATATCGGCATCTCGCCCGGCAGTCAGCTCTCCCTTTTGCGTAAAGCCGAAGATCTGAGCAATGTTGCGCGACATCACCTGTGCCAGGCGCAGCAGTCCTTCTTCCAGTGCCTGACTACCGAAGCGTTTGATCCAGCCACTGATGAGCGCCGGCAGCGTCTCCTGAAGACCGGGCATACCAGAAGCTACATCCCACACGCGCTCCTTCTGCTTCTCTGCCAGTAGATGCGGCGTGTGCTCGGAGATTACGGCATCTATCCCGCCTTCGCGCAACAGTTGCCAGAGTCGCTGCTGTTCTTCAGGTGTGCGCAGGGCCGGCGCAACATTAACCAGGCTGCCGGCAGTGGCGTAGTCAGCACTGTTAAACACAAGCTGGTAGCCGGCGATTTCACCATACACCTCGACGCCGAGACGGCGTCCAAATTCAACGGCGGCCAGCTCTTCCCACGTCGAGAGATGCAGCAGGTAGAGTTTGACGCCGAAGTGCTGTGCCAGAGCGATCATTTCGAGCGCGGATGTCAGCACCACCGAACGATTGCGCGCTTCGCTCCAGACTGCCGGATCGTCTCTGTGCAACTCATCGCGGTACTTGCGCGTGAAGTAATCGACGAGTTCCTGATTCTCGGCATGCAACAGCGCCATGATGCGTCGCTCACCCAGGATCTCAAAGATGCGCGCAATATCCCCCAGGCGCGGGATAGTCGTAGGCGTGGTGGCATGGCCAGCAGTGAAGATCTTCACACCTGCAATCAGATCCCCGTCGATCTTTCTCAGTTCGTCGATATGCTCCAGCGCCGTCCCCATGTTAATTGCAAAATCGGTAAACGAGCGACCGGCATAGCGTCCAATCTGCTCTTTGACCCGCTGAACAGTGGTAGTAGGCGGGCGCACATTGGGCATATCGAAGATGGTGGTGTAGCCACCGGCAAGGGCAGCGCGTGTGCCATGCGCAATATCCTCTTTATATTCCAGGCCGGGTTCGCGCATGTGGCCGTGTACCTCGATCAATCCCGGCAGGATATATTTGCCCGGCTGCCGGAAGTCGTAAACGCGCTCACCCGCTGCTGCGCCGGCGTCTCCTTCTTCAATGCGCTCAATCTTTCCCTCAACTATATGAAGAGCGCCCCGAACGATACGGTCAGGCAGCACCAGTGAGCCGAGCAGGGTTACCTGTGTGCTCATACCTGACCTACTCCTTTATAACGGGCGCGATTCTCACCGCCAGTTGCCCATTCTCAGTACGACGAATATAGATGTTCTTCTCCCACTGCGGGTCCGTCGCCGGATAATCTGAGCGATAATGGGCGCCACGACTCTCTTTACGCTCCAGCGCTGCCAGCACGATGATCTCGGCCACGCGCAGCATGTCCTGTATTTCCAGGCATGATTGCAGTTCACGTATATCTGTTGCACGCAACGATTGCGCTTCTTCCTGCAACTGCTGGATCTCCTGCCGGGCTTGCTGGAGCTTTTCGGCGTCCCTGATGATGCCAACCTTCTCCCACATGACGGTTTTGATGCGGCTCAGCAGGTCGGCGGGCTGCGGTCCGCTTTCCCGTCTGAGCAACGCTTCCAGGCGTGCTATACCGGCTGCGAGTGCCTGCCGGTCAGGTGAGACGGCTGATACTTGCTGTGCATAGGTTGCGGCGCGCATACCGGCACGACGCCCAAAGACCTGACCCTCGGCAATCGAATTACCGCCGAGACGATTGGCGCCATGCACACTGCGTGTCACCTCGCCGCAGGCAAAGAGGCCAGGAACGTTGGTCTCCCCCCACTCATTGATGTTGTATCCTCCCATCATATGATGCATGGAAGGTGATATTTCCATCATCTGCTTGCGAATATCTATGCCAACTTCCATATGTGCAGCAAAAACGTCAGGAATGAGCTTCTCAACCTTGCCGGGTTCCCAATGTGTCACATCCAGGTAGACGGCACCGTGCTCGGTTCCCCGCCCTTCTGCAATCTCCTGGTAGATGGCCCTGGTCACTTCGTCGCGTCCTGCCAGTTCCAGGCGCTGCGGCTGGTAGCGCAGCATGAAGCGTTCACCATACTTATTTTTCAGGATACCGCCATTGCCACGCACTTTTTCGGTGACGAGCGTCCCTCGTTTCTCCGGTGGATAGGCCATGCCCGTCGGGTGAAACTGCACCAGTTCCATATCCACCAGCTCGGCCCCCACATCCAGCGCCCAGGCGTAGCCCTCGCCGGTATTGCTTGGCGCATTCGTATTGATTTTGTACATAGTCCCGCCGCCGCCGGTAGCAACGATGGTTGCCCCGGCCTGGATGGCGGTATATTTTCCACTACGAGTGTCAATAGCCAGCGCCCCGCAGACGTCGCTGTCGTGTGTGAGCAGGCAGGCGACATAGTGATGTTCCAGAAAAGAGATATGCAATCGCCGAACCTCTGCCAGCAGGCCGCGCATCATCTCACGTCCCGTATAGTCGCCTGCACAGAGGTTGAGTGGCGCCGTCTGCTTGCCGCTGGCCCAGGTAAAGTAGGAACCGTCGGGCAGGCGGTCAAACTGCACGCCATAGCGTTCCAGGTCGTGAACGCGGTCGGGCATCTCGCGGGCAAAGATACGTGCGAGTTTATAGTTATTGATATACCAGCCGCCATTGATCGTATCCTCAAAATGCATTTCAGGCGTAGCGGGCGCTTTGATCGCCACATTGATGCCGCCCATCGCCCAGCCAGTATGAGCATCTTGCAGCGGTTCTTTGGCGAGCACCAGCACATTCACACCGGCCTCAGTCGCCGCGATAGCCGCGCGCAGGCCAGCCCCACCAGAACCGATGATGAGCACATCGGTGGTGATGTTCTCAATCGTAGTATTTGCTGGCATAGTGTTTTTCTCCTTCCTCTCCCAATCAAGAAAAAAGCGTTTTTCGGGGGGACAATCCCGAACCCCTCCTGGCCCCCTTTATTGATAATCATTCCACGATTTGATAGCGATGGTTTCCAGGCGCTTTTCCGTGATCGCCTTGACGAACAGGCGAGCCTGCTTGATCTTGGTGAACAGAGGGATATTGTGATCGACCGCGTACCGTCGCATCTGATAATCGTCGTCGATCTCCTTTTTCACGTGTCCTTCGACAATATTGATTGCCAGGTCGATCTTGTTATCACGGAAGTAGGTGAGGACGTTGGGGGCCTGCTCTTCGTGGATCTTGTAGAGCATAGTCGCCTCGATGCCGTGCTCGCGCAGGAAGGCGCAGGTTTTCGCTGTGGCATAGAGTGGAATGCCGAGGTTTGCCAGACGCCTGGCACTCTCCAGAAACTTCTGCTTTTTTTCCATGCCGCCGAGGCTAATAAAGACACCTTTCTGCGGAATCGTGCCGCCGGTCGCCAGGATGGCCTTGAGGTATGCTTCTTCCAGATCATCGCCAAAGCAGGCGACTTCGCCTGTTGAAGACATCTCGACGCGCAGGATCGGATCGGCCCCCGTCAGACGCGAGAACGAGAACTGTGGCGCTTTGACGGCCACAAAGCCGGGTGTGGGGACCGCTACTGCCGGGATCTCTGGCTGGAACAGCGTATCGACAAAGAGTTCCATGAAATTGATGCCCGTCACCTTCGAGATAAAGGGAAACGTCCGCGAAGCGCGTAGATTCATCTCGATGACGTACACTTCGTTATCTTTCGCCAGAAACTGCATATTAAACGGACCGGTGATCTCCAGCGCACGGGCCACCGCTCGCCCGACCGCCTCTGCCTTGCTCATCGTCTCTGCATTCAGCGTCTGCGGCGGTAGCACAATCGTGGCGTCACCGGAATGCACGCCGGCATTCTCAATGTGTTCCGAGATCACCAGTGTCTTCACCTCGCCGTGCTGCGCCACCGCGTCAAGCTCAATCTCCCTGACCTTGCGCATAAACCTGGAGACCGTCACCGGATGCTGTGGCGAAACCGCGACGGCCTGCTGCACGTAACGCACCAGTTCTTCTTCAGTGTAGCAGACGTTCATAGCACTGCCGGAGAGCACATAGGACGGGCGCACCAGAACGGGATAGCCGACATGGCCGGCGAAGCTCTTGAGCGATTCGAGATCGCTGAACGTATCCCACTCCGGCTGCTTGATATGCAGCCTGTCGAGCAAATCGGAGAATTTGCTGCGATCCTCGGCGCGATCAATCGTCTCAGCATCGTTGCCAAGCAGGCGAAAGCCATACTGTTGCAGCGCACGGGCGCGATTGTTGGGCGTCTGTCCGCCGGCAGAGACGATGATGCCGCAGGAATGTTCAAATTCGCAGATATCGGCGATGCGCTCAAACGTCAGCTCTTCAAAGTAAAGCCGGTCCGATGTGTCATAGTCGGTCGAGACGGTTTCAGGATTGCAGTTGACGACGATAGAGCGCCTGTCGTATTTTTTGAGCGCCTCAACGGTGCTCACGCAGGTCCAGTCGAATTCGACAGAGGAGCCGATGCGATATGGTCCTGATCCCAGGATCACCACGCCCGCTTCACCATATGGTTCGACGTCGTGATGCTGCGCGTTATACGTCAGATAGAGGTAGCTGGTCTCGGCAGGGAACTCGCCGGCCAGGGTGTCGATCTGGAAGACGGAGGGCATGATGCCAAGCTGCCGGCGCAGCGCACGGATCTCCAGTCCGCTTCTGCCTGTCAACTCACCGATGCGCCTGTCGGAGAGGCCCATCTGCTTGAGCAGGCGCAGACGCCCGGTTGAGAGATCCTGGTCGGCCAGCAGTTGCTGTTCCAGGTCAACAATATGTTTGATGCGCAACAGAAACCAGGCATCAATGCCGGTGATTTCGGCGATCTCTTCTACGGAGAGACCACTGCGCAGCGCGAAGGCCAGGGCGAACAGACGCCGGGGCGTAGGTGTGTAGAGGTAGCGCGTGATGATATCAACGGTATCCACACCGGCAAAGATCTTCTCAGAAGTCACGCCTGTGAAATCCAGGTCGAGCATACGAATAGCCTTTTGCAATGCCTCTTCAAAGGTACGCCCGATGCCCATGACCTCGCCAACCGATTTCATGCCGGTGCCGATGGTTTCATCAACGTGTTTGAATTTTTCCAGGTCCCAGCGCGGAATTTTGACCACCACATAGTCCAGGCTTGGTTCAAAACAGGCCCGCGTCACACCGGTCACACGGTTGGTGAGCTGCGTCAGGCTGTAGCCAAGCGCAAGCTTTGCGGCAACGTATGCCAGCGGATAGCCGGTGGCTTTGCTGGCAAGGGCCGAACTGCGCGAGAGGCGTGCATTGACCTCGATGACGTAGAAGCGGGAAGTGTGGGGATCGAGCGCGAACTGCACATTGCACTCGCCAACAATGTCCAGGCTTCTGACGATAGCGAGCGAAGCCGCACGCAGCGCATGATACTCCTGGTTAGTCAGCGTCTGGCTCGGAGCGATGACGATGGATTCGCCGGTATGAATGCCGAGCGGGTCCATATTCTCCATATTACAGACAGTAATACAGTTGTCCTGGGCATCGCGCACCACCTCGTATTCGACTTCCTTATAATGGTGCAAGTATTGTTCGATCAGCACCTGTGGCGCGAAGGCCAGCGCACCCATGACGACACGCTGCAACTCTTCAGGCTCTCGCGCGATACCCGAACCCTGGCCGCCAAGCGCGTAGCCCGCGCGCACCATCAGCGGATAGCCGATCTCGTCGCCGATGTGCAGCGCCTCTTCCAGCGTCGTGGCGCTATGGCTACGAGGTGTGGGAATGTCAAGAGCTTGCAGGTGCTCGGCAAACTGCTGGCGGTCCTCGGTAAGAATGATGGCCGAGATCGGAGTGCCGAGAATGCGCACGCCGTAACGCTCCAGCACACCACTCTTATGGAGCGCAATACCACAGTTGAGGGCCGTCTGGCCGCCAAAGGAGAGCAGAATACCATCAGGGCGCTCCCTGGCGATAATCTTCTCGACAAAAAAAGGCGTCACCGGCAGAAAGTAGACCCGATCCGCGAGGAGCTTCGAGGTCTGGATGGTTGCAATATTCGGATTGACCAGGATGGTCGAGATGCCCTCTTCGCGTAAAGCTTTAAGCGCCTGAGAGCCGGAATAGTCGAATTCGCCGGACTGCCCAATCTTGAGTGCCCCCGCTCCCAGGACCAGCACTTTGCTTAACGGTTTCATGCGCAGTTGTTTACCCTCTTCAGAAAGTCGTCAAAGATCCACATAGTATCCACTGGTCCCGGAGTCGCCTCTGGATGAAACTGGACGGAGAGAAACGGCTCAGTGATATGCTGCATGCCTTCATTGCTGCCATCATTGGCGTTGGTAAACCAGGGTACAAAATCGGGCGGCAGCGTTTTGACGGCAAAGCTGTGGTTCTGTGTTGTGATATAGCAGCGCTGGCTGTTGTACAGCAGGCAGGGCTGATTCTGGCTGCGGTGGCCGAATTTGAGCTTATGGGTCGCGCCGCCAGCAGCGAGCGCCAGCACCTGATGGCCCAGGCAGATGCCAAGCGTCGGGATCTTACGAGCGAGAGCTGCACGCGCCGTCTGAATGGTTTGCTCGACCATGCACGGATTGCCCGGCCCGTTGGAAATCACGAGACCATCGAAGTCGAAGGTACGCTCACCGGAGAAAAGATCGAAATTCCAGGGAACGGTGATCACGCGCACACCCCGCCTGAGCAGACTGCGCATGATATTGCGCTTGGCGCCGCAGTCAATGACCACGATGGTTGTCTCGCCTTCCCCTTCCTCTACAACCTGCGAGGTCGAGACCTGGGCCACCAGGTTCTCCTGGTTGGGATCGTAGAATGGCACATCGCTGTCAAACACGATTTTACCAAGCATCGTGCCATGTTTGCGAATATGTTGTGTAAGCAGGCGCGTATCCCTGATCTCCAGCGCCGGAATACGTTGCTGCTTCAGCCATGCGCCCAGCGTCATCGTGCTCTGCGTATGTGAAGGAGTATCAATGTAGTGAGAGACGATCAGCCCGCTGACCTGGATACCATCGGACTCCCACAGGGCCGTGTCCGGCACCCCATAATTGCCGACAAGCGGATAGGTCATGACCAGAATTTGGCCCCGGTACGAGGGATCAGTCAACGTTTCGGGATATCCTACCATGCCGGTACAGAAAACCACCTCACCGGCTGTTGCCCCCGCGTAGCCGAACGAGGTGCCTTCAAACGTCGTCCCATCTTCTAACAGCAGCACACCGCGCCTGACTTCCTTTGTGAATAGCTCATGATGGAGAGATATTTCAGCAGGGATGTCGTCCTGCATCATACAGTTTCGCATCATTACTCCTTTTTCGCAATAGTTTTTAACAAGATTTCAGGGCATTTTTGTTGTATTGCTAATCTCCTTTGTTCTCTTCATGCCCGCCCAAGAACCAGCGCCAGCAGAGCCATACGTGTATACATGCCATTTCTGATCTGCGAGCGCAGGTAGACGGCCCGCTCATCGGCATCAAGCGCCGGATCGACAGAACCGACACGTGGCAGGGGGTCCATGACGATCATGTCCTTACCCGCGTATTTGTTGAGCAACTGCGGGGTCGCCACAACGATTTGTTTCGCCACTGCCTGGTAGTCTTCTTCTGCTGGGAAGCGTTCTTTTTGCACGCGCGTCCAGTACCAGAAGTCGCAATGCCTGGGAATGTCTGCTTCACTGGCGATTTCGACGAGCGAGAGGCCGCGTGCTTTCAGAAGCGTGAACTCCTCGCGGCTCAGGCGCAGGCGCTCCGGTGAGAGCAGGTAGACAGTATTCTGCTCAAAGAGTGAGAGGCCGCGCATCAGCGAATGGATCGTGCGACTGTTGAGCACATCACCGGCCAGCAGACCGGTCAGATGATCGAGTCTGCCGAATTTTTCGTAGAGTGTATACAGGTCGAGCAGCGTCTGCGTAGGATGCTCGTTGCTGCCATCGCCAGCGTTGATGACCGGCACAGGCCCGCTGCATTGTGCGGCCAGGTGCGCCGAGCCGGCGACTGGATGGCGCAACACAATGGCGCTGGAGTAGGCAGCAAAGACACGTATGGTATCTTCAAACGATTCGCCTTTCGCCAGCGAAGAAACCATTGTCGGATTCTGTATGTCGATAGTCTGCCCGCCAAGTCGTTTGACCGCCGCTGCAAACGAACTGAAGGTTCTGCTGGACGGCTCGAAGAAAAGCAGCGAGACGACATGCCCGGTGAGGATCTGAGAAGGCATGTTATTGACGGCAATCCGTTTCATTTCTTCGGTCAGTGCGAAAAGCTGCTGAAGATCTTGCCTGGAAAATTGATCAAGAGAGACAATATCTTTGCCGGCAAAGTCACCATTGATCATACCAAGATCATTGCATAGTCGTGAGACTACCTGGCTCATCACTTCCTCCATTCTAACCGCTGCTGGCACTACCACAGACAGCTCTGCTTTATTTGCGCGAATACAGGCAAAATCCAATAACATCCGCTTGACAGGTCATCCTTTTTCATGCTTCTGATAGACGACTGGCGGATGCCAGGGATGCCACAGGTCAAAAAAATTCCTCACCCCTGAATCAACGGGGTGAGGAAGAAACACTGTTCCTCAGAAAGTTGATACCCGGCCCATCGTGAAAGAGGAAACGGCGCTCCCTTCGTCGTGCCATGTATTGCGCAGTCAGTAGCCGCCTGTTCGTAGACATAGGGATGCTGTGCCTTTTCTTCTCTACTTTATGTCTGGGAATTGACCTCAAATTGTTAAGAGTATACTGTGTAATTCTGGAAAAGTCAAGGGCAAGCGGGCAGCTTTACGAAGCTGCCTGTACACTCTCAACTTTGACATCAAAGATCAAATCGGCATTGGGTGGAATGACAGGTGGAGAACCCTGCGCCCCATAGGCCAGCGCGGCAGGAATGATCAGGCGGCGCGTGCCTCCTTCTTTCATACCGATCAGGCCCTCATCCCAACCCGGTATCACCTGGCCCTGGCCCACCGTGAAACTGAACGGTTGTCCACCGTGATCATAGCTGCTATCAAACTTCTTGCCATCGGCCTTCAGCCAGCCGGTATATTGGACGGAAACGGTACTGCCCTTCTGTACCGCTGCGCCTGTGCCTTCTTTGATATCAATGTATTGCAGTTTATCTTGCAATGTCACAGCTTTTCCGGTGACGGCTGGGGGAGTGGCGGGTCCGACGGAGGGTGTTGGTGTAATCGTTGCCAGTGCGGTTGCAGTCGCGTGCTTATTTTTCACTTCCTGTTGCGCAGCAGTATATCTCTGGTATTGCCAGAGGCCGGCGCCTGCCGCGATGGCGAGCAAGACCAGGGCAATGATAGCGAGGATGCGGCGTTGCCGGCGCCGGCGCCGCATCAGGCGTTCCAGGCGTTCCTGCTGCCGCTGTCCCGGGCGTCCTTTTTTTTGCAGAGAGTTTTGTGGACTTTTTGTCGTCTGGGTCATGGTCAGAGAATCGCTCCTTCTCAAGAGAACAGCATAATTGCAGGATGAGAGTACCATTACTTCCGCTTTCTGGCAAGGGGGGGAAAGGCAGGCAGATCTTCTGCCTCGACCTGCCTGCCTGGTTTTCTCTGCTGCTATGAGAGAAGAGCCGGTTCTGCATAGAGCGTCTGCTCATGATCATAGATGACCATACCAGGTCCGCCCCCTTTCATGTGGCGCACATGGCGCTGCAAGGTGTAATCGACAGGGACGCTGGTGCTCTCTCTCGCCTCGCTGTAGTAGGCGGCCAGGCGGGCGGCCTGCTCGATGGTACGCTGCGGGACTGCGCGCCCTGCGGCTTTGATCAGCACATGCGCGCCTGCCGCACCGCGTGCGTGCAGCCAGATATCGTGGGCCGCAGCCTGACGAAACGTCACTTCTTCATTCTGCCGGCTATTTTTGCCAACAAGGATCGTCAGGCCATCCTGACTCTGGAAATGGAGTGGCACACCGCCGCCGGGTGGCACAGGTTTTCCCGTTTGCTTTCCCCGCGAGGCTTTTTTAGCGGCCTTGCGGACTTTGTTCTCAACGAGCAAATTGCTTCTCCCACGCAGATAGCCCGCTGCCTGCACTTCAGCTTTGACTAGCGCCACCTCGGCAGGCGTCTCAGCAAGCATGAGATCGGCCAGGAGTTGTTCGATGGTTGCCAGTTCGACATCGTTCTGCTCGATCTGGCCCGGCACCAGTTCGGTGGCGCGGCGCATTTTGTGGTATTTGTTGAAAAAGCGATTGGCATTGCCAACAGCATCGAAGCGTGGGTCCAGCGGGATAATAACCGGAGGCATGGAGCCATCCTCGCTCACGGCAAAAATATCCGGCACAGTAGCGTTGCTCTGCCCGCGCTGGATCTCATGCTGGTGGGCCAGCAGCAGTTCACCATACCGGCGATACTGCGCGGCCTCGGCGAAGCTAGAGAGTTCTTGCTGCAACGCCTGCGCCTTGCGCTTGCAGCGGTCGCGCTGCGTCTGCAACGCCCTGCGCAGCGGAGCGCGTAAGCTCTCCAGAGCATCACGCCACTCGGCCTGCTCAAAGAAGTCATCGAGTAGCATGTTCATCGAAGCATAGTGGCGGACGCGCACGCCTGGCAGTTCGGCATGCTGCTCCAGCGCGTAAGGAGCAAAAGCTGGCAGGAGCGCATCCCGTGTCAGTTTCGGTTTATCCGTGCGCGCGCTCTCGTTTTGTGCGTATTCAACGAGTTGCGGTTGCCATTGATGCGTGTCATACAGGCTGGCCAGGTCACGCATATTCCAGGCCAGCTCCTCCCACACGGCCTCGTTCGCCTGTTCGACGGACATCTCACACTGCTCTGTGGCTCGGTAGACGACTTCGCGGGCTAGCAGGGGACTACAGCCGAGGACGTGAGCAGTGAGCAGTTGCCAGAGTAGCCGGGATTCTGGTGCGTGTCGCCGTTTTGTTGCTGTATCGGCTCCCAGCTCTGATTCGACTGCCGTTGCATATGCTGTTGCACAGAGCGCAAGTTGCGCAGCAGTGACGCTGCCCGGCTCCAGACGCGGCAGTGATTGGCCAGCCAGTGTACGCCGCTGTGGGGGAGGCGGGACATAGGGGACGCCAGGAGCGATCACGCGATAACGATTCATTTCCGGGCCGACTCGTTTGAGAGCGCCGAGGATCATGCCCTGTTCGTCACAGAGGATGATATTGCTGACGCGGCCCATGATCTCTGCAATGAGGCGAAAGTGCACTCTGTCTTCGCTCTCAGGACTGCTGCGATAGCCTGCGACGATCTCCAGCACACGCTCCCAACGTGGCTGTGCAATGGATTCGATGCGCGCTCCTTCCAGATACTTACGCAGGAGCATGATGAACGGCGGCGGCTCGCTGACAATCTTCTGGGGTTTGCACACCGTCAGGTGGGCGCGGGCAAACTGCGGGTGGGCGGAGAGGTAGAGCCAGCGATTTTTCCCTTCCGTTGCTGGAGCCTGTCCGGGCGGGGCAGGGGCATAGCACTGGATTGCCACCGCATGCTCGGTGGGTTGAATAATGGTATCGATGCGCGCTCCTCTCAGAAGAGCACGCCATTCATCGGCGATAGCAGCCAGTGTAAAAGCATCGACCTGTTGCATAACGCATTCCAATCCGTTTGTCTGTGTCTGTAGTCTGGTATGGTTTTCTGCTTGCTGCAATGATATCATGGAACACTACCAGGGGAAAGCCATCTGCCCTGGCTACCACGTAAGGCAGAAAAAACAGAAGGAAGGTCTGCAAAAAAACATCTTTTGCGTGCTTGCGTTTACCTGCCCTGGCTGATATAGTAAACTGGATTGGGTTTGATGAGTCCGCTTTTTCTCTCAGGGACACCTGAGCGTTGATTTGAGGAAAGCAGATGGCAAGCAGTGAAACGAGTGGAACAGGGAGTAAGAAGCAGAAGCATCCCGTTGCGCTGGTACGGCTCCAGCAGAGTGCGCAGCGGCGACGACGCTATGTCGCGCAGTTGCCCTGGTGGCGGCATCCTCTTATTGGCTATGCCATGAGCGTGCTGGGCGTCGCGTTGGGCCTGTTGATCATGTTCCTGGAGCATTATTTTTTCCCACCTGTTGATTTTCCGGGATCGGTGCTCCTGCTGCCGGTGCTGTTTATCGCCTTGTTCTGGGGCGTCGGGCCAGCGCTGGTTGCTGTGCTGCTGAGCAC
>JADBKA010000020.1 GCA_014896635.1 Ktedonobacteraceae bacterium
AGGCGTGCCGCTTTGGCTTCCTTGTCCGAGGCATCAGGGATGGTTGACACACATCCCGTCCTGATCCAGTCCTGCCGGACCAGGAGCGTCCTCAGCGTCACATTTCTTGCACCGACCAGATCGGCGTGGAGCCGGTACCCACACTTCGGGTTCTGACACACAAAGAGCAACCCTTTGTGCGGGCGGTTCGCATCCTCGGTGTGTCCACACATGGGACACGCCTTTGAGGTGTAATCCGCATCCACCTTGACGGCAAGCGATCCCGCAAGCACGGCTTTGTAGCTGATGAGCGCCTGTAATTCAGCAAAAGACCACTGCGAGTACACGCGGTTGGCTTTGCGCGCCTTTGGTGAGACTCGCTCAATCCCTTTGCCGTTCTGCTTGCGCTTGCGTTTCCGTCGCTTTGTTCGCTCTCGGATATCGGTTAACTGTTCGAGACCGAAGAGAGTGTGCGGATGCTGTGTCACGATCTGTTTGGCGATGCGGTGATTGGCTTGCAACTTCAACCGTCTCTCTCGTTGTGCGATGCGCTTCAGGCGGCGTTTCGCACCACGAGTGCCTTTGCGCTGCAAGCGTTTGCGTAATCGTGCGGAATGATTGGCGCGGTGTCTGACCCGTTTCCCAGAAAAAAAGCTGGCCCGTCCCTGCGCCGTTGAAGTCACCGCCAGAGAGCGAATACCCACATCCACCCCGACCACATCCTGGCACTGCTCGAATGAGAGAGCAGGCGTCTCGATAGAGAGCGAGACGAGCAAATAGAAGCGTTTCCTGGGAGCGTCATACCACAGCTTCGCATCCCCGATGCTCACCCGTTCGCTTTCCCCCGCACGAATCCAGGCCAGGTGCTGCTCGTATCCCTGGTAGGCAAGCACGACCCGCCCATCCAGGGTGGTCAGGCTCACCTGCTGCCCCGCCTTGAAGCGATAATCACGCTCATAGGTATACTGCACCGTCGGGGAGCTATAGTGGGGGGGCTGATCCAGCCCCTTGAAGCGTCTTTTGGTGAAGCCGGCTTTGCGATGCTCCCGGTTCTTGAGCATCTTCGTCCACAGCCCCTTGTAAGTCGCCGCCACCTGACGCACGGCGGAACAGGCCAGTTGCGCGGGGAGACGATACCGCAGACGCATCTCACTGTACATCCCTTTGTGCAGTTTCTTCGCACTGCTGGTCTTGCCGTGCGTGTAAGCATACTGACTCCCCGCGTTGAGGGCATCGCGGTAGGCCAGTTGGACCGCCCGCAAGGTCGCATGCTGCTCGCGCGTCGTCAACAGTTTCAGTTTGGCCGTGAGGATCTGTTTCATCGCTCTCCCGTTCCGTTTCGTTCCGTTTCGTTCCGTTTCGTTCCGGCAGAGAGGGCAGGAGCAACAGAGACGCTCTGCCTTCCCACACTCTCTCGTCGCTCGACCTTGTCCTGACTTACGCCGGGTGTCCTTCCCCAAGATGGGTCAGCACGAAGCCTCCGATGGCCGAAGCTAGCTGCTGCTCTGCTTCCCAGTGCGCACGTTCGACGGCGGTCTCGGCAAAGAGTGGTCCGCTCAGGTTCCCTGGCAAGTCGGCTTCGCGCGTCTATCAATGGATTAAAGGTGGTCGTCTGAAAGCGACCTATATCGGCACTGAGCGCCGCCCCAATTACCGAATCACTCGCAAGGCACTCCAAGATTTTCTTGATCAGAGTGATATAAGTTAGCTGGGTACCAATTTCATCAGAACCATATGTGTTCTAGCTCTTGCAAAGTGCCACGTCGAGCCGCCTTACCCCTCGATGAATCGTAGGGGTATCCGGCAGCCTTTTCTATGAATTTTCAGGATGCTGTGCCGTCCTGCTCTGCAAAAACTCTGCGGCAGCCGGCCCTGCCACCCGTTCGTCGCCGAGACGGCGGGTGATGCGCAGTGCATCCATATGTTCGAGCAGAGGCAGAATATACTTGCGTGTAGCCCCCAGTATATCACGAGCCTCGGCCACCGTCATTGTCCCATGCGTAAGGACATAAGTCGCCAGTTTCGTTGTAGCTTCGTGATATGTCTCCTGTAAAAAAAGGATGCCCTCGCCCAGTTTTACCAGGCGTCCCTGCTCGATGAGAGCGTTTAATACCTCACCTCCGACCAGGGTCTCTGCCTCGCCGCGTGGGGGTGGGGTATAAGGATTCTCACGGAAGAGGCGCAGAAGCTGCTCTATCTGCTGCTGCTGTACAGGCGTGAAATGAGGTTGAAAGCCTGGTAACCGGATCAGGCCACTCATGGGCGCTGCACCTGTATGCAGATTGTCCCCGCTATTCGGCAGAGTTTCCAGGTATCCTTCATCCTGCAAAAGCGTAAACACATCAGCCGCCAGCCTGGGAGAAAGGTTCAGCCGTGTGCGCCATTCCTCTTTTGAGAGGCCGCTGCGCAGTGGATAGTGTCGGTGATGCTCGCTGAGCAGGCGCGTTGACTCTTCTACCAGTGTATCCCACACAGACTGAGCGAACCACAGACCGCCCACTTTGCGTACTCTCTTCTCCAGTAATAACGACTCCAGAGCTTGCGCCGTCACATCTTTGGAGAGGTTACATTGCTTCGCAATATCGGTCAACTCATAGCCGGTAAGCCCACGTACTGGCTTCGCCGCCCCTGTGGTTGCTTTCTGAGTCGCTGCTGTGGGTCGCCTGTCGAGCGCGGCAAGTACCAGTTCTTCCGGTGAGCCATGTGCCATGTGCTCCAGTGCTGTCAGAATATGTGTCTGGAAGCGGCGATGGTAGCGAGGTGATACATCCACAACCTCACCGCCACCGATGGTCAGACTCGGCGAAGGGATGCGCAGAATAAAGCGATCTCGCCGTGCTACGACGGCGGAACGGCTCAGTCGCAATTGCGCCCAGGCGCTTTTGCCGGGCTGGAGTTCTTCGACGTCGAGCAGGCGCACCCTGGCCGGGATCTCCTGTGTGCCGCAATAGAGGTCTACCAGGGTATTGTGGGCCAGAGGACGTGGGGCCTCGGCCAGCAAGGTGATGCGCGCGTCGAACAGCACGGTGGGGCGCAACTGACCGGGCAGAGCCACGACATTTCCTCGCTCCAGCTCGTCGCGCGTCACATTCGCCAGATTGATTGCGACGCGACTACCGGGTCGAGCAACGTCGATTTGCTGCTTATGCGTCTGCAAGCTACGAATACGACTTTTAATCCCCTGAGGCAGAATTTCAACTTCCTGGCCAACCCTGAAGGAACCGTCGAGCAGCGTGCCGGTGACGACCGTACCGAAGCCTGTCAGTGTGAAAATGCGGTCCACAGGCAGGCGCGGGCGCGCAATATTCTGCCGCTCTGGCACTTCTTTCAGCAGATCATCAAGCGCCGCCAGCAGTTCGGGCAGCCCCTGCCGCGTGTAGGATGAAACGGGGATGATCTGGCTGCCGGCCAGTGTAGTCGGCTTCAGATATTCTGCGACCTCTTCACGTACCAGCTCCAGCCACTCGTCATCCACCAGATCGGCCTTTGTCAGAGCGACAACGCCGCGCGACACGCGCAACTGGTCAAGGATCGCCACGTGCTCGCGCGTCTGTGGCATAATGCCTTCGTCGGCGGCGATAACCAGCAGAGCCGCGTCGATGCCGCCGACGCCGGCCAGCATATTTTTGATGAAACGCTCGTGTCCCGGTACATCCACGATGCTGACCTCGCGCCCGCTCGGCAATTTCAGCCAGGCGAAGCCGAGATCAATCGTCATGCCGCGCTCTTTCTCTTCGGCCAGGCGATCAGGGTCGATGCCCGTCAGCGCCTCGACGAGGGTAGACTTCCCGTGATCAACGTGTCCCGCCGTTCCAAATGTCAATCCCAGTGTCAATCCCAGACGGGCTTCAGAGGCCATTCCGATGCTGCACCTCTATTTCATTTCAATCCCAAATTCGATCCCAGTGTCAATCCCAGTTCAATCCCAGTGTCAATCCCAGACGGGCTTCAGAAGCCATTCCGACGCTGCATCTCTAATATAGCATGAGAGGTCGACCCAGTCAAGCATTGCCGAGAGGCTCTGTGTTGAGGCTGTTTCAACCGGCAGTTTGAGCAATCGACGGGCCGCCTCTTCGTCTGCGATCTGGCATTTAAAACGTCGGGCGGCTCTGCATCTCGCGGCTCAATCGCTCATGCTCCCCCCGGCGCCTGCCCACTCTGCCAACCTGGAACCAGATAAAGGTCATCAGCAAAGGTAGTGGCAGCAGGCCGATGCACCAGCCGAGCCAGGTTGGAATTTCCGGCGGCCCTCCGACGTCGATGGGAATATCCCCCACGACCGTTCCTGCCGCGCCCGCAATAGTGATGTGCAACAGCCATATACCACGTATGGGCGGCGTAGCAACGATGCTAGAAGCGTTCTGGTTGTCCTCTTCGGGGTGTATTTGAACGCTCACGGTATTGGCATCGGTGGATTTTGCCGGGTCGAGACGAGCCTGCGAGAAGTGCAAAACCTCGCCCGGTTTTTTCGTTTCAATCGTCATGTTCAACTCCTGCCCGGCGCGTGGCAGGCTGTAGAAGCTGAGCAGCAGTTGATAAGGGCCGACGCGCGCATCCTGCGTCTCCAGTGGTGAAGCGCCGGCAGCCATCAATACCAGCGCCAGTAGAGGTGCCACGATAATCATGAAATAAGACGGCCATGCACGTGTTCGTTGCCACTCTGCACTATATCTCAGACCAGATCTCTTCATCACACCTCCCGGTAGTCTCATATAGTGGTGCTTCTCCAAAAGCGTTAGTATCAGCGATCAAGCAGGCGGGCAGAAATGGCAAAGCGGTCGCCCAGCCAGCCCCAACCAGCCCCGATCAGCGCCGCAACGGGAAGGCTGGTCAGCCAGGCCCCGGTGAAGGTTGCGCTATCGAGCTGTTCGCGCCAGGCGGATGTCTCCAATAGCGCGACGCTGGCAGCAGCCAGCAGGCCCGCAGTCATTGCAGTCGCAGTCATGATCCACGCGCGGCCCTTCAACAGGCGCGGCAGCAGCAAATATGTCGCGTCCACCAGCAGGCCACCGGCGATTAGCCAGGCAGGATAAGCCTGTGTAAAAATGACAAAATCGGGGACGTCGGCACGGTAGTAGAGTTGCTGCTGAGCTACCAGCATGGCCACTGCCGGCTTGAGCGTTATGGCCAGCAGTAGGCGAAATAAAGTGAAAATAAGCGCCATAAGCGTTGCTGATCCGATACGACCGGTAATACGTGTACTGGCGACCAGGAAGAAAGCGCAGAGCGATGCTACCAGGGGATAGATGGCAAAAGTGAGGCCGCCTATCTGGAAGAGCCTGGCATTGTCCAGCGTCACAACCAGGATTATTGCCAGCGTGCTGGCGAGGCCGGCTACCTGAAACACATCAGGCAGAGATGGCAGGCGCCATCGGCGCATTGTACCGCTATTCCGTGCCTGCTGTGGGTTGTACTGGCGGGCGCGGGTAGCCTCTGAACTCAGCAGGAAAATCACGCCCAGGAAAGCGATGCTGCCGCTGAGCAGACCCATGATGTGGAAAGGACTCCAGACGGTCACATCGATGCCGTAGAGCAGGTGCCAGTAGTTATCCAGGGGTGCGGAGAGCAGGATCATCAGCATACCGAAGCCAGTGACGACGAAACCGAGCGGAGCGTGAAATAGACCAAGCACTTTGATGGTTGTCTCGTCATTCACGGCGGGATCGTGCCGATGGTAGCGGATCGTTTCCACTATCACCATCACGAGGCAGAGCAGGCCAACCGCTGTCGCGCCAAGATACATTGTGACGTGCGGTGGAGTGAAAAAGCGGTCACGCCCGACCTCGGCATGCCATTGAGCATCCCAGGCCGCGCCAAATAGCAGCAAGAAGACGCCGAGCAGCATACTGGCGCCAACGCCCAGGCGCAGGCGACTCTCGCGCCTGTGGGCATCGAGGTGCGTGGATGACTGCGTTACGGTAGACGATGGGGGCGAGGTCGATAAATTTCCGGCGGTAGAAGACATGCGGGACTCCTCTTCGTGAGCAAAGACTTTCGGCCTCTACGAGTAACAGCCACTCTACTTATCATAATGGGCGCTGTCAAGATGTACGATCAAGATGTTTCTCATCTCTCTGGGTGACCACTTATGGCATTGATTTAGAGCATGGGAATTTTCATGTTCTTGTGCCTGGCAAACTCGATGGCTTCTTCATAGCCAGCATCGACATGCCGCATTACGCCACTGCCGGGATCGTTGGTTAGCACACGCGCCAGCCGCTCAGCCGCCGCCGCTGTACCGTCGGCGACAATCACCTGGCCGGCATGGAGAGAGTAGCCGATGCCCACTCCGCCGCCATGATGAATCGAGACCCAGGTCGCACCTGAAGCCGTATTGAGCAAGGCGTTGAGTAGCGGCCAGTCGGCGATGGCGTCGCTGCCGTCTTTCATTCGCTCCGTTTCGCGGTAAGGCGACGCCACCGAGCCGCTGTCCAGGTGATCTCGTCCAATCACAATCGGCGCTTTCACGATGCCTTTTGCTACCAGTTCGTTAAAGGCCAGTCCTGCCCTGTCACGCTGGCCATAGCCAAGCCAGCAGATACGAGCGGGCAGTCCTTGAAAGTGGATCTTCTTCTGCGCAAGTGTGAGCCAGCGCCGTAGCGCGACATCGTCGGGAAAGAGTTGCAGCAAGGCTTCGTCGGTACGGTAGATATCTTCGGGGTCGCCGGAGAGCGCGACCCAGCGGAACGGCCCCTTGCCCTGACAGAAGAGCGGGCGGATATAGGCGGGGACAAAGCCCGGATAATCCAGCGCGTGCGGTTCACCTGCTTCTAACGCCTGTCCGCGTAAATTATTGCCGTAATCGAAGACGACGGCCCCGCGTTTTTGCATTTCCAGCATAGCGCGCACCTGTGTGACCATCGACTGCTGCGCGTGCCGGATGTAGGTCTGCGGATCGCGCGTACGCAATTCGCTTGCTTCTGCCAGCGAGAGGCCCGCCGGGATGTAGCCATTGAGCGCGTCGTGGGCGGAGGTCTGATCTGTCACCAGGTCCGGGATGATGTTGCGCCGTACCAGTTCGGGATAGATCTCTGCTGCATTGCCGATCAGTCCGATTGAGAGCGGCTGGCCCTGATCCCGTGCTTCCCGAATCTGGTCGAGCGCCTCGTCGAGCGTACTGGCAATTTCATCGCAATAGCCCGTCGCTACCCGCCGTTGAATGTGAGTGACATCGACCTCGACTGCCAGACAGATCCCCTCATTCATCGTGATTGCCAGCGGTTGCGCTCCCCCCATGCCACCGAGACCGGCGGTCAAGACGAATCTGCCTTTCAGCGTGCCGCCAAAATGCTGGCGGGCGGCTTCGGCGAACGTTTCATAGGTCCCCTGCACGATACCCTGTGAGCCAATGTAGATCCAGGAGCCGGCCGTCATCTGCCCGTACATGGTCAGTCCGAGCGCCTCAAGGCGACGAAACTCTTCCCAGGTGGCCCAGTGGGGAACCAGATTGGCGTTGGCGATCAGCACGCGGGGAGCGTCGGGGTGTGTGCGAAAAATACCCACCGGCTTCCCCGATTGCACCAGCAATGTCTCGTCATGTTCCAGTTGTTGTAGTGAACGCACTATCGCATCGAATGCTTCCCACGAGCGAGCGGCCTTGCCTGCTCCACCGTAGACCACCAGATCATCTGGGCGTTCCGCCACTTGCGGGTCAAGATTATTCATCAGCATGCGCATGGCGGCTTCCTGCTGCCAGCCCTTGCAAGTCAGGGTGGTGCCGCGCGGAGCACGCACAGTGCGCGCTCCTGTCCCTGCCGGCGTCTTTGCGGCTGAGGGATACTCTCTGTTAGCATCGGGCATAGAAGCTCTTCCTTCCTTTTTGATACAAAGAAAGCCTTTTCTGATAAGGAGTATATCATCAGCAGGGCAGGAAACGGCTTTCTTGTTTCGCTCTTGCCCGCTATGCTATAATCTGACGAGAAAAAGTATACCAGGTCTGGCCGGTCTGCTTATTTACGTGCAATTATCATCTCTCTCAAACAAAGGCCGGCAGGCAGAGAAGATCCTGAAGAAACAACAAAAACTCACCCTATCTGTCCTGACGGATACCAGTGCTGCTACCTTAACTCCAGGTTGTGCAGGCATTGGAGATACAGGAAAGGACTTTTTGGCATGATTGATCCTGACCGCGAGTTAGAACCCAGATATCAGTCAATTACGACAACGCCTGACTGGTATCAGACAAATATTCCCTGCCAGGTAGGCTGTCCGGCTCATACCGATGTTTCCACCTATATTGGCTTGATTTCGCAGGCGCGCTTTGATGAGGCGTACCTGTTGAACCGCAAAGCCAATGTGGTCCCCGGCGTGCTTGGACGCACCTGTGCGCGTCCCTGTGAACCAGTCTGCCGGCGCAACAAGATCGACGGCAAACCCATTGCTATTTGCTGGCTGAAACGCGCAGCGGCAGACCACCGCGAGTATCGCCATCACGCGGAACGGCCCCCGGTCACGAAAAACAAAAAAGTGGCGATTGTCGGTGCAGGGTCTGCCGGTCTGGCCTGCGCGCGTGACCTGCGCGAGATGGGCTATCCTGTGACGATCTATGAGCAGTATCCCACTGCTGGTGGCGTCATGGTGAACGGCATTCCTACCTGGCGCCTGCCTCGTAGTGTGACGCGGGAAGAATGCGACGAATACATGGCCGATCTTGGTGTTGAGGTCAAGTATAATGTGCGCGTTGGACGCGATATCCAGGTCACTGACCTGCTCAAAGAGTACGACGCTGTGTATCTGGCTGCCGGGTGCTATGTTCCCAATCCCCTGACCGGCCCCGATGGCAAGGTCATCCCCGGCGCAGATCTGCTCGGCATCGAGGATGGCATCAAGATGCTGGAGAAGACCAACTACGGTCAGCCTGTTTACGTAGGCAAGCGTGTAGCCGTGCTAGGATCGGGCTTTACTGCAATGGACTGCTGTCGCACTGCCATTCGTTATGGCGCCGAGAAGGTCTATGTTATGTACCGTCGTACAAAGGAAGAGGCCGGCTCAGACGAATATGAAGTCGATGAGGCGATGTTCGAGCACGTTGAATTTCAATACCTGGTCACGCAGGTGGCCGTGCTGAGCAATGACGGTGTGCATGTCAGTGGTATGCGCTTCATCCGCAACAAACTGGGTGATCCCGATGCCAGTGGTCGCCGCCGCCCGGTGGCCATTCCCGGCACGGAATTCGAGATTGAGGTGGACACCGTCATCCCGGCCTTCGGCCAGTACAGCGATGCTTCCTGGCTGCCAGCGAACGAGCTTGGCCTGGAAGTCAACAGGTACGGTGTGCCACTGGTCGATTACGATACCTGGATGACCAGCTACCCCGGCCTCTTTGCTGGCGGCGATTACACTCAGGGATCGCGCAACCTGATCTCGGCTATCGCCGATGGGCGCGATGCCGCTGCTGCCATCAATCGCTATCTGGGCGGCGTTGACAAGCCTGCCGAGCCAGCAGAAGAGATTGAACTGCCTGACTACCGGCGCGGCATGGTCGATAACTATGAGTCGATCCCGCACCAGATGATTCCGTCTCTGCCCCTCAAGGAACGCTACAGCTACACACGCGAGACAGAGACAGGCTACAGTCCTGAAGAGGCCGTCATCCAGGCTCGCCGCTGCTTGCAGTGCCAGTTGAATATTATGATCGACCCTTCGATCTGTATTCTCTGTTCGGGCTGTGTCGATATCTGTCCTTATGACTGCATCAGCATGGAAGGTCTCTCGCGCGTCGTCAAGGGCGATCCGTTGCACCAGGGTACGGAGAGCTGGCAGGGTGGCGCTGACATGATCATCGACGAAGAGAAGTGTATCCGCTGTGGCCTGTGCATTGTGCGCTGTCCAACGGATGCGATCTCGATGGTACAGTTTGAGGTCGCCAGCCCCAATGACCGCTGGACCGTCTCCAAGATCCCGGTGATCAATGTGAGATGATCAGGCAGAAGTCACAAACAGCAGGGAATAACACCCCCTGCTGTTTTTCTCTTGTTTTCCCGCTGTGAGAGGACATTTCTATGCGATCCGACTCGGTACGTCTTAGCAAGGCTGTCTCCTATGCCCTGCGCCATCATCCTGAGGAGTTCGGACTCAGGCTCGATAAAGATGGATGGGTGCCTGTCAACGATCTGCTGGTAGCCTTACGCCAGCGTCACAGCTCCTGGCAGGATCTCACTCCAGACGACCTTGCCGAGATGATCGCGCGCTCAGAGAAGCCGCGCTTCGAGATGCGCGATGGTCGCATTCGTGCCTTCTATGGTCACTCTATTGCGCAAAAAATACATAAAACGCCCTCTCTGCCACCTGCTGTGCTCTATCATGGAACTACTCCTCAGGCATCCCGTACCATTCTCCAGCAGGGACTGAAGCCCATGCGTCGCCAGTATGTCCATCTCTCCACTGACCTCGCCACTGCTCGCCGCGTTGCGCTACGCCGTACCTCTACGCCGGTCATTTTACGTATTGATGCCCGCACGGCTCACCAGCACGGAATCTTGTTCTATCCTGGGAACAGCCAGGTCTGGCTGGCTGATCCTATTCCGCCCACATTCATCTCTGAGCAGACTGGCGCATAAACTCCAGCGCGACACGATCAGCCCCCTCTCAAGTCTTCCTGTAAACGGGACTTCAGGCGCGTGACAAATCGGCATTTCTGGCGTATCTTTCTCTGGAGAGAATAGAGGTACACCACACTGATAGTTTTGTATACCAGTGAAGTGACGCCGGACCTGCTGTGGCCTCGTTCTTGCTTTCCTCGCTAATTATAGCTGACTGAGCGGTCCATCTGGAGAAAGAAGATGACGAAGAAGTTTCCCATTCTTGCATTTGAACGTTTCCGTCGCCTGCAATGGAAATTAACCATCTCGTACCTGATCACCAGTGTGACCGTCCTATGTCTGCTTGAAATACTGTCTATCCTGATCGTCTATGCTGTAGCTACCAGCGGAATTAAGACAACGCTTGAGAACCGCACTCAAACTATTGCGCGAATTGCTAGTCCAGCCTTTCTCACGCCGGAAGCCAGTCGCCAGCAGTTTCAGGCGGTGTGGGATCTGATGCAGCAATATGACCCGGCATTTCAGGGGTATCTTGCCGTCGTTGACACTCATGAACAGGTGGTGGTCGCAGCGGGCAGTCAGGGCAGTCAGGCTCCGGCAACTGGTTATGCTATATGGTCAGGGCTGCCGGCGAGCGTCCGGCATTCTCTTCAGGAGACGCTTTCCACTCCTCAAAGGAGTATACAGCGCACCTTGTTTGAGCAGGACAGCGTGTATGTTGTTGCTCCGCTGCCGAAGCAAGAAACCATCAGAGGGGCGCTGATCGTCAAGGGACAGTACATGCGATCTCCTACGGTGCTAAGTGCGCTCCTGTTCTTTGGAGTGAGTGCCGTCGTTTTCTTTTTTGGCGCGGGCGTGGTGGGCCTGGCCTTTGGCGTTGTCACGGCGCGCGGCCTGGTACGCCGTCTTCAACGCATTGTGAGTGCCGTCAATGGCTGGAGCCGGGGCGATTTTTCCATTTTCGTCAGCGATTCTTCCAGCGATGAACTGGGGCAACTGGTGCGCCGCCTTAACCAGATGGCGCGGCAGCTCCAGCAGTTGCTCAGGACGCGCCTGGATCTGGCGATTCTGGAAGAGCGCCAGCGACTGGCCCGCGACCTGCACGATAGTATCAAGCAGCAAGTCTTTGCAGTCTCCTTACACGTGAGTACGACAAAAGCGTTGTTGGGACGGAATGAGCAGGCGGCACAGACGCAACTAAACAAAGCAGAAGAGCTGATTCAGCAGGCTCAGCGCGAACTAACGACGCTGATCCGCGAATTACGCCCGGTTGCCCTGGAAGGCAAAAGCCTGGCAGAGGCTCTTCAGGAATATGTGCGCCTCTGGCAGGAACAAACAGGGATTGCTGTCGAACTGAAAGTGGAGGGGGAAGCAGAAGTGCCACTGGCGCTTGAGAACGCCTTCTTTCGCATCACGCAGGAGGGACTGGCAAACGTCGCACGCCACAGTCAGGCCAGTGCTGTAAAACTTCGCCTCACATATGCGGATATAGTGACGCTTTCCATCAGCGACAACGGACGCGGCTTTGATGCGGAGAGTGGGGATCATCAGGGGTTTGGTCTCTTATCCATGCGTGAGCGAGTTCAGGCGCTTGGCGGTCATCTCTCCATCCAGAGTGAAAGAGGCAAGGGAACGACAATTACTGCTCGCTGTAAGCCAACACAAAATGATGCTTCTTTGTAAGTAAAAAGTAAGAGCGAATAATTCAGGAGATAGGCAGGATGACAGAAGTGGAACGAATCAGCATACTGATTGTAGATGACCATGCGATTGTGCGCGAGGGGATACGTGCGTTTTTGGACGTGCAGCCTGATTGTAGTGTGGTTGGTGAAGCCGGATCGGGAGAGGCCGCAGTGCAGATGGCCGCCGAACAGGTTCCCGACGTTGTGCTTATGGACCTGGTGATGCCTGGCATGGATGGTGTAGAGGCCATACGCCGCGTCAAACAGGTCAGCCCGCATTCGCAGGTAATCGCACTAACCTCATTCCATGACGATGTACATATTTTTCCTGCTTTGCGAGCCGGTGCGCTCTCCTATATTCTCAAGGATATTCCCCCGGTTGAGCTGGTAGAGGTTGTGCGCAAGGCCGCACATGGGGAGTCGGTGCTCCATCCTCGTGTAGCGGCACGAGTGGTGCAGGAAGTGCGCGGCACCAGGCAGGCGGCTCCTAATCCCTTTGTCGAATTGAGCGAGCGGGAACTCGAAGTTCTGCGCCTGATCGCCGGCGGCCTCTCCAATGCCGAGATTGCAGCGCGACTCACCATCAGCGAAAAGACAGTCAAGGGGCATGTGAGCAATATTCTGAGCAAGCTGCATCTGATGGACCGCACCCAGGCCGCCGTTTTTGCCTGGCAGCAAGGACTCATCCGCCACGAGTGAGCATCTCTGCGTCGCATGTCTTGCCCTGAACAGGACCGGAGACGCATTACAAAAAGCCTTCTGTGTCCTATCCTAAGAACAGTCAATGCGTGTGGTTCTGGACCCGGCTCCCACGCTCTAACATTGCCGGGGCAGACAGTGCTTTTGAGGGAGCAGACTGTAGTCAGAACGCCATGACAACATGATGTAGGTATTATGCTGATAGAATACAGAAATAAGAGAGAGGTGTAAAATGAAATATACATCAACGTCGCTAAAAGAGCACGCGGGGATAAATCTCAAGGGCTGGCCTGCCTGGATTGGCGCTCTTGCTCTGGTATGGTCGGCGCTTTATGGAGCACTGCATCTCTACTGGCTGCTTAGTGGGGAAGGCTATCCCTTTGGGAAAAGCAGCGACCTGGGACCATTCACTCCCGTCGTCACCTACCTTCCGGCTCAGGTTGGGGGGAGTCTGTTTGTCATACTGTGTCTGCTGGGTGTCCTGATAGGCATTGCCATGTGGCAGACCTGGGGAAGAGTGCTGCCGCGCTGGTTTGTCCTGGCCTATAGCTGGGGATTTGCCGCCGGTCTGCTTCTCTTTGTGCCTGATACCAGGCTGATTGCGGCTATGGCCTACGCTTTCTTATTCAAATTTGCCTTTACCTGGCAAATGCTCAACCAGGTCATCTGTCTTCTCGGCGCGCTCCTCTGGGGCTTTGCCGCCGTTGTCTATCAACGAAAAATGCGCCATACCTGCCTTTATTGTGGCCGAACGGGGCATGATGGCTCTTTTTTCCTGGTGCGCTGGAGGCGATGGATTACTGTTCTGGCAGCTCTTGCGCCTCTTCCCTACGCACTTATACGCTGGGCCTGGGCGCTCAATATCCCTCTGGGAGTTGATTCGCAGTTCTTGCCGGAATTTTCCAGAGTCAATCCGATGGCGACCATTACTGAATGGACTTTTGGAGCACTCTGTATCGGTGGAGGACTTCTCACGCTTGGCCTGATTCAGAAATGGGGAGAGATCTTCCCACGCTGGTTTCCATTCATTGGCGGTAAGAACGTCCCGGTCCTGCTGGCGGTCCTTCCCGCCTCACTGGTAGCCATTGCCGTTACTGCCGCCGGCTTTGTTTTCACCTACTCTTTTATCGCAGTGATGCTGCACCTTGTCCCGGTGGAAGGCATCTTCGTCGGCCAGCTCTGGGGAGCAGTTGGACCGACGCTGCTGTGGATACCCTGGGGAGTCGCGCTTGGCCTGGCGACCATCGCCTATGCTTACCGTCGTCGAGGCCGCTGCAAGCACTGTGGTCTGGCATAACGCAAGAGAGGCTCGAAAAGAGCCTCTCTTCAGTTTTTCTTTATCTCATCCTGATTTATAACGCTCTTGCTTGCTTTGTCGTTGTCGTTGTCAAGAAGAAATCGAAGTAGCTCTGGTGCGCATAAACTCCAGCACGACGCGATCAATGCGCGCATCCTCGATCCAGCGCTCTTCCAGATTCTCGCGTCCGCTGAACTGGCGTAGCGCCTCGCGCGTTGCATCATCATACACGCCGTTGAGTGGGCCACGATAATCTCCTGTGCGTGCCAGGATCGTTTGCAGTTCACGGGCAATACTCTGATCAATGGTGAGAATGTCGGCAGGATCGGTCGGGAAGAGATAGAGCTTATGCAATTGCAAGAGACGCTGTAGCTCCTGTATGGGAGTGGGATGATCGTCAACGCGCAGGTCGATAAAACGGTCGGTATAGCCGCCGTAGCCACCCTGTTCGCGCACCACCAGCAGAGCTGCCGATTGCTGGCCCCGGCTATCTCCGCCGGCTTCCTGGCCTGCTGCCAGTGCTGCCAGCAGGCGATCACAGAGCAGGCCCGGTGTCTCTTCAAAAGTGCGCGCCATTGCCAGCACGGTATCTTCACCTACCAGGATATTACCTTGACAGGCGTAGTGCTCGCCGGTCCTGCCACCGGCCCAGGGAAAACAGTGTGCGCCGGTATAGGTGGCCGGAGAGCCGCTTGCTCCAACGATGCCTACCTGCCGTTCTGCTCGTCCCTCATCATCCTGCAATAGCCTGTCGAGCGTTTCCTGTGCTGACAGACCACTGGCTAAAAGCTCCAGGCCGCGTGGTCCAAAGCTGGTATTGGCCCAGGCTTGAGTAGCAATAGCTCCTACGCCGGCCCTGGCCCAGGGAACGACTGCGCCGACGGCCAGAAACTTGGATTGCACCGCGATACCCCATTCTTCTCGTTCAGGATCGCGTGCCACAATTGAAAATGTCATCTGCTTTATTTCTCCCTGTCAAAAGCTTACGCTGCAATTATATCGCTCTTCCCTCTCCTCTGTACAGGAAGCAGAAAGCTACCCAGGACTTTTCAGTTTCCCTTTTCCCCATCTCTCGCAAGAAAGAAAAAGAGGGGAAAAAGGTTTTCGGAGGCCCCCCTTTATAAAAAAGAGGTAGCCAGCTAACTTGACTTTTCGGAGAAATTTTTGCAAAATAATGAGAAGCCTGATCAATGAGAGAAGTAAGTCCTGTGAAGACGTATACTCTTAAGGAGACGGCGAGTGTACCACCGATCATGTGTATCTTCTCCTGTTCCCACGCGCGGGCCGAAAACTCAAGGATGCTATGCTAGCCAGGTGCCTGACGGCTTGCTACTTCGGAGAAGATAACGCGGATCTCTGCAAGGAGCAATGATGGTGCGACATGAGTGGTCTGACGAAGACCTTGCCCGGCGGTTAATTGCGCGGGACCCCGAGGCATTGGAGGCACTGATTGCCAGGTATTCTCGGGAATTATTTTATTTTATCCGTCTCGTTTTGAATGGCGTTGGGGTAGCCCAGGATGCCGAAGAGTGTGTGAATGACCTCTTCGTGGCCGTCTGGCAGGAAATTGATACGTTCGATGCCAGTCGCGGAACCCTGCGAACCTGGCTCACGATGCGCGCTAAGTACATAGCTCTGGATCGTAGACGCCAGTTGTGCCGCCGTCAGACACATAATTTACAGGTAGCTGATGAGAATAGACAATGGCGCTCATCAGATAGTAACCAGAGTCGAAATACCAGCGGATGGGGATATGAGCACGAGAACCGCGCTGCGCTCCCTCCTCATCCAGAAGCCAGCATGGAACATCTGCTGGAACAAAGTGAGAGACGCGAAGAACTGCGCCTTGCCCTGGCGACGTTGCCTGAGCTTGACCGCTATTTGATTTACCAGCGGTATTTTAAGTATGCTACGACGGAGGAGCTGGCAGCAAAGACGGGCCTGACCCGCCATGCTGTGGATACTCGACTCTGGCGAGCGCGAAAAAGCCTACGCAACGCGCTCAAGGAGCATGTCCATGAATACGAGCGAATTTGAGGGGAAAAAGCAGGAACCAGAAAATGATTGTTCTGTCCTCTCAAAATCAGGCAGCGGCTTTCCTGCGGATTTTTCTGAGGAAGAGGTAGTCTTTGCGCAGGAGTTGAACGACGTCTTCAATATTGATCAGGAAGAAATGCCACCGCTTTTTGTGCAGACGCTGCTGGCAGCAGAGGATGAGCGTTTTCAGGCTCCAGAAGATGTTTTTGAGAAGAAAACATGTGTGCGCGTTTTTCGCCGGTTACATTTGCAGCGCCAGATTTTTCGCTCGTATCGCTCTCCCTTTCGCCGCACCAGCAGTAAATTACCGGTCCGGCGCCTGTTGATGCCTGTGCTGGCTGCTTTCTTGCTGATAGTGATATTGTCCGTAGTCTATACTGCTCCTTCTTTTGCAGCCGGGCTGTCTATGCTGCTATCAGGCCCGCATAGTGGGGTACTCCAGGTCTATCGTTATCCGTCAACTCTTGCCTCTGCGCCAGCGCAGCCTCAGAAGAAAACGGTTGTTCCCAGGACGAAGCGCATCAGTTTACAGATGGCTCAGCACCTGCTCCAGTTCCCGATGTATTTCCCGGCAGAGGGAGCACTGCCCGTCAATTATGCGCTCAAAAATGTCTTCATTTATGAGGGAAACTCGGACTGGGCTGATGGTCCCATCATGGAACTGGACTATCATTATTCCTCGCCGGGTGCCGCTCCCCGTGCCAGCGGACGTATCGCCATCTGTGAGTTCAAACCGGTGGGACAGGTTCTGCAACTGGTAGAAGAAGGCGCCGCGCATCGCCTGGAACTGAAGCCAGATGGCAGCGATTTCGCTATCTACGTGGACGGTCACTGGGCCTCTTCCATCAATAAATCCTCTCCCGTCTGGATTTATGGCGACCGCAGTGAGCTGATCTATGAGCGTGATGGTGTGGTGTTCTGGATCGTTGGCGATCAACGCGATGGCATTGATGGCAAAGTCCTGCGCAAAATAGCCGCCTCTTTGCAAGAATACGATATGAACTATATCAATCGTATGGCGCGCAATTTCAACGACGTGCAGGAATCTGCCAGCGGCGTCCCTTCCTCTCTCGCTGGCAACGTCATTTACCTGGATGACCCCGATAGACCGGGTGGACCGGCGTTAAAAGTAGTGGGTGTCCAGGCAACACAACCTGCTCAGTCTACTCATACGCACCTGGCAGGCAATCAGCGACTGGTCAATTAGCAATTAGACGAAAAAGCTGAAAAGCCCTGAGACAAAAAGGTGTACCGCTGGACAACAGGCCGTGTCATCTGGTATGCTACTATACAGATAAGGATAAGCCTTGCCTTGTACGAAATAGACAGGCGCTTTTTCCAGCAGCGTCGCTAGAAAAAAACCTGGTATACCTCAAGGGAGAGGAAAAATAGATGAAACACCAGAGCACAAAGGGAAAATTGCTAAAAACTCAGGGCCTCCCTAATCTCCGTCATCTGCGCCAGCGCAGAGGGCTGAGCCTCGGTCAACTGGCGGATCTGACCGGCCTGCGCCGCGATACTATCACCCACCTGGAAACCGGGCGAGAAGAGCCTCAGCCCCATCACATGCGCATCCTGGCGCGAGTGCTGGAGGTGCATATGCTTGATCTAGTTTCATGAGGCCAGTATCCTGACCCGGCGGTCGATTCCTCAAGCCTTTCCGCCGGGCCGCTCCGCGAGGAATAGAAATATTCCTCACAGTCTCGATTCCTCTCTTCTCTTGACTTCCCTTCCCTTTTTTTATAGAATAGTAATTAACCGGCCAATAAATATCTACGTAGGAATTGCTCCGTCGAACCGGTAAGGACGGCGTAGTGGTGAGCATGTATGGCGAGAACACCGAAAACTGTGGAAGACCGGCGAGAACAGATCATTGATGCTGCCCTGCGCGTCTTTGCTCGCAAGGGGTTCGCCAGATCCACGAATAAAGATATCGCGCGCGAAGCCGGCATCACTCCCGGCCTGATCTATCACTACTTTGAGAATAAGCAGGCTGTTTTTAAAGCCGTCGTGGAGGAGCGCTCTCCTTTGAAAATTGTGCGCACTCTCCCTCCTGACATGCTGGGGCTGCCGCCTGAGCAATTCATGCGTTTTCTGTTACTTCGCGTGCTCAATGTGATCGAAAGCGAGCAATTCGTGCAGATTATTCGTGTGATGCTGCCGGAAGCCGTACACGGTTCTGAATTTGTGCCTATCGGGGTGAGTATCTTGCAACAGGTCATCAACTTCCTGGAGCAGTATCTGCGCACAAAGATGGAGCAGGGCGTGTTGCAACAGATCAATACCAGTTTCGTTGCTCAGACGTTTACCAGTTGCGTGATGGGCTTTGTGCTGCGCCGCCAGGTATTGCGTGACCCTTCTGCCTTGCAGTATAGCCAGGAGCAGATTGCCGAGAACGTTGTCAATACGATCCTGCACGGCCTGCTGCCCCGTTGATTTTTTATAGTGATCATTAATTGATCAGACAATCAAGTAGCATAGAGATCGACCGATGGAGGGGACAGGAGGAAGCAAGCAACGCCCTTTGTGCTTCTGCTAGAGCGCATCCTGGACCTTCCAGGCAGCCATGAGAGGTGATAATCATGCAGCAGTCTACTTCTACTGCCCCTGCAATCGAGCAGGTAATTCATTCTGTCGAGCAGACGACATGTTGTATTGTCGGCGGTGGCCCTGCTGGCCTGGTCCTGGCCTACATGCTGGCGAGGAAGGACATTCCCGTGACGCTGCTGGAGGCGCACATGGATTTCGACCGGGACTTTCGCGGCGACACCATCCATCCTTCTGTCATGAACATCATGAGTGAGCTGGGCCTGGCGGAGCGCCTGTTGCAAATTCCCCATGCTGAGATGCACCGGCTCAGTGGGCAACTGGGCGGCAAGACCATAGTCATAGCCGATTTCAGGCGGCTGAAGACCAGGTATCCCTATATTGCGATGATTCCACAGGTTGATTTTCTGAATTTCATAGCGCAAGAGGCGAAGCAATTCCCGGCATTTCACCTTGTGATGGGAGCGCAGGTAGATGAGTTAATTGAGGAGCATGGTCGCGTGCGTGGTGTGCGCTACCGGGGGCATGATGGGACACGCTATGAGCTACGCGCCGTGCTTACCATAGGAGCTGATGGCCGCTTCTCACGCCTGCGCAAGCTGGCAGGTTTTGAGCCGATCAAGACATCTCCGCCGATGGACGTGCTCTGGTTTCGCCTCTCGCGCCATGCTGGCGATCCACAGGAGCCGTTTGGGCGCATCGCCAATGGGCGTGTGCTGGTATTACTCAACCGGCACGACTACTGGCAGGGGGGCTATATCATTCCCAAGGGTACTTACCAGCAGATACGCGCTGCCGGCCTGGAACGCTTCCGCCTGTCCATTGCCGATACCGTTCCTCTGCTCGCCGATCGCGTCTCAGAAATCAAGGAGTGGAAGCAAGTTTCTGTGCTTTCGGTGGAATCGAGTCGCGTTGTGCGCTGGTATCGTCCCGGCCTGCTGCTTATCGGCGATGCTGCGCATGTGATGTCACCGGTTGGGGGAGCAGGCATCAACTACGCCATTCAGGACGCGGTAGTGGCGGCGAATGTACTTTCTCCCAGGCTCAAGTACGGCATAGTGGAGACGCGCGACCTGGCGAAAGTGCAGCGCCGGCGCGAATTGCCCACGCGCCTCATCCAGACGCTCCAGAACTTTCTTCAGAAGCAGGTGCTTGAGCGGACATTTACCTCACGCAGGTCGCTGTCACTTTCGCCACTGGTCTACCTGCTGACGCTGATGCCGGGTATTCGCAACATTCCGGCGCTGCTTGTCGGCTTTGGCCTCTGGCCTCCGCATGTCAGAGACTGATCTCAGTGTGGCATGTTTCTGATCAGGCTCAGTATCAAGCCGAAAGCCGCAAGCGCGCATAGCCCGAACAGCAACAGCGCAACAGCATAGGGAATGAGCACGACTGCCACCGCTTTGCCGCCACTCAGGCGGTGTACAGCCTGGATCTGGAAGATATTGAGTACAACAGCGTAGACAAACAGACCGAAGCTGATCAGTCCTCCAATAAGCGGTCCCACAATGGGGATAAACGACAACAGCACCGTCACAAGCAGGCTAGCCAGCTTCAATGGTACCTGGTAGAGCAGCGTGGTATAGCTTTGCGTCAGGAAAGTACCCTGACCGTTAAACATTTTTGCCAGGCCAAACTGGATACTCACGCCGATAAAGAAAAACAGTGGAACCGTAATCAACTGGGAGAGTGCACCGCCTGTCGTGGTGGTAGCGCGGAAGATGCTCATGTACACGGCGGCGCTGGAACTGCTGCCCAGTGCTGCCGCTGCACCATAGATGGCTGAAAAGAGAATGGCGAAAATGAGATTGACTACTGTACTGGCCAGCGCCATGATCAGTAACTGTATCCAGACGCTCTCCCAGCTCGCCTTCGGCAGTTCCAGTGCAAATGTCTCTGGTGAAGGCTTTGTCACTGTCCGCTTATATTGATCAGGCAGTTGTTTAATCGCTTCGTTTAACGGGAGTGCGGTGGGCTGTGGCGGTATGGCATAGCCATAAGGTTGACCGCTAGAGGGGTAAGGGGGGAGAGGCGGTGGCTGTGTGCCATAGGGATTCTGAGAGGAGTATGGGTCCACTGGCACATAAGGCGGTTGCGATGGCTGAGATGATGGCGGCACACCATAATCAGCAGGGCCGTAGGGATTCTGCGGTGAAGGGCCTTGTGGCGGGTATGGACCCTGAGGAGGATAGGGACCTTGTGGTGGCGTGCTATACGGGTCCGATTGCATGCCATAAGAATTGTGCGGATCGGTTCCGTATGCCGAGTTCGGATCTTGAGACATATCGCTGATCTCCTTCTTTACAGAAAGTATTATGATAGCTGGCAAGGATATGCCGGTATGCCAGAGAGAGCTAAACTACGATTGCTACTGTATAGAACGGACGAGAGTGGTGAATTTCCAATATTCTTTTGCCTTTCTTCCTCTTCTCTCAAGGGAGAAAAAGGGGGCGTTCAGGGGGACACCCCCAGACCCCCGCCAGGAGGGCGTCAGCCCTCCTGGACCTCCCCCTTTTCCGTTCAGTTCGCACCTATGGGGCAAAGCCCCCTGAACCCCCTTATACGAAAGCCGAAAAATCTGCCGGGCCATGTGAGGAGAAGCATAGCAAAAATTAGTGAGATATACTATAGGGAGATGGCAGAAGAAACGTCAAGATAGCGATTAGAACCAGAAAGCCCGGAGGCGCTGTATGCATATTGTTACCGTTGCCGAAATGAGAGCACTGGAGACGCAGGCTGACCGCCAGTATGGCCTTTCTTCCTCTGTACTGATGGAACATGCCGGTAAAAGTGCAGCGGAGATCTTTAAATCACATCTGCTGCCACAGCATACATTAAACGGCCTTGAAGTGCTGTTTCTCATTGGTCCCGGCAATAACGGGGGCGATGGCATGGTCATGGCCCACGAACTGGAACAGGAGGGCGCGTTCGTCAGCCTGTACCACTGGAAAGAACGCAGGCTAGTAGTACAGGGACAGCCCATCAATGAACGAGAAACGGCAGCGGAATTCGAATCACTCGTTGGGAGCGCGACATATGTCGTCGATGCGCTGCTTGGCACAGGTCGCTCGCGTCCACTGCCCGACGACATGCGCGCGTTGCTCAAACAGGTATACGAGGAACGGCAGCGCCGCGATAGTCTGCGCATCGTGGCAATCGACCTGCCTACTGGACTGAATGCTGACACCGGTGAGGTCGATCCCGGCACCATTCCTGCCGATATGACGATCACGCTGGCCTGTCCCAAGCAGGGCTTCTTCTTTTTTCCCGGACGTGACTACCTCGGTGAACTCTACGTCGGTGATATTGGCCTGCCGCCAGAAATCGAGCGCGATTTGCGCACAGAGATGCTGACCAGTGATCTGGTCGGCGGCCTGCTCCCGTCTCGTCCGCTGAACAGTAACAAAGGGACGTTCGGCAAAGCGATGCTGTTCTGCGGATCGGAGCCGTATCCCGGTTCGGCCTACCTGGCGGGTAGCGCCGCAGGACGTGTCGGCGCCGGCCTAGTGACGCTGGCCGTGACCGAGAAAATGCTGCCCATCTATGCCAGTGCGCTGCACGAAACAACCTTTGTGCTCCTGCCGGAGCGCGATGCACCGAGCTTCGAGCGTTCCCAGGCGTTGATTGATCACTTACCCGGCTATCGCGCCCTGCTCATCGGACCCGGCCTGGGCCAGTCAGCCAATACACGCGAGGTCATTTTGCAGATCCTGGAGCACCTGCGCAATCAGGCGCCTGAACGACGGCCACACCTGGTGATTGACGCAGATGGACTCAATAACCTGTCGGCACTCGAACACTGGTGGACCTTACTGCCAGAGAACACGGTGATCACGCCGCATCCAGGCGAGATGGGAAGGCTCACCGGGGGCAGCAAAGTGTCGGGTGGGGATATCGACCGCCTGGAGCTGGCACGTACAGCCGCCAGAGACTGGCAGGTCAATCTCTTGCTCAAGGGTGCATGCACAATTCTCACCAACCCGGCAGGGCAGACGCGCATAAACTTCCATGCCAATCCTGCTCTCGCCAGCGCAGGCACAGGTGACGTGCTGGCAGGTATGATCGCGGGCTTTCTGGCCCAGGGCCTCTCACCATTCGATGCAGCTAGCGCGAGCATCTACCTGCACTCAACTGCCTCATTGCTGGTGAGCGAACGGATCGGCAATGCCGGGTTGCTGGCCTCGGATCTGCTGCCGGAAATCCCGCGCGCCATGCGCGCTTGCAGGGAATAGGCGCTTTCCGAGAAAGGATAAAGGAAAAGCACGGGAATATCTCTGGTCCGTCAGAGAACAGCAAACCCCGTGCTCCTGCTTCCTCTTCAAGCGAAGAGAACCGGTATTACTCTTCGGCAGGTGTGGCCTCTGGCTCCGGCTGTTCCTGTTGCTCCTGGGCTTGCTCCGTGTCAGCAATAACGTTGACCGTGATCGCGGGTTTAGATTCCACCTGGCTTGCCATCTTCACGGGAACGTGGAACGTCCCCAGGGAACGGATAGGCTCCGGCAGTTCGATGATGCGGCGGTCAACAGTGATATCTTCAGCATCGCGCAGAGCCGTTGCGATATCCTGGCTGGTGATCGAGCCGTAGAGACGTCCCTGGCGGCCTGCTCGCGCCTTAAAGGTGAGCGTGACCTTGCTCAGGCGCTCGGCGAGCTGGCGATGCTGCTCCGCCAGTTTCTCCTGCCTGCGCTTCTCTGCGGCAATACGCTGGTCGCGGTTGGCGATCAAGGCAGGTGTTGCCCCGGCGGCGAGCTGGCGTGGCAAGAGGTAGTTGCGGGCATAACCGTTGGAGACTTCTTTCAAGTCACCGGCCTTCCCCAGTCCTTCAACATCTTTCAAAAGAATAATTTTCATGGAATAAAAACTCCTCCAGTAGGTGAGGCGCAGATATGCCCTTCCTCACGCTGCAATACGGCAGTTAGTATAGTGCTCAATCGCCTGTGTTGTCAAGCAATGCTGGCGGTTGTCCTCAGGGTTGTCACGAGGACGGTCAGGAAAGTCTGCGTTGGGAGCAGTTGCAGCCTGTACACTTCTCCCCTATAATGGCAATTGACAGGTAAAATCATCATCTCTGGTAGAGAACTCATCTGTTTTATCATAGAGGACATGTTTGATGAATATTGAAGGGACATATACGTTACAGGAAGTGCCGGAGCAGGTCTGGCGCAACCTGATGGACCCCGATGTGCTGCGCCTGAGCATTCCCAGCCTCGATCGTCTGGAGAAGCTCGATGAGAATAGCTATGACGTTACCATGTCGATCAGGCATACACCGCTCAGAGGCACCTATCACGGGCTTATCACTATTTCCGAGCAGCATTATCCCTACCATTATCGCCTCGCTATCGAGGGAGAAGGGCGGCAGGAAAAGATCAGTGGCAGTGCGAGCATTCACCTCAATCAACGCGGGGACCACACGGTTGTGGCCTATAAAGTGACGCTGAATCCAGGCAGAACTCCCCCTTTGATGCCACCTATGCTGATGAAAGGCACTGCCAAGCTGCTGATTCAGCAGTTTTTTTCGCTGCTGGCCGAGCGCCTGCGTACTTACAGTGTCGTCGAGATCAGTGCGACTGGAGCGGGACAATATGAGTCAGCGGTATCAACCGGCTCAGCCGTACGCAGTGGCCGAGTCGGCGGTAGCGTAGTCATCCTGCCTCCCCCTCCTCTCAAGCCCCCTACTCTCACACAGAAACTTGTGCGCCTCTGCGGACTTGGAGCGGGTGATGCTGAGCAGGAGGCGCGCTGGGAAACGCGCGTCCGGCGTATTGGCATCGTTGCAGGTCTTCTACTCCTGCTCTGGTTTGGAACCCGCCTGCCGCGCCTATTTAGCAAAAGACGCGCTACGAGTCCATAGAGGAGCGTAGGCGACTCTTCCAGTTGCTCTGTGTATCGCCGGCTGACTCGTTGGACGACTCGATAACCCAGGAGCGTGTTCCGTCGGCAGCGGTAGTCGTAGCGAGTCGCTGCCGGCGCTGCTCGTTGCCATCCTGTAAGTTACGGAGAGCGACCCACGCAGCTTTCCGCACGTCGTAGACTGGATCATGCAGCAATGGACGAATCGCATCACGCATGGTTTTGACGCCAAGACGCCCCAGGGCGCGTATGCAACTCGCGCGCTCGTCGGCAGTTGGCGCGCTCAGCAGCGGCACCAGGTCCGGCGCCAGTTTGACCAGCGAGAGGTCGGCGATTAAGCGCAACAGGCGACTGCGCAGCATCGGATGCTTCAGCGAAGCCAGGGCAGCGCGACAATCGGCATACACCTGCGCTTTATTGCGCAGCACACCTTTTGTCAGCGCATCGGCGACAGCCATCTCAGGGGAGAGAGTTGAGGCTCCGCGCAGGAACGGCTCTATCCAGGCAGCGACCGGGATATGCTCTTCCGTATTTTTATGCAACTGTAAGATGTCGTAGAAGTGCTCGTGCAGCCAGTAGTAGAGGGCCAGCGTGACTTCCGCATCGCGCGCGGCATAGGCGATCATCGCAGGCGGCAGCGGACGGCGCGTCCAGTCAGTACGCTGCAAGCTCTTATCCAGACGCATATTGAAGGCGCGCTGCAACATGGTAGCCAGCGACGACTCGTGCTGACCGAAGACAGAACGGCAGGCGGCTTCCAGGTCGTAATACTGCGTTACGAACAGTTCTCGTTCTGCCATCACCCGCAGATCTGCGCCCGCTCCATGCAGCAGCACCGTGATGTCTGGATGAGCAACAACCTCCTGTAGCGGAGAAAGGTCGCTCAGGCGCAGCGCATCGACGATAAAACACTGCTGATCAACCGCCAGTTGCAGCAGGGCCAGGCGTGGCACGGATGAGCTGCCCCGCGTATGCGAACGGTTCTGTGTAAACTCTGCATCAACGGCAACAATGCTAAATTGCGTCAATACCTCGACCGCATGCAGCAACTGTTCGGAACGATCCACCCAGAGTCGCTCGCCCCGGCGCGGAATCTGCCCTGCCGGTGGGGTTGGTCCAAGGTAGCCGGGCGGTACATTGTCAGGTCCGTCAGCTTCTACAAATGATACATTCTTGCTCAAAGAGACGCCAATCTATTTGTGAGATACCACAGCCTGAATAGTAGTGTATATCACACACTATATCACATTCGTGCGCATTAGTACAGATGGAAAAAAGAGGAGGTCCAGGAGGGCTTTGCCCCCCCCTTTTTTTCTCCTGATAAACAGGACAAAGAAGTGAAGGGGGATAAAGCATGCTTGCACATGCTTCTGACTGTTGCGTATAATGTTTTTGATGACAGGAACACTCATGGGATAGATCGAAACGAAGGAGTTTCGGGTATAGCTCTTCTATAAGGAGCGCTGGAGGGCCGCCAGCGTCCTGTAGAGCGAGCTGTGTGGTCCTCCTCGACGTCTCCTTTTTCTGGAAAACAGCAGGTTTCATTGTGCAATGACGCGATTATGAACCATAAGGAGTGACAGACCATGACAACAATACCATCAACCTCATCAACCTCGTCAACCTCGTCAACCTCGTCACCTCGCATTATCAGATTTTTTGAAACGACGTTGCGCGACGGCGAGCAGACGCCGGGTGTGAACTATTTCCCCGCAGAGAAACTGGCGATAGCCCGGGCGCTGGCCGATATGGGCTTTGATACGCTTGACTGTGGCTTTGCCATCTCCTCACCGGGCGAATTTGAATGCCTGCGCCTCATTGCCGCTCAGGTACGCAATGCTGAGATCTGCTCCATTGCCCGCGCCAATCCCGCCGATATTGATCGAGCGTGGGAAGCCGTGAAAGATGCAGAATATCCTGTCATCCATCCTTTCTTGAGCACTTCACCGCTGCACCGGCAGGTCAAGCTTGGCAAGACGCGCGAGCAGGTACTTGAACTGGCGCGTATGGCCGTCGGACGCGCGCGTGGCTATACCGAACGGGTAGACTTTGCCCTGGAAGATTCGACGCGGACCGAGCATGATTTCATTCTGGAAGTCTGTGAGGCTGTGTTGAAAGAAGGCGTGCGTTTTATCGCCATCTGTGATACGGTCGGCTATGCGCTGCCCTGGGAATTTGGCAAACTGATCGCTGACGTTAAACGGGAGTTTCCCCATGCGCGCATCTCGGCGCACTGTCACGATGATCTTGGCCTGGCCGTTGCCAATGCCATTGAGGGATTGCGCAACGGGGCCGAGCGCGTCGATACCAGTTTCAACGGTCTGGGCGAGCGCGCGGGCAATGCTGCGACTGAAGAGGTGATCATGGCGATTCGCACTCGTTCGGCTGATCTGGGCCTGGATGTGCGTGTCGATACCACGAAAATTGCGGAGACCAGCCGGCTCGTACAGAAGCTTTCTGGCATGCAGGTGCAGTGGACGAAGGCGATTGTGGGTCGCAACGCCTTTTCACATGGTGGCGGTATTCACCAGGATGGTGTGCTCAAGGACGCACGCACCTATGAGATCATGACGCCCGAATCCATCGGCTTGACTACTGCTGACCGCCGCATCTTTATGGGCAAGCTCTCCGGGCGTGCTGCGCTCGATGCGCAGTTGCGCGAACTGGGCTATCAGCTCGAAAAGGAGCAACTCAACCGGGCGTTCGATATGGCGAAGTTGCTGCTCGGCAAGAAGAAGACGCTGGAAGAGCTGGATCTGCGCTATGTGGCCGAAACGGCGCAGGGACAGGCAAAAGCGGTCGGAATCACTGCGACGGCGGTAGAGTCTGGCAATTTGTGATGGCTGCGCAAATGAGGATGTACTCAGCAGTCAAAGTCCCGGCTGCTGAGTATATCCTGCTGTACGAGGGTTTTCAGCCAGAGAAGAAGCCGCAAAGGGGGAAGTATAACGAGAGATGCAGAAAGATCCTTATAGCTCTTTGCAAGCATTCTTTGCTTTTACTGAGAAAGAATATGTTGTTGCTCAACAAATGTTAGAAACTCTTGTACGTGCTTTAAGAGAAGCGCCGGGAGGAGGGAAAGTAGAGGAAGGGTACTGGAGTTACATATACCATGCAGTTCGTCAGGCTCCAGTAGCCACATGGAGTGACCTTCCCATGCGCGATTTTTGTCACAATGGCCTGGGTGTAGAGATGAAATTGCTCCGGCGGACATCACCAGCATCGGATCAAGGGCGCAGAATTATGCATCCGGCTGCAACACGGACTGTTCACTTTGATCCTGATCAAGATGCGGAGGTATGCAAGGTTCAGGTTTTAACGCAATTTGCGGCTCAAATAAGCGAGTTCCGGGATAGAACGGCGGCAACAAAGCCGGGTTATAAGCCTGATATACGCTGGGGTATTTTTCTATGGAGTCCGATGCTGACTGAGTTTTTGTATTTTGAAGAATCGTTGAGGGAACCTGATCCAGAGAATTTTTATGCGAAGTTTGTTGTCAGCACACATCGAGGAGATCTCCGCCGTAACTTGTATATCTTTGAAAAAGTGACACATGTCAAAAGGTACTCTGTGACGTTGCCGGAAAAAGGAGCAAAAATACAGCCATACTTTGATGTACCTATTGTGGGAGAAGGGGCTTATCTCTTCAGAGTTCCTGAAGATAGACGTAAGCCTGTCTGGTTAAGAGAAGAGACAATCCTTGCCTTACAACGTATTGCAAAAAGCCAGCGTCGAGATATAGACGAGATAATTATTGCGGCTTTGAACTCGTTGTGATGCTGTAATGTTGTTTCTGGGCGTGCAGTATTCGTTGTGCTCGATCAACGAGTAGACGAAATTTCTCGAAGCTCAGACTGATAACGGTTGTTTGCAAGGTATGAGCCAGCCATTCAGAATATAACCGTCTGTAATCAAGCTCATCCTTTCTTGACACATGAAGATATCGCACAATGTACTGATCTGGGTCTGTACGCAATGTTTCAAGAATAAAATTAATTACCTGCTGCTGTGTCGCCAGCGCTGTCCCATTTCTGGACTCTGGTCGGTCTAAAGACTTGCGACAGTGTAGTACAAGGTCATAACCGACGGCATTATCAGAAACGAATTGCTTAAACGTGCCATGCTTTTTGTCAAAGATCTGGCTCCCCTGTATTGTAAAACCTGCTGAAGCCAGGGCCTCCTGTAATGTGCTCCACACTTGAGCTGAAGAATTATGGAAGATAACGGTTAACCAGGCGTCATCTTTCATTACTCTTCTGACTTCAGAAAAAGATTGGGTCAGAAGTTGTCTATACTCTTCTAATCCTTTGCCTTGAGTTTTATTAATAATCGCTTCTTCTGTGATGTTCGTATATGTGCCTAACCAGCTTTCCCAGAGAAAGTTCATCTCTGAATAATTAATATTTCCGCCAAAAGGAGGATCTGTAAATACATAATCTACGGATTTATCGGGAAGCTGGGGCAGATGACAGGCTGACTGAGTGCTTATGCGTACCTGCCGGTTGACTATGGGAGCGTTTCTGAAATACCAGCTAATCGTTTCTGCTTTGCGCTGAAAAGTTTTGAACACGTTTTGTTCGTTCATGATAGCCGGTACATTATAATTGGCTGTGTTGCTGCTCCCTCCCCAGAAGCGAAATTCTGAAAAGACTGTTACTCTCTGGTAGAGGGAAGTGAATGTGAAGAGTAATTTTGCTTTTATTTCTGGGTCAGGCCACTGGCTGATCAAAGCCCACAAACAGGCCATTGCCCATCGGGCGCGAGTAGTGTACATTCTATCTATTGTAGTAATACCGGCATTGATAGCCTGGCTGGTGTTTACTCCATCGGGGAGAGAATCGGTTGGATACCAGAGATCCTGGGGGATGCCCTCTTGTTCTAATATTTCAAGAGTTCTTAAATCATACTCATCGAGGGGTGCTGTCTCTTCTTTCCTCCCCCTTCCGCAGCATTGATAACCTACCAGGACAGGATAACGCTTTGTTCTTTTTAGTTCTCTTTTTTTGAGATGCCCATGACAATGGGGGCAGTCAAACTCTTGCTTAATTTTACTTTCTTTTACTGATTCTCGCTCATCGCGTGCGACATCCCATATAACGAATTCTTTTTTACAATATGTACATATAGCTCCATAGCTCCATACCATGTAAAGCATGGGTATCTGTTTATTGCAAATACGGCAATGTGTATTATACAGTCTATGTTCGATATCCTTCGTAGCTTGTAAAATATGATTAACTGCTTCTAAGTAGCGTGAAGATGAAACTGGGATGTTCAGGTTATAAGCAATAAATGCGGCGGCTGGTGATAAATCACAAAGGATGGCTTTCCGCCCTTTTTCCACCGCTGCAACTCCTGTCATGCCGGAGCCACAGAAAGGATCAAGAACCACATCTCCGGGGCGGGTATAGTAGTTGATCAGCAAGCCAATGCCTTGTGGTGGCACCTTCGTATGGTAGGTATGTGCGTCATAGACATAAGAATTTTTGCCACATGAGATATCCTGGCGATAAGGTTCGCTCACCGGTTTAGGGGGAATCGTTGGATCAACGAGGTCATCTAAATAAGGATTAGGTGATAAATAGAATTCGGGGGGAACGTGCTCTACTCTACCTCGTTCTCGCGTATGTGGTGTTAAAGCTACGAATGATTGTTGGGAGCTAATATCTGGCAAGGGAAGCATTGGTTGTGTTTCTGGCCTCTGCCTTGGTGGTCGCTTTGTCGGCGTCAGTGTGTCAGACATAGGCAAAAGTGGCTCTTTATAAGTTTCTGTATCAGTATCAGGTGGACACGCGGTGAGCTGATAATCGGGATTAAGAACTTGCTGCCTTACATCGGCCATTGTCTTTAAAGCTCTTTTTTTAGATATTTTTCTATGTGAGAATGATACCACTTGTTCCTCCAGAAATAGGCAGTGCTGTTGCACAGTATGGACCTGACATCGTTACTTGTCAATTCTTAAAAATGATGAGGGGGCGATATTCAGAGCATATTCCCTCTGCCTGATCATTGTGGTATCACTTTGCTGAAGAAGCCTCTCGGAACTACTTGACGAGATCAGCCTCTCATGTTACGCTAGAGACACGGCCCGTCTGGGATTCCTGTGAAAGTCACCTATTATTGCCGGTTCTGCTAGCAGATGCTCGACTTTCATTTCCAATTCTGACACGAAGTGTCATGACGCTTGAAATTGGGATTGAAATACCGCGCTTTTCACCTCCAGATTCGCATGGAAGAAAGGGATCGGGCTATGACCTCGCCGTCTCAGCACGCTTCTCCTCTCGGAGAGAATAATGCGTCTCGTGCGGCCAGTGAGCGGCAGCAAGAAGATAGCCAGGAGATAGGCGGAGCGCATCTCTCCATCACTCCCAGTTGGGGAGAGCGCGCTCTTCCGCTGTTATTTGCAGCGCTGGAAGCCTGCTGGGTGAATGGCATCCTGATAGGTTTTGCCAGCACCGGCTTTTTCGGCATGCATGCTGCTGTGATTCCGTTGTGGTCCTCTTTTGTTGTGCTGATGGGTGCAACGTGGCTGGTGCGTTATCTTGAACGGCACGATAGCGCGACTGGCCAGCAGCACTTGTCAGGACAGCTTGCCGGTTCTCACTGGCTCTATGTGCTACTGGCCGCCGTGCTCCTGCTCATTATCTGGTCGAGCGTCTATGCCACTTCTGCATTCTTCCTTGATCCGCGCTGGCTCTTATCGCTGATGAACGATCTGCTCCTGCTCTCGCCTCTGGCGTATCATGTGCTCGGTACCGTTTTGATCACTGGCTATCTCTGCTGGCGCGGCGCGCGTATCGCGCGCTTTGAGATCGAACCCGCGCGTGTCTATCGGACGCTATGCCTGGGGGCAGTGATCATCCTGGCAGTCATTCTGATTCTGGCGGCTTCTCATACAGGAAACGAATATACTCTTTCGTTGCTGCTGCTCATACCGCTTTTTCTCTCGCTGGCATTGATGGCGCATGCTCTGGCAAGCACAGTATTTGTGCGCCGCATGTATGCCGGGAGGTTGCAGGGGAGCATTGGTGAACAGGAGCGCTCCCTGTTCATGGCAGTGAGCAGCGTAGGTGCTGTGCTATTCTTGCTGGCTCTCCTGGCGGGACTGCTGGCGGGGCCGTCCTTTCTGGTGGATGTGCAGCGTTTCCTGGCACCTGCCGGTGTACTCTATGACTGGCTGGTGCAGGGGCTTGCCCATCTCGCCGTGCTTGTGCTCACGCCGGTTTTCTGGCTGCTGGACGCGCTCCACCTTCAGATCCAGCTTCCTCGCCAGAGACTGCTCTCATCGCCGGTTGCGCCCTCCTCGCGTCCTGCAACGCCACCTGAGGCTGTCATACTGGCAGCAGCGATACTCAAAGTTGCGCTACCGATTATCCTGATCGCGCTCTGCATACTCCTGATCTGGCTGGCGCTGCGACGGCGGCGTGTGCGACTGGAGCGACGGGAACGCGACCAGGATGTGCATGAGAGCCTGTGGTCCTGGCAGCTTTTCTGGAATCAGTTGTGGACCTTGCTGCTGGCGCTGTGGCGGCGTTTCTTCGCTCATGCTGCCACGCAACCAGTGTCTATGCGAACAGGTGAGGTGGAAATGGGCGGCGAGCCGGCGGCGCGCAGTATACGTGAGATCTATCGCGCGTTGCTCAAAGCGACTGCTGATCGAGGATATGCGCGCAGGAAAGATGAGACGCCGCACGAATTCCGCCATCGCCTGAAAGAGCGCCAGCCACAACTGGAACCGCAACTCGAAATACTAACGGATGCCTACACAGTCGTGCGTTACGGCCAGCATGTGCCTGATGCCGCCGGAGTAGCGGAGGCGCAGCAATCCTGGCTCCAATTGCAGCAGAAAATGCAGTAGCTGGAAAGCCTGTCAGAGCTGCTTCAGTGTTTCCGGCAATCCGCTTAATGTGCCATCCTGCACATGATAGCTATGCGCGTGGGTCATGATATCGGCGGGAAAGCTGGTGAGATCGGTGGCTGTGAGCAACACCTGTTCGTGCTGTGTGATCTGGTGCAAGAGGTACTGGCGTCGTGTGCGGTCAAGCTCACTGAAAACATCGTCGAGCAGGAGCACGGGTTCGTCGCCTGTGCTGACCCGCATATAGGCCAGTTCGGCCAGCTTGGCGGAGAGAGCTGCTGTCCGCTGCTGCCCGCGTGAACCGTATGTGAGCATATTGATGCCGTTGACCTGAAATTCCAGGTCATCGCGGTGCGGGCCAAGCAGGCAGACACCTTGAAGTATTTCTTTGCGACGCATTGCATGCAACTGTGCCAGGTAGTGCTGTGGAACCTCGTGAGGGTTCCAGTGCTCATCAATGGTGAATGAGGGACGATAGATGATGGTGAGCTGTTCCTGTCCTCCGCTGATGGCCTGTTGAAAGGTGCCGGCCTGTGCATTGAGCAGGCGAATCATCCCCTGCCGTTCATGGATAATCATGCCTGCCAGTAGTGCCAGTTGTTCATCCAGGTAATCCAGCATACGCGGATCTTCCTGATTATCGCGTATGCGTTTGAGCAAGGCTGCGCGCTGCATGACGATCTTGCGGTATTTAACCAGCGCCTGGCAGTAG
>JADBKA010000335.1 GCA_014896635.1 Ktedonobacteraceae bacterium
ACTGAAGTCTCCTCTTTTCTTTTAAATTAGAGAAGGGTGATTTCAAAATGCCAGGGCTGTGGCGCTGGCTCCTCGAACTGACCGAGGGGATCGACCGCGCGCACGGTCAGCAGGCGTGTCTCTGGCGAGGGGAGAGGTTGGAAACGCGCATTGCCCTGGTAGACGGCGTTGCTGGGGCCGCTTGCCAGATCGGGGCGGGCCAGCAGCATACCGCCGCGTTCGCCGGTCCACTGGGCGCCGGTGTTATCCTTCAGGAAGAAAATAATGCGGGGGACAAAGGCAAAGCCCGCCGTGAAGGGGGGTCTGATCCAGAGATAGTGCAGCTCAAAGTAACTCTGGTAATAGACCAGCCGGTGTAGAATGAGCGTCATACTCAGTTGCTTTTGCTCGATTTCCAGAGTGATCGTGCGCTGTGGCTGGAGGGGTGGCTCGTTCCTCTGCGGGCCACTCTCTGGCAGCGTTGGTGCAGCAATGACAACTGGCGGACGCGATGCCAGTTGCAGAGCTTTCTCGGAGAACGGGGCCGGGTCCTGGAGTATCTCATTGCATAATTGCAGGCAGTCATCACAGATATATGCTGCTCCTGGTCCAGCGATCATGCGGCGTACCTGGGAAGAATGCCGGCCACAGAACGAGCAACGAGCTAAAGACCGATCAAGACTCATAGTACCATTTCCTCTATGGTTACACCGTTGAAACTGCTTTTATGTTACGTAGCGCATTTGCAGCCTCGTTATGCAATCCTAATCGCTCAAGTATAAATGCGTGAGCCTCCCATTCCAGTGTATCATCTAAAGGCGCAAGCTGTATAGATGTTTTTTGTGTGGTTGTTGACAGGGTTGTCCCCGCGCCAGCCGAGCCAGCGAGGCCATTGTGTCCTTCGGAGGCGACGTATTTGTCCTCAAAGTGCTGAAGATTGCCATATTTGCGCTGGAGTGCCAGTGTGATCAGATGATCGGCAAAATGCGGATTCTTGGGCAGCAGCGATCCGTGCAGATAGGTGCCATAAACATTGCGATAGACCGCGCCTTCTGTCCGGTCGCTGGCGTTGTTGCCATACCCCTTGAGCACTCTCCCCAGAGGTTTAGCCGTCCCCAGGTAGGTGCGTCCGCCGTGATTCTCAAAGCCCACCAGGGTCTGACCGTTCCAGTCGATGGCGATATCACCGATACAGCGCGGCGCCTGCGCTCCCTTGTGTACTGTCCAGGCGTCGAAGACACCAAGCCCACGCATATCGGGGCCTTCCGCCGGGCGGTAGTAGTGCGCGAGCAACTGGAATCCGCCACAGACGGCGAGTACGGGCATATCATCCTCAATTGCTGCCCACAGGCCGATGCCTTTCATCTCATACAGATCCTGGGCTACCGGAGCCTGCTCTTTATCCTGTCCTCCGCCGATAAACAGCATATCATACTCATCCGGCGCCAGTGCATCCCCTATTCCCAGGCCAACCACGTGCAACGTAATACCGCGCAGTGCACAGCGCCACTGCAATGTCATGATATTGCCCCGGTCCCCATACAGATTCAACTGATCCGGGTAGAGATGGCCCAGCGTTATTACGAGAGGGCGAGAAGATGGACTCTCTGGCTGCGTGAACGGAGAAGTCATGCATCCTTTCCTTCCCAGTAGCGCGGCGCCAGGCCGCGTGACTCTAACTCGTGATGCACTTCCAGTAACCCTGTATACGTAGGTACGACAAAAAGAGTTTCACCGGCGGGGGTTTGCTCCAGCGCTCTATTGAGCGCGTTGTTCAGCCCGTAGGTGGTAACCAGCGGCGAGACAGCCTGCCTGGCTTCCTGCTCTCCATCCACTCTGGCCACATCCGCTGTATGCCTGGTCCGGCGTATAATGTGTGGCCGTCCCTTGTTCCGGCGGCGCATGTTGGGTATAGGGATTGATGGAATAATCTGCATGTCTTCCATTTTGACTCCGGCGTATTTCAGGCGTAGAGCCAGGTCCAGCGCCCGTGTGCCGGCTACGGTCAGGGTGAGCGTCTGTCCTGCCACGCGCTCAAAATCGACATCCCAGATCCAGGAAATATCCTGCCCATCCGCGATCCTATCGTTTAAGACGAACAGCAGATGCCTGGGGACACCATCGCTAAACAGCGTGCGCAGCACTTCGTTGAAGCCGGTAGGATTTTTGGCAAGCAGCAGGCGCAGTGTGCGGCCTTCCACCTGAATGCGCTCCCCGCGCCCAAAAACAGGTTTGAATTGTTCGATTCCGCTGGCAATCGCTTCGCCCTCTACACCAGAAGCCAGGGCCGCGCCAATTGCTGCCAGGGCGTTGTAGACGTTATAGAGTCCCGGCAGTGGCACCACGATTTCCCGCCGCTCGTCAAGCCCGTCTAGCGTCTCGCCGGTAGCGATCTCGATGCGCAGGCGGTCGAAGCCGTCACGCTGTACATGAGTGGCACGCACTGCGGGCTGTGGGCGTTTCATCGTACACTGCGGACAGTGATAATGGCCCAGGTGGCTGAAGAAACGCGCCTCATAGCAATAATCACTGCCGCAGCGTGGGCAGCGCCGTGTATCAATGACCTGGTGACGCTGTTCAGAGGACTCCTGCGTGAGCAGGTCAAGCGAGAGATCGTCGATGCCGTAATACAGCGTGCGGCCATTGAAGGATGTGTCCAGGCCGGCAACTGCCGGATCATCGGCATTAAGCACCAGCGTGGTACTGAGAGGCAGAGCGCTGATCGCTTTCCGCCAGCGTTCGATGATGGCATCGACTTCTCCATAACGGTCAAGCTGATCACGGAATAAGTTAGTGAAGACGACCACGCGCGGATGAATAGTCTGAACAATCTGCGGTAGAGCGGCCTCATCAACTTCAAGAACAGAGATGGCACGACCGGCGCGCTTGAGGTTGCCACTGGGCAGGGCGCGCATCACAAGCGAACTGGCAATGCCACGCATCAGGTTTGAGCCTTCCCGGTTGCGCCAGACACGCAGGCCAGCATCTTGCAGGATGGCGCTGATGAAGCTACTGGTGGTCGTTTTACCATTGGTTCCCGTCACCAGGATGCTGCCGTGTTCCAGTTGCGTCGCCAGGTAGCCGGCAATATCGGGGTAGACTCGCTGTGCCACCTCGCCGGTAATGCTCGTCCCGCCGCCCAGATGCAGGCGCCGGCTCACCGCTCCTGCCGCACGCCCGGCGATCACGGCCAGGCCCGCTCGCAAGGAAATGCGTCGCTGCGGTACGCGGCGTTTGCGCTCGATATCTGCCTGCTTTCTCTCCTCCCTGCCGCGCTGGCCGTTCTTTTCTGTGCGCCGGCGCTGTCTTTTCATGTTGATTAGTGATGAAGCCGGCTGAACCGGTTGTCCTTCTCGCATATACTCTCTCCAGGTTGGCACTACTGCGCTCTCTTCTCTCCAGATGGTTGCAGCATAGCATGCAGGCTCAAAGGGGTCAAGAGCAAATACCAGGCAGACCAGGACTTGACACGGGACATTACAGGGGGCTTGCCAGGCTGTGATATGCTCAGAAGGAAATTTTTTCTGGCTCATTCTGGTTTCTCAAGAAGAGCCACTTGCCGGGGTGTGCTATTCTATCCTGTAAGACGGTGATGAATTGAACAGATGTTTGTTGGAGTCAAGAGAGATCGGGTAAGTAGGTAAGTAAGTCGATGGCGAAATCGAAACCGCTCAAACTGGTGATCGTAGAATCGCCCGCGAAGGCGAAGACAATCGAAAAATTTCTAGGACGTGACTTTGTTGTCCTTGCCTCAATGGGCCATATCATTGACCTGCCAAAGAAAGGTCTGGGAGTCAATACGCGCAAAGATTTTACGCCGCGTTACGAAATCATCGAGAAGAAAGACAGATTAATTGATGAGCTGAAAGCCGCCGCCGGGCGCGCCTCTGAAGTCTATCTGGCCCCGGATCCCGACCGCGAGGGGGAGTTCATCGCCTGGTCGTTGAAGAACGTGCTGGAATTGCAGAATCCGTACCGTGCAGTATTCAATGAGATAACCAGAAAAGCGGTACAGGACGCTATCAGACAGCCTCGCCAGATTAATGAGAATCTCTTCAATGCTCAGCAGGCGCGCCGCGTGCTGGACCGGCTCGTGGGTT
>JADBKA010000336.1 GCA_014896635.1 Ktedonobacteraceae bacterium
TGTGCTGCGTTGCTACATAATCTGCCACTCCGGCGAGGAGTTGAGATTATAGCTCCGGTGAAATGCTAGCACTAAGAACGAGGGGTGTCAAGGAGAAGAGAGGCGCGTAAGCTGGAGCGTCCTCTCCTGGCGCTTGTGGATGCTCTGCTCTCTTGTTACAATAGAAGAGAAAAATTCTCTGTGCTAAAGAAAAGATATGTCGAGAGAAAATCTGTGCTATGCCTGAATCTGAAAAAGAACCTGTCTCCTCTCCGCTACCAGAAACCGCTCTGCCGGCGGCCATGAGCGCGAGCGATGCACCTGTCAAAGTCACGGGACGCCGCCGCGTCGTTGTTCCCTCGCTGTGGCGCTGGTTTGCGGCGCTGATTATCCTGGGTCTACTGACTGCCTGCATCGCCAGCTCACTTGCAGGCTCGTGGGCCAGGACGATTCGCCTGGATGGGCAGCCGCCTGCATCACTTCCTGTTACTACCCTGCCCGTCGGACGAACAGCTCCCTATGCCGGCCTGGCTATGACCGTCGTCAGCGCGCAATATGCGCTCTCTTTCCCCGACGATGCCATTCGCCCCGGCCCGGCAACGGTGCGACTGAATATGCGCGTCACAAATCAGAGCGGCGATCACATCAAGCTTGTTTACTACGATTGTGCGCGCCTGCTTGTCCCGTCGATGCAGCCAGTAGCTCCAACGAACGTTTCCTTGTCGGCAGGACCTCAGCCCGGCAAGAGTGAGAGCGGCTGGCTTGACTTTGCTGTTCCCCGTGATCTTCGTCTCGATACGCTGACACTCCAGCTTGGCAATGTCACACTCAACGAATCGCCGGTCAAGATCCCATTCGGTGGATCGTTTGATGGCGGTGGTTATGCCGATCAGAAAGTCGTGCAGGATTTACTTTTTCCTTATACTTTTAGAGGATTTGTGCTGAATTATCATCTGACTGGCGTTGAGGTGCGTTATGCTTATCATGGCGTGCAGGCACGGGCAGGGCAGCGATACTATGTGCTGAATTTTGTGGTAGATAATGCCGGCGGGGCAGATGTCGGTCCTGGCCGAGGCTTTGACTATGTGCGACTCGTCGTCAATGGCTACGCTCAACCGCCCATTGACAGCAGTCTGCCGGAGACGTTCAAGGCTGGCGCCTCTGGCGTAAAGGGGAGTGTCGTCTTCTCTGCTCCGGCGGGCATGAAGAATCTGACTGTCGGATTCCTGTATCAACTGGCGCCCGGTATGCGTACCTTCGAGGTGAAGCTGTAGGGGAAGGCGCCGAGAGCGCCGGCGGGGAAGGTTTCCCCGCCTTCTTGCGCCGGTTGAGGTGATCAGGGCTAGTGCTGTTCCCGCATAAAGGCCAGCACTTCGTCGCGTTTCTGCGCCAGTAGCGCCGGATTATCGGCTTCGACGTTCAGGCGCAGCAGCGGTTCCGTATTGGACGGGCGCACGTTAAACCACCAGTCGCCATAATCGACGGTGAGGCCATCCAGCGTATCGACCAGCTTCGCGCCCTGTCCGAAGTGCTCCTGCAATGCGCGCAACTTTGCCTGCACATCGCTCACTCTGCTATTGATCTCGCCACTGCGGAATCGTTTATCCAGTGGCTGGATGATCTGCGAGAGAGGTTTGCCCTCGACCGAGACGAGTTCGAGCAGAATCAGCAGCGCGATCAGGCCGGAGTCGGCGTACCAGTTGTCGCGGAAGTAGAAATGGCCGGAGTGTTCACCGCCGAAGATGGCGTTGCGCTGGCGCATCTCGGCTTTGATGAAGGAGTGGCCGACGCGCGTGCGCACTGCCACACCACCCATGCTGTTGATCAATTCGGGTACGCCTTTGGAGACGATCAGATTGTAGAGAATCGTCGCGCCGGGATGTTTGCGCAACAGGCTCTGCGCGACCATCTCTGTCACCATCGAGCCATCCAGCACATTGCCCTGCTCATCAACTGGGAACATGCGGTCAGCGTCCCCATCGAAGGCGGCACCTACGTCTGCGCCTGTTTCACGCACTTTCTTTTGTAGATCGACCATATTTTCCGGTTCGATAGGACTGGGCCGGTGGTGAGGGAAGCTGCCATCCAGCTCGAAGTAAAGCGGGACCAACTGGCAAGGCAGGCGCTGGAACACACGCGGCATGACCATACCCGCCATGCCGTTGCCGGCATCGATCACAACCTTGAGCGGTTTGATCTTGCTGACGTCGATAAATGAGAGGGCGTGGTTGACATAATCATCGGTCACATCGCGCTGTGTCACTTCGCCTTTGCGCGCGGGCTGCGCGAAATTGCCGCTGATGGCCAGGTCGCGGATATCGGCCAGGCCAGTATCTTTGCTAATCGGGTAAGCCTGAGCACGGCAGAATTTCATACCGTTGTAGTGGCCGGGATTGTGCGAAGCCGTGATCATGACGCCGGCGGCGTAGTTGAACTTGCCGACGGCGAAGTAAAGTTCGTCGGTCGTTGTCAGGCCGAGGTCCACAACGTTTACGCCCTGATCGGTGATGCCGCGTATGAGAGCTGCTGCCAGTTGTGGCGAGGAGAGGCGCATATCGCGGCCTACAGCAATCTCTGAGACGTCCAGGTACTGCGCGGCTGCCCGGCCAATACGGTAGGCGACGTCGTCGGTGAGATTCTCTCCATAGATGCCGCGTACGTCGTAGGCGGCGAATAGCTTTGGATCAACGATAGTATTTGTTGTATCTGCCATAATGGTTCACCATAATGGTTCACATGGACAGATTGCTCATCACGAGCAGATCGTCTATGTGATCACTCCTTTCTCTTCTTCTTTACTGGTAGACGTCTGGCCGGCTTGAAAACGCGGTATCCAATTCGATCTGATATACAGTTCGATTTCAGGAAGAACGATGCCGAAGAACGATGCTAGTGATGCTGGTGATGCTGGTGCGCCTGCGCTTTCCAGATTTCCAGGAGTACCCAGGGTTCTCCGCTGCTCCTGGGATCGAGGATTTCGCTGACCTCTCTGAAGCCGGCGCGGGCGAAAGCGCGGCGTGCAGCGGTATTGGCTCTGGCCGTTTCGGCATAGATACGCACAAGGCCGGTAGTGGTGAAGAGATGCCGGACCAGGGTGCGGATGGCTTCCGAGCCATATCCTTTGCCCCACTGGCTCCTGTCCCCGATACCCAGGCCCATCTCTGCCTGGCCTGTACGCAAATCAATGTTGAAATAGGTGATGGTGCCGATGGGAAGATGGTGCTCGTTCTCGATAATGAACCAGAACTGGTGGCCGTTGCCCCTGACGTAGTTACGTTCAAAACCTGGGAGAAACTCCGACATGGTGCGCGAGTAGGGGCGACGCGGGTCATAGCGCCATACCACGTCATCGCGCTCCCAGTGGAAGACGTAATGCGCGTCTTTGAGAGTGGGGCGGCGCAGCGTGATCCTTTCGCCGCGTAAAAGCGTGTCCTGTGTGTCCTGTCGTACTTCTGTCATAATAAACCTGCTTCGCGTGCAAAGCTTGTTCCTGCTGCCAGTGGCGCGACGCCAAAGGCTTCGGCCAGCGTCTGGCCGAGATCAGCCAGCGTCTCGCGTACGCCGAGATTGACACCGGGCCTGATGGGTTGTCCATAAGCCAGCAGCGGCACGCTCTCGCGCGTGTGATCGCTGCCGTGATAGGTTGGATCGACGCCGTGATCGGCGGTAAAGAAGATTGCGTCGGTAGGCTGCATGGCCTGCTGTACCTGCGAGAACCAGTCATCGACGTCACGCAATGCGCGTGCGTACCCCTGGCTGTCACGCCGGTGTCCCCATAACATATCAAATTCTACCAGATTGACAAAGAGCAGGCCGGTGAAGTCCTGTGTCAGCCAGTGCAGGGTAGCCGCCATACTTGCGCTGTTCGTCTCAGTATGGTCGCGCGCGGTCAGGCCGCGACCGGCGAAGAGATCCTCGATTTTGCCGATGCCGATGACGTCTTTGCCTGCCGCTTTGAGCCGGTCAAGCAATGTGATCCCCAGAGGCGCCAGCGAGAAATCGCGGCGATGCTCGGTGCGCCTGAAATTGCCGGGCGTGCCGACAAAAGGGCGC
>JADBKA010000337.1 GCA_014896635.1 Ktedonobacteraceae bacterium
TGGCTGCTACCAGCATAGCTCATAGCTCCAGGAGAGACATCGGCCATTCGCACAGATCCAATGCTGTACGATTGGACTCTATCAAAGTATAGGACAACATCTGCCGAATGTCAATAATTTTCGCCATCAATTCACAATTTATTGCCATTTTTATTGCTAAAATTTATATTTTTTTTAATTAGCTGACGATCAATGGCAATAAAGTTACAGGTTGATGACGATTTTTTATAAAGGATCGCTAGCTTTTTCTATTTCGCTCCTCTCATTTTACATGTTTTACATGTTCGACTGCGTGAAACCTCTGTGTTTTTGGCACTCAAGGCCAAACCATGTTAACAGAGCATTGATGACATCCTCTGTCATGATTGAACAGCAGATCGAATAAGCGTTCTAAGACCCATTCTATTTCTCTCTCCTGAAGAAGGGCTGGCTACAGGGTATGCGATAAAAAGGGAAACAAAAAACCGTGAGACTGGAATTTGCCAGTACCCACGGTCGAGGGAGATCATCTTTTTCCTCATTCATCTCCTATCAGAAAAGGTGGATCTTCCCCGAAAGTGGGCATACTGCTCCCAACGCTAGCGAAAACATGCACGTTCTGCGCAATGCCCTTTTTGTGGCCAGCGCACTGCATGCACGAAAGGAGAATGGGCATAGTATGGCCATAAGTAGCCAGCGGACCACGCCAGCGTTGGATACCGATGATGCACACATCAGAAGCCATGCCCGTTATCTCCTTTCATAAAATTTCTACCGAAGTAGCATCTTCGCTCGATGAGCGAGAGCAGATAAAAAACCCATCTATTTTGCGCGTATTGTAAAGGGATTGCCGGTGCAATCCCTTTGTCTTCAAGTATACTGACATGATTGTGCGATGTCAAGGGTTGAGTGGCCCAAAAAGCTGCAAACGTCAGAAGTTCCTGAAAAAAACTGTTACAATTATTGCTGCTGTTGCTGAGTTGCTCGATAAATCTTTACCAGCTCCTGTAATTTCCCCTGCTGAATCTGCCGCACCACTTCCACATGCTTACGCAACGCCTGCTCTGGCGTCTGTGAGTGGAACTGGCACACCATCAGCCTGAGCAATGTGAGATAGCCATTCTGCTGTGGATAGACAGCCGTGATATAGTCACCGCCAAGATGCCTGTTATCGAATGTTGCCACGACATAGCGTTTTTCCTGGGGAGTGATTGCCACATGCCGGGCCAGGTCCAGTTTATGCGGGCGAATGACTGGCGCATCAAGAATCTCTACTTCGCGCCTCGGATCGACAGAGACTACATCATTCATCTCAGCAGGGGTAGACGCTTGCGCAGCGTCTTCATCCACCAGTTCGTTTTTGAGCATAGAGCGAGTCCTCCTCTTTTTGCATGACAGCATATGCAGTCCGCGATTCGTTCTTCGCGGACTGCACTTTATAGTGTACGGAAAATCAGGACAATGTCAAGCAGAAGAGCTAAAAATCTTCCTCCTCCAGTCGCTGGTGCATCTTACGACGCTGCCGCAGGTGTCTGAAGAGGCCCCCTATACGTTCGGGCAACCAGCGCAAAAAGTGGGGATGACGCAGTACATACAGGAAGAGGCGTGGCTGGAGACGCTTCCACAGGCTCGGTAACTCATCAATTTCTCCACTGCGACGCGGATGTTCTTTGCTTTCGGGATCTGCCCAGCGGTCACGCACATAGATGTCGCCGAGCCGCTTGAGCAGCGGAGACTCCGGCAAAGCCGCCGCCGACAGCGTTTGTACGTACTCATACGGCGTTTGCGATGGTTCGATCCTGATGCCTGCCCAGCTTGCTAATATGCAGATACGCCCGTAGATCTGGGCTGCCAGAGCGTAACGGCGATAGAGCCGTCTCCACCATATCCCAAAGAGAACCATACTGAAGAGCAGGATCAACACCAGACTGCCGAGGGTGATATTGATATAGCGCGCGCGTAAATCGGCAGCCGTAGCCGTGCTATCGACGCCTGCTCCTGACGATTCCTCTATATCCTGTAAATGCAGCTTATTTGCATCATTGGCAACATTGGCGGCGCCAGAGCCGCTACTACCGCTATCGGGAGTTATGGGAGTAAACTGATTGGGCAGAGGCCGGCTAAACGTCGGGAAACTGGCAGACGGCTCAAAATTGATCCAGCCGTAGCCGGCAAAGTAGATCTGCGTCCACGCATGAGCATCCTTGCCGTAGATCTTCCACTGGTGGCTCTTTGTATCATACGTGCCGTTGGTATAGCCTGCCGCGACACGGGCCGGGATGCCCAGAGTGCGCGCCATCACCGCCATTGCCGATGCAAAGTAGTTACAGAATCCCTTCCGCTCGCTGCGGAACAGGAACCAGGAAACTCCATCTTCATTGGCAGGACGATGAATATTCACTTCATAGGTAAAATTCGTCCGCAGATAGGATTCCAGCGCCACTACCTTATCGTACATTGTCTTTTTGTCTGCCGTAATCCTGCTCGCCAGTTGTGCAATGGCAGGATCAAGACGAGGCGGGAGCTGTGTATAGTTCTGGACAATGCCCGGATCAAAGTATTCGAGCGGGTACTGACCCTCAAAGGTAGGGGGATATCGCGGCGCAGCATCCGGCATGGGAACCGAACGGAGCGTCTTCTCATCCGCAGAGGAGACAGCAGAGACGACAGTATAGCGTGTACCGGCAGGAAGATTACCATACTTGCCAAGCCAGGCCACCACCGTTCCGGCTGCGTTGTTATAGACAACATCCGCTGGCATGCTCAACTGCGTAATTTCAGGCGCGCCGATTATATAAGGATTCTGCTCAGCCGGCGGATTGATCACCGTGATCGTCTGTTTCTCAAGATGCACCATCTGGGCACGTGGCGGCTGCACCTGGCTGGCTTTCAGTGGGAACTTCTCGGTCTGGCTCACGCTCCAACCCTGGGGGGTATAGATATCATAGGTTAAAAGCTGCAAATACTGCGATCCACTCCCATCGGTCTGCACTGTAAACACCAGCTCGTTGTTCAGATTTGGATTGCCGCCGAGCGCCAGTGTATCTCTGAAACTACCGTGATTCGTTGGTTTTGGCAGTGCATTGAACGAGAGGAGACGATCCCAGTTATTCTGCACCTGCACCAGGGGATTCGCGCTCCCGCTCACACTCCAGATCTGCGAGGCTACCGGATCGGTATACCCTGCCGGCAAGAGCCAGGAAAGTACCAGGATACCTATAGAGATCAACGCCCCCGCCTGCATCACATCCCAGGCCAGGTCATCCGCGTACCTCAGTCCCTGCCTCCGCCAGCGTCTGATCGACTCAAACAGGTTGAAGCGCAATAGCAACAACAGCGAAGCGACGAGAAAAACAATCAAGAAAACAACGTAGCCGTTCTCCAGCGCGCTGAGGTTGATCAGTAGCACGATCATGTTCGCCACAATCATTAGCCAGGGATTGCGCGCATGATAGACCAGCCAGGCACTTACATACGCCAGGATATAACCAAGCGAGAGAATCAAAAACAGGAAGATCGAGTCATCATTGCTGCTCCCCCCATTCACGGCAACCTCATACCAGCGCTGCAACCCGTGCAGCAACGCCAGCGTATTCCCGCCGTAAAACGCGCCCGCCGTCTGCCAGAACGCGAAGAGCAGTCCGAAGAGGAGTGCGACCCCATGCAGGGCAGCCGGGGAGAAACGGCGCTGCTTGGCAACCAGCACACCGCCGATCAGTCCCAGGGCCGTCGTCAACGATAATACATTGAGATTCTCTACCCACCGCGCCGCCTGGATCGACCAGATCGTGCTATAAACAACCGCCGCGAGCAAAAACAGCGAGAACCAGCCTTCTTCCAGGCGTAGATGTATCTCCAGTCTCCGCGAAGGAAGACCTTTTCTACTGTCAGGTGAAGAAGAATCATTAGTGATCAGCTTTGTCAGCCGTTCAACCGCCGCATCGCGCATAGTTACCTCTGCTGTTGATAACGAATCTCCGCACCGCTTTCGAGTATCGAGGCCAGCGAATCTCCGCATTTCACACGCATTACGTGGACACCAG
>JADBKA010000021.1 GCA_014896635.1 Ktedonobacteraceae bacterium
GCCGGTTGGAGCGCGCCACCGGCAACACCGCAAGCTGAGCCTCAGGCTGCTTTCGGCGGAGGAAGTGCGGGTCAGCCCTGGAATCCGTCGGCGCCCCAGACCTCTGACCCCTGGGCTGCCAACCCGGCTAACCCGGCTCAGGCGCAGTTCCAGGGGATGAGTCCTGCACCGGCGCCAGCCGCAGCGGCTCTGCCTTCCTGGCAGCAGCAAGGGGGGGCCAGTATTCCACAGGACCAGAATGCGGCCTTCTTCGGGGGGGCTAATAGTGACAGGACCATGCTCCGCAGTGGTCCCGCCTCGGCTCTACCTCAGAGCACAGTAGGTATTGTGCGCGTTGAGGAAGGCAAAGAGCCGGGCCGTGTCTACGAGATACGCAAAGAAACGCTCAGTATTGGCCGCAGCCGCGAGAGCGATATCTTCCTGGAAGATCTGGCGGTCTCACGATTGCATGCCTCCATTTTGAATATGGGCAATGGCAACTACGCTCTCAAGGATGAAGGCAGCGCCAACGGTACAAAAATCAACAACCAGCTAGTCAATAAGTATCAGACCTATCCCTTGCAGGATGGGGACCGCATCCAACTGGGGCAAACGGTTCTGGTCTTTGGCCGGCGCTAGGCGGAGAGCGTCTTGTCTGCGCGTATGCTACCGCCTCGCACTGCGTTAGGCGCAAACGGAATCGCATCGCAGCATCATGATACATGGTCCATGATACATGGTCTATATCCATCTCAGGGGATTGCACCTTTTTGTAAGGTCTCTCGTCTGAGATCCGGGGGCTATGTCCGCTCAGAAGCGCAAACTGGTTGTGTCTGTACTTTGCCCATCTGAGCGTAAGGTAGTATCACCTGTTAGAGAGGAAAATATGTTGTAACCGGTGCTCTCGATCCGCCACGCAGGTTCTGCTGGCGTCAGGCGGTACTGGCAGATAGCCCGGAAGCAGCGCAATGATACGATGCAGCAGCAAGATGAACTGATCGGGACACAACTTGGGAAGTATCGCATTCTCTCCTCGCTTGGACAGGGGGGGATGGCGCGAGGCTACAAAGCGTACCAGGAGAATCTTGACCGCGAGGTGGCAGTGAAGGTTCTTCCCCCCTGGTATGCCGCAGATCGCAATTTCATCAGCCGCTTTCATCTCGAAGCCAGGCTGATTGCGCGCCTCTCACATCCCAACATTGTCACAGTCCATGATGCTAGCGAACAAAATGGACATCTTTATATCGTGATGCAACTGGTGGATGGTGGCACCCTGAAGCAACGCTTTGAGCGCTTGCAGCAGCAAGGAAAACTCATGGAGACGGCGGAAATTGTCACTATCTTTACGCAAATTGGTGATGCTCTGGCTTATGCTCACGAGCAAGGAGTCATCCACCGCGATATTAAGCCGGTCAATGTCTTGATGGACCAATCCAACCGTCCCATTCTTTCGGACTTCGGCATTGCCAAAGTGATAGCCAGCACACAGCTTGGCCTGACTCATCCGGGGGCGGGAGTAGGCACTCCCGAATATATGTCACCCGAACAGTGCCAGGGCGGGCCGGTTGATGGCCGGGCGGATATCTATGCTCTAGGCGTGATGCTCTTTGAAGCGCAAACGGGGCGGACTCCCTTTGTTGGCGATAATTACCCGGCCCTGGCGCACAGCCACATCTATGAGCCTCCTCCCCGCCCGTCTGTCTTCAACCCGGCAATTCATCCGGCCATAGAACATATCATCCTCAAAGCCTTGATGAAAGATCCTCAGCAGCGTTTCCAGACAGCCGGCGAGATGGTCGAGATGCTAAAGCAGGCGCTGAACATAACCAGCGGTCAACCGGCGGCATACTACACAGCGCGCTCTCACCCTCAATCTCAGCTTCAACCGCAGGTCTCTGCTGGTTCTCCACGTCATCGACAGATATCACCGCCATTACCTCAACCGTCTCAACCGTCCATACCATCATCACCGGCACGCCAGGCACTTCTCTACCGCTGCTATCACTGCCAGCAGCTCAATAAAGCACACATTCGTTTCTGCGTCCGCTGTGGGGCGGCCCTCAACCAGTGCCGCAACTGCGGAGAGCATAATCAGGTCAGCAATCGCTTCTGTACTCGCTGTGGAACAACACTGGAAGCCTTGAGGTAGTATGCTTTTGAGCTGGTCTAGAGAGAAACTCCAGAGGCCCGGCTACGCCTGAGTGGAAAACGTACTTCGGCTACGGTGCGCTCTACTGGCTCTCCACTATACTGTTCCGATCCGATCCGCCCGCCAGGTGGGTTATCGAATACTTCGCGGCGCAGCGAAAAGCTGCCCCTCAAATCAGCGATGAGATTTCTAATGAGCGAGAGGCCCAGGCCCTCGATTTCGCTCTTCTCTTCCAGGTACAATTCAGTCCCTGGCCCCTTACCAGAGTCAATCACTTGCACAATAACCACTCCCTCCTCCTCACGGCCACAAATGACAATACTTCCCCTGGATTGATCAGCCATCCCATGCTTGATTGCATTCGAGATCATTTCATTGACAACCAGGGCGAGTACACTCACAGAACGCGCAGGGATCACCACCGGGCAAGGCTCAACCTGGAAGGTGATATGCTTATCCGGGGGGCTAAGATTGACATGGGCCACACCCACTATCTTGCGCACGATATCATCTACGCGCGCCTCTCCAATATCTTCATGTGCGAGCAAATCGTGCGTCGCTGCCAGTCCCTGCACGCGGTTGATGCTTTCCGCCAGGATGTTGCGCGTCTCGGATGACCGGGCACGCCGGCGTTGCAAGGCGAGGATACTGGCTACCGTTGCCAGGTTGTTCTTGACGCGGTGATTCAGTTCACGCAGGAGCACAGATTTGAGTTCGAGACCCCGCCGCGTCTCCTCGTAGAGTCGCGCGTTCTCAATCGCAATAGCAGCTTCGTTGGCAAATGTGACGACGAGTTGCATCTGCTCCGGGCTGAGCAGGTGACGATGGCTGCTGTAGATACAGATGCAGCCGAGAATCTTCTCCCTGGCCTTGAGTGGAATGCACAGCACTGAATGGATATCTGAGGTGATCAGAGGATCGTTATGCATGAAGCAATTTTCGTCTGCCTGGAAGCAGTCCACCGCCATGCTCGGCCGGCCAGTCTGTACGGACTGGCCGGCACAACACTGACCAACGCCAATCTGTACACGACTGGCAAGATTGCTATTGAAGCCATAGTAGGCAATCGCATGCAGGCGCTGCCGGTCGGGGTCAAGCTCAAAGATGCAGGACCGTTCAGCTCCTGAAAGATGCACCGCCTGTGTAGAGATCACCTGTAATACTTCATCCAGGTTCAACGTCGAAGGAATGAGGGATGAGACACGGTGAATGGTTGCCAGTTCATGCACTTTACGGCGCAATTGCTCGTCGGTCTGCTCATACAGACGGCCATTCTCAATGTTGATGGCAATGATTCCTGCTGCAACCTCAACAAAGCTGATCTCATCGCGTGTAAATTCTCGTTCTTCACATGACTGGATGCTGATGACGCCGATCAGGTGCTCGGTGCTGCCGAAGAAAATGATGGGCAGTGCCAGGAGGCCATGATAATCGTCGGTATAGGCGCGCGCCTCTGAGGCAAATCCTGCGTCTTCCATCACATCCCTCACCAGCAGTACACGCCCTTTTTCGGCAACCCAGCCGCTGTACCCCTCACCCAGGCGCAGGGTAAAATGCATTCCTCCAAGTGGCCTGGGACCATTTGTCGCGCGCAGCGTCAGGACACGTTGTAACTCATCATAGAAAAAGATAGAGCACAGGTCACTGTTCAGTTCCTCGGCAATAATCTGAGCGGTGATCTCAAGTGTCTGATCCAGATCCATCGCCGAATTGCTGATGCCGTTGATACGTTGCAAGGCCATCAAACGCTGTTCTAAGCGCTGGTTGAACTCGTCGCTCTGTTTGATAAGCTGATCGGTCACAGACTGGTAGCCACGAAGGAGCGCAAGAGCACACAGGGATTGAAGCCGGTAGAGTCGCTCAAATACTTCGATCAACCGCTCGGGCGGCAAAATTTCTTTGCATTCCGTTGCAATTGTGGTGATATACTTCTGTAAGCTGCTCAGGCGTATGTCAAGTCTCCCGCCCTGTTCAACCAGCCAGCGCCCAGATTGTTCAAAGTGCGCGGCTATGTCCCTGGTATCATAGGTATCTTTGCTGGTTAACGCATTGAGCAGGAGCCAGGCGTCACTTCCCTCTTCAGGCCCGGAGCTTTCGCCTGAAACACGTTGAAGAGCTGCCCGCAGGCGTGTTATATGTCGAGCTAGCATCTGCTCTATGGAATCACTGGTGTTATTTTGTGTCACAATCTTTGTCCTGATTACAGGCAGTGTTTGTCGCCTCTCTGCTTTGCATCACAGACGTAAGCTACCCCTTCGTACGCTGGCGGTCTGTATAGCTTATTGTAGTTGTGCTCTAGTTCGCCTGTCAAGATATGGTGCAAAGGAAGAAGGTCCTATAGGCAGGGGAAATGTTTTACGGAGTATGTGGCGGTGCGTTATAGTTATAACAAGGCCAGGGCAGGGATAGAGTGCCTCAAAGGAGGTTGTTGTTAGTTATGAGATGCGCTCACTGCGGTATGCCGCTTTCACCATCTCGCACGAAATGTCCTCGATGCGGGACAGTCGTTAATCAGAAAAGTAAAGGGTCATCCCCGCAAAAGTTTGCTCCGGCAGGGCCACCGACGCCACTGCCTGCGTCTTTGTCTGCTCCGCCTCAGTGGGGACAGGTGATAATGCCATCAGCCAATGCGCAGGGAACTCCTTTCTCTCAGATGGTGATACCCGCTTCGCCGCAAACGTTTGCGCATGAAATGGAGCAAAAGCCTTTTCCGGGGATGAATTCTGCCATCAACGATGCCAGTACCGAGCAGGCACAACAGGTACAGCCGGAGAGTTTCCGGCAGGGTTCTCCACCTCTCATGACTCCATCCCCTCAGGCAATGACTCCGGTGGGTGACTGGCAACCGGCTGAATCAGCGTTGCCGCTCACACCACATGCCAACTCTGGTTCTTTCCCCCGGCCTCCATATGTCTCACAAGGAGGACAGGGGCGCAGGGGCTATGATGCCATGCGTCTCAGATTCGGGATTGCTATGCTGTGTGTGCTGGCTGGAGGGCTGCTCTTATTGTTCGTCTTCTTTATGTCACTGGGGCTGCATCAATCCAGCCAGGTAACAAATGTACAGACGGGCAAGAGCACTCCTGTGTTGAAAACAACGTCTGCTCCGGTCTCCCCTGTCTCCCAGTCGCCTACGCCGGCGGCGTCTCCCACGCCGGTCTATCCGGGGCAACAGTATATTGATAATGCACAAATGGCGAGCGAAGTGCGCAATGGCCGACCTGCACAACTGGCGACAACATTTAAGCCCGGTCAGCAAATATTTGTGACGTTCTCAATCCATAGTGGCGGGCGCGCTGGTGCGTATTGCCTGCTCTGGTATCTCAATAACAAGCAGATTTCCCATTATGAGCATGTTATAGATCCGGCAGCCTCCTGGGGGTACTCCTGGGCTTATATTGCCGGGACGGGTCCCGCCTACGTCGAAATATACTGGGCCAGTACAGTTGCATGTACCGATAAAATCCTGGCTCAGCACGTTGATTTTACTGTAGGACCATAAAGACGAAGATAGATCAAGCTTTGTCCATAGCTTGCTGGAGGTTTTGTTCTCATGACTTGTCGTTCCTGTGGCACTCCTCTTCCGCAAGGAATCCCTTTTTGTCCATCATGCAAAAAACCTACGCCTTATGCCGCAAACGGTTGGGATGGATCATGGGTAACAGACCAACCGGCAACTCAAGCGAGATCTGAACAAACTGCTCCGCCGGCTTTTTCTCCTCTCAGGAGAAGGGTACGGCTTGCTCCTGACAACGAACAGCTCGCCAGCCCCAGGCCTGCCGCCTCTCCCGCTGGCCAGTCATCCGACTATCAGCCATTCGGCAGTCAACCTTTCGGCAATCGACCATTTTCATCTGCTAGCGAGGACAAGGCCGCAGGTATCCCTTCCTTCCCGGGCTACAGGCCAGCGGAACCGAGCGCGCCAGCCAGTACCACCGGTCATCCTGCTTCCTCTTCTTTTCCCTGGCCGGAAGAATTCACCTTTCCTGTCCGCAAGGAGAACGGTATTTCTCCCTGGTCTGACGCTGCCGGCAGCCAGGGAAGCAGTCACCCGTCCCTCGCACCCGGTGCGGTGCCGCCGTTTTCTTCCAGCCTTTCTCCTCGCCAGGAAGGTACTTCAACTGTCTCAAACGCTTCGCCTTCACAGCTAACTTCCTTCACTGGTTTCTCTGCCGGTCCGTCTTTTTCACAACCTCCCTCTTTTCAGGATGCTCCTGGCGCAGCGTCTCTTCCCGGCATCGGAGCAGCCCCCGGCCCCAGCGGCTACAGCAACCCGCTTGCCGGGCAGGGCAGTCGCCAGGTGACTGAATCCGGCAATATGCCGTTCCCAGCCTCACCCTTTGCTCCTGCCTCCAACTCGCTTCCCGGCGTTGGCCTGTCTGAGCGAGCGTCCTTGTTTCCAACTGGCCAGAACATGCCCATTTCTGCGCCTGCTGATCAAACGCTGCAAACAGCGAGGTTACCTCGTCGCGCTTCAGCAGCTTTCGAGGGAGATCAATCCTTGTCATCACCGCAGCAGGTATCTCCTACCTGGCAGGCGGAGCTATATACAGGAGAGGAGCGATTCGCGGCACACCCTGCCAGAAAGCGTCCTTCCTCTTTCGTGCTGATTGGTATTCTGGTGATCATTCTCGTTCTGTTGAGTGGCGCCGGCACCTGGGTACTGGTTCTGTTCAATAGAACTACGAACAGTGCACCACCCGCTACAACAAGATCGACACCCGCGACACATGCAACCGGTGCCGCAGCCACCACGCCGGGCGCGACGGGAACTGCTGTCTCGACAGCTACAGCGACCGCCATCACCGTTACAACCGGTCCTTCCGGCAAAACCGTTGTACCCGCTGCCGCTGCGATTATCAGTAACGTTAAGTCCAGCAGCGCAATTGACAAGGACTACCAGCCGACGCGCGTAACAGCAAGCTTCGCGCCTGGGCAAACTGTCTATGTGACCTTTACTATTGATTCTAAGAAGCAAGCCGGCTATATCCATATCAAATGGTATGGGGACAACAGGTTGCTCGCCGATGATCAGCTTACGCATGATCCACAGAACAATGTGGCCTACTTCGGTATATCCTACGACAAAGCGATGAGCGGCGCCGCCGAACTATACTGGTGTACTCAGGCCAGTTGCAACGATGCACAGCTTGCTCAGGTCGTTAAGTTTACCGTTACGGGCGCAGCTACGGTGTCGCCGGGGAAACAGCTTGCCGCTTCCACGATCTCTCCGTCCCATCATGCGCGTAGAGCGTAGCCAGGCGACGCCAGACTCTCAGACTCTCGCCGACTCACCAGCGCCAGCCATTGAGGAGCACAAAGCCAGCGGCAACTGCAAAAAACAGGATTGCTATGCTGATCCAGAATATGCGCAGCAAAAGAGTCTGTCGAGCCAGGCGCTGCCGCACTGCCTGCAAGCGCAGTTCTTCAGCCGGACACCAGTGCGCCCTCCCGCAGTAAGGGCAAAGCGGGAAGAGTTCATAGGGCGGGCAGAGGGCCGCAAGATCAGCAACTTCCTTCTTTCCATACTTGAGAGAACCAATCTCATAGCGGATCTGCTCACTCTCAAAGATTGCGTTACAGTGGCTACAGTGCAACAGCAGGTATTCGGGCCAGTCAATCGCTCCGCATTGGGGACAAAGACGTGGCACATCCCAGCGTTCAGCGTGCTTCTTTGCAGGCGCGGCATGCCAGTGATGATGGCAGCGATGGCAGAAAAATGTATGCTCACCAGTCTCTGGTGCGACCCCACGCAGCATCCCTTGCTGTACCAGTACACGCGCTTCATTCGCAGAGAGCGTATAGATTATATCGATCATATCGATGCGCATGGGCTGTCCATCGTGGAACAGCGGAAAATCATAATACCGCCGGCGATCCCGGCGCGCCCTGGCCGATACATCAGCACGCGAGCGTTCTGTAGCAGGCATAGCACTGCCTGTAAAAACATGTCTCCCCTCTCCACGCTCCTGTAATTTCAAATCATACTCCTTACGTGCTAGCGGGTTATTTAGTGTTTGATACGCCTGTAGCAGCAGGCGCATGCGCTCGTGGGCGTCTTCCCCTTTATACACGTCTGGATGATATTGCAGCGCCAGCCTTTTGAACGCACTTTTAATCTCGGCGGGCGATGCGTCTCTGGCAACGCCAAGCAGAGTATAATAATCGGTTGATGAATTCATGGGATGCTATCTGGTTTGACTGCTTCCAGGTCAGCATTGACTCAAAAAAGATATTTATCTATTGGACGAAAAAATAGCCTGAAAGTTATATATAGAACGGCAATGACGCGAGGGCAGAGACAGTCCTTGCCGGAAAGAAAACATGCGCTTCTTCTCAACGCTTTATGCTGGCTGCGCTGACATAGATACGGCAGGCAATCGCTCCGGCGAGCGGGTGAAGCGCGTCACCCACGCGCAGTGTCAGCACATCTCCGAAAGGAGTTCGCGCCACTGCTGCAACGCGCCTGCGCGGCATGATGCCCAGCGTTTTGAGGATAAGGGCCGCCGCATCCCCCTCTCTTTCAAGGAGGGGTAAGGCGGCCCTTCCAGGGGCTTCCTCAATACGAGAATGTATGGTATACTGCTGTGTATGGAGGCACAGCACGCCAAGCACGTCACCGATAAATTGGCTTCCCATTTTGTCTGGTGTCCCAAATGAGGAAGAGCCTTGGAGAGCATCTCTGTAGAGCCATGAAGAGGGATGGAAACGGTTTCCATCCCTCACGCAAAAGAGCGTTCAATGAGCATCAAAGCTTTCAAATATCGTATGTACGCAAATAAACAGACAACCGAAAAATTGCACTGGGTGCTTGATCGGTGCCGGGAACTCTACAATGCGGGTCTGCAAGAGCGCCGCGACGCCTACGAGATCGGAGTCAGGCGGCATCCTGGCTATTACGATGAGGAAACCCGCAAGCAACTGACCCGTGAGCATGCCATCGGCTACTATGAGCAAAAACGCGAACTGGGAGACATCAAAGAACTTCGACCGGAGTATCAGGAGATTGCCTCACACGTGTTACAAGATGTGATTATGCGCCTGAAGCGAGCCTATGACAACTTCTTCCGGCGTGTGCACAATGGCGAACAACCGGGGTATCCGAGATTTCAGGGCAGAAACCGCTACGACTCCTTCTGTTACCCTGATGGGGCAGGCTGGAAACTAGAAACGCAGGAACGCCCGAAGGAGAGAAAGGGCATTGTCAGAGTCAATCTGAAACTGACGAAGATTGGCACGGTCAAGCTCCACCTGCACCGCGATATGGCAGGCACCATCAAAACGCTTACCATCAAGCGTGAAGGTGAGCACTTTTACGCGGTCTTTCTCTGTGAGATTGGCAAGTCGGAACCCCTACCCACCAGTGACGAGGATGTGGGGATTGATTTAGGCGTCACGCACTTTGCCGCGCTTTCCAATGGCGAATTTATCGATCATCCCCGCTCTTTTCGCAAAGCAGAGAAAAAGTTAGCCAAAGCACAACAAGCCCTTTCCCGCAAAAAGCGCGGGAGTCACAGACGCAAGAAAGCAGTTCAACAGGTAGCAAAATGTCATCGCAAGATACGTAATCAGCGCAAAGACTTTCAGCACAAAGCCTCACGGAGGCTGGTCAATCAGTATCAAGTCATCATCTTTGAAGACTTACAGGTCAAGAACCTGACCAAAGCGCCAGCCCCAAAGCAGGACGAAGAGACAGGAAAGTTTTTACCTAATGGGGCAAGCGCGAAAGCCGGGTTAAACAAAAGTATTCTCGATGCCGGATGGAGTACGTTTACACAGATGACAAAATACAAGGCAGCATGGGCCGGTAGAGTAGTCATCTTTGTAGACCCGAAAGGCACATCACAGATTTGTCCCAAGTGCGGAATCGTGCGCAAAAAGACGTTAGACGAACGGTGGCACTCCTGCGAGTGTGGGTGTGAACTGGACCGGGATACGGCATCAGCGAAGGTGATTCTGGATTTGGGACGCAAACAACTCTTGGCCGGGACGCGGCCCACGTCGGCAACGGCGTAGAAGCCCCCGTTTTCTAAACGGGGGTACGTTCACATAACGTAGGAGATCCGCCTCTTGATCGGGAACGCGCACAATGGTCGCTTCCGTGCCAATTTCCAGGTCGCCAAGCGATACATCGTCGGTATCATTGACCAGTCCTTCAGGAGTGGGGATAGGGGCGCCATGAGGATCGCGTGTGGGATGTCCCAGTCTGGCAGCGATGCGCTCTTCCAGTTCTTCCGAGATGTATGGTGCCAGCCGCTCAGCCTCGTCATGTACTGTATCCCAGGGCATATCCAGCGTTTCTAGTAGGAACAATTCTAGCAGGCGTTGATGACGGATCAACTCCAGGGCCGCTTCCTGTCCTCGCGCGGTCAAAGCGATGCTCTGGTAAGGCGTATGAGCAACATATGGCCCACCTGATTCGTTCTCCTCGGAGAGATGCCTGACCTTTGCTGAAACCGATGCCGGCCTGACTCCCAGGCGTTGTGCCAGCCTGCGTGTGGTTACCTGTTCTCCCTCCTGCTGGAGCAGGTAGATCGCTTTCAGGTAATGTAGTTCTGTTTCCGAGAGGTGCGTTCTCATGACCCTTTATTGCTGGCGAAAAATTTAGGTTCCCCTAATATTATATTCTATCGAACCTCCATTGTAAATTTGACGGAGACGAATTTCTGTTATAGGGTGAAGAAAGTAGCATGTATTGAAGACTTATCTTGTGCATGAAGGAGAGCATAATGGCCGACCAGCGGAATCTGGGTAATGGCTCAGGGCAGCGGCAACATGAAACACGACCAGGGACAGATGCTGCAAAGCGGGAATCTTCCTCTGCCGCTACAGCAATTATGCAATCTACGGAGCAACTGGCTCACTCTGTTGCCGGGGCGGCGGCTGGCGATGAACAGGAGCGCAAATTTCTCCTGCGTGTAGTTCAGCCGGGCCTGGCTGGCCTGATGGACGGTTCTGTCTCGACACTAGCTCCTATCTTCGCCACTGCTTTTGTGACGCACAGGCCGCTGGCGGCTTTTCTGGTAGGCATGGCAGCCGCGACTGGAGCGGGCATCAGTATGGCTTTCTCCGAGGCACTTTCCGATACCGGTGAACTGACAGGCCGGGGCAGTCCAGTGGTGCGCGGCGCCATCACCGGGGTGATGACCTTTATTGGCGGCTCGCTCCATACGCTTCCTTTCCTTGTCCCAAACATTCACCTGGCTCTGATTGCCGCCTATATCGTTGTCGCTATTGAGCTGGTCGTGATAGCTGCGATTCGTCACCGTTTCTTCGGCACCCGCTGGTGGCTCTCGATTCTTCAGGTGGTCGGTGGCGGTGTGCTGGTCTTCGCAGCGGCCTGGATCTTTGGCAATGCGTGAAGAAGATCTTTGTTGGCTGAAGCAAGAAAAAAACTCACGCTTATGTTACACTATAAAGCAGCGGAAATCATACGGAATCCTCGATGATGCCGGGTACACAGGCAGTTGTGTTGAGAGCAACAGAAGCAATCCAGGAGATAGTGCATGGATCAGTATTATACAGGCGAGCACCATGATCACGAGCACTATAATCATGACGATCAGCATGGGCATACTCACGAGGAAGAGCATAAACCCGGTCATGCGCATGGACACGGGCATGAGCACGGCAAGGTTGAAGCGGAACTGTACAGCAATCGCGCGGGGCTGAGGGCAGTGCAGATCTCGACTGCTGGCTTGCTGCTGACTGCTCTTCTACAATTTGGTATCGTATTGATCGGCGGTAGCGCCGGTCTCTTTGCTGATGCGTTGCACAATTTAAGCGATGTGCTGACCACAGTGGCGCTCTGGATCGCTTTTGTCATCTCGAATCGTGCTGCGAATGCAAGATATACCTATGGCTATCATCGCGCCGAAGATCTGGCCGGCATTTTCATCGTGCTGGTCATTATCGCCAGTGCCGTCGCGGGCGCTGTTGAATCGCTACAGAAGTTGACGAGCGGCGAGGCTCCTACACAACTGGTGCTGAGCATGGCGGCTGCCCTGGTTGGAGTTGCGGGAAACGAAATTGTGGCGCAGTATAAAATCTCGGTCGGTAAACGTATTAACAGTGTTCCATTGATCGCGGATGGGCAGCATTCGCGCATTGATGGTCTCACATCGCTTGCCGCCTTCCTCGGACTTGTGGGCGTTGCTTTCGGCCTGCGCATCGCAGATCCCATCGCCGGCCTTGTGATCACCGTCGTCATCATTGGCATCGTTTATACCACGACGCGCAGCGTGCTGAGTCGCCTGCTGGATTCCGTTGACCCGCATATCGTTCCCACGATTCTCGATACGGCTAGTGAGGTAGCCGGCGTCGAAGCTGTGACCAGCCCTCGCGCTCGCTGGGTTGGTCACTCACTGCATGTCTCCTTGAACATTGAGGTTGACCCTGACCTCACGCTGGTCAAAGCACATGAAATTGCCGAAGAGGTCCGCCATCGCCTGTTCCATCGCATCGAGGGAGTCTCAGAAGTGCTCATTCATACCGATCCTTCCAGTCATCGCGGCGATTTTCACCTGCTGCTGGCGCATCATCGACAGCAGTCGCAACAGCCAGTTGTCAGGCGCTAGTGGTCTCTGCCTGCTCTGCCTGCTCTATGTCTTATTTGTCGCCTTACCTTAGAGACTGCTCTATTCCTTGATACGATGATACGATGGGTGCGCTCTTCTGAAGATGGCAGAGCATCATACCTCATCCCATGTTGCTTTCAGAGAAGCAACATGGGATGAAATCTTGATACCCGTCGAGATCCGTCCCGCCACCGGCGGGACTGGCAAGATGCGCAAGCATCTTGCCCATCTGAACGCAAGGGAGTATCATGCCCATCAAGACGTTCGGATGAGTAAAGAACTAGGAAAAGTGTGCTGCGAATCTGCCTTTTTTGCTCAAGCCTGGACAACCTTCGCGGACGTTGACATATCTGCGTATTTTTTTGTATAGAATCTGTAGATGGGAAATAGAGAATGGGTAACTTCTGATGGTTGGGAGGTGTTTTTTGATCTAAATGCTGGCTGGTTGATAATCTTTATTTAATATATGTTTAACAAGTTATTAAAAATACTGTGTAATAATAGAGAATGGGGAAGTAGGCTTTGTACTGATTGGCAGATTCTGGATGGCAAGATCAAGCCTGATATCTGGAGTCCGGCTGGCAGTGTCTGGATCTCGCTACTTAATGCTCAGTGGAGCGCGCAGCATAACGGCGCCAATCTGATCGGGACAGGGGCGCATGATGTGCCATCGCTGGTCAATAGCCCGGTGGTCATTGCCATGTGGAGACCGCTGGCCGAGGCGCTGGGCTGGCCTGGTAAAGCCATTGGCTGGTCCGATATTGCAAAACTCAGCACGGATCCGCATGGCTGGAGCGCCTACGGCCATCCCGAACTCGATAGCCAGTTTGGCTCGTTCAAATTCGGCCATACTCATCCCGGCTACTCCAATTCCGGTCTCGATTCGGTGATCGCCATGAACTATGCTGCTGTCAACAAGCGCAGCGGTCTGACTTCAGCCGATGTGAAGAGTGCGATGGCAAAGCAGTTTGTCAACAATGTCGAGAGTTCGGTGATTCACTATGGTGATAGCACCGGCTTTTTTGCCGAGAAGATGTTTGGCAAAGGCCCGGCATTCCTGAGCGCCTGTGTCATGTATGAAAGTCTGGTGGTAGAGGCCAATAACGGCAAGAAGTATCCGCATCTGCCCTATCCAGTTGTTGCCATTTATCCGAAAGAGGGAACCTTCTTCAGCGATCATCCCTTTGCTGTGCTCCAGGCTGACTGGGTAACGCCCGCGAAAAAAGCTGCTGCACAGGTTCTGCGCCAGTTTTTGCTTGCTCCCGCTCAGCAGAAAAAAGCGTTACAATATGGATTCCGCCCGTCCGATCCTCGCATGCAACTTACCGCTCCTCTTGACAAGGCGCATGGTGTCGATCCGGCTCAGCCCCAGTCAGTCTTGCCGATCCCGAATGCCGGCGTGGTGAGTGATATTGGAAATATCTGGCAGGAACAGCGCCGTAAAGTTGATGTGATGCTGGTGCTGGATCGCTCTGGCAGTATGAATGACTCTATAGGGGATAAAAAGAAGATAGATGACGCTAAGGAAGGCTTACAGCAGTTTGTTAGCCTGATGAGTGACAACGATCAACTCGGCCTGACGGTCTTCAGCACTGGCAGCGACGTGATCAGCCCGCTCTCCCCGCTCGGTCCTAAACGTCAGGAAGTTAAAAACAGTATCAATGCTCTCTATGCTGAAGGCTGGACATATCTCTATGATACCGTTGGCGCGCAGCACGACCCCCTGCAAGCGTTTCCTTCCAGGGATATCAAAGCCCTGGTCGTATTATCCGATGGGCAGGACACGTCCAGTACGAAATACAATCTGAACAGCCTTATCGAAAAAGTTAAAGCAAAGGGCCGGAATGCGGGTGAGAGCATTAAAATCTTTACCATCGCCTATGGCAATGACGCCGATGTGAACGTGTTGAAGCAGATTGCCGAAGCAACCGGGGGGCAGGAATATGCAGGCACCCCCCAGGATATCCAGGAGATCTACTTCGATATCAGTGAGTTCCTGGCGGGCCGCTTTTAACTATCTCGCGCGTAGGAAGAGGAGACGATGAAGGCTTCGTGCTTGCACCGTCTCTCTGTTTATTTTGCTTTCTCAGGAGATGCTGTTCCGAGAGCTGTAGCGACGATCACCATGATTACAAAACCGGCAGCACAGAAGCTGATCCAGCCGGCTGTTCCGCCAACAAAGATCAGGCAGATGACGGCGAATACGGCGAGCGCCACCATTGCGACCACGAACCATAACAGGTGAATCAGCGTTTTATTGAAGCTCGGCGAATAGACTTTTCCTGCCGTGCCTTCCCGCAGTGGCTGCTCGTAGGAAGCTGAAGCTGCTTCCAGCGGCGGCTGATAGGAAATCTCTTCCTGCTGGCGTGGGTATTCCTGACTTCCTTCGTAGCTGCCATAGGCCGGGCTTATCTGCTCTTGCGCTGGTTCGCCGGTTTCTCTTTGTGACATCATTTTGTGTGCTCCCTTCCCGGAGAAGCGGTTGGCTCAATCGTACTTCACTAACATTTCACTGCCATCAGTGTAAAGTGCCGGCCTCACAGGGCTTTCACAATAGTCCATTCCTGCGTCACGCGCCAGTCACAGTTTTTTATCTCTAGCCTGTTCACTTTGATATCGCTTTTTATATATATCATACAATTTCATTTAAAAAGGGAATCAGGCGCACGGGAAATGTGATGTGCTTGTGAGGATGAGAGGAAAATATGTGACGGTTCTGTGAAATCTATATGCTACACATTATAATGTTCTAGCGGTGGAAAGGCTATATAGGCCAGCCGGGCGCTGATCGGCTTGACATGCGCGCGTGGCGAATCATACACTTGAGTATTGCGCAAGGCGCATCATATCTACGCTTCTCTCTATGCGGAAGCATTGAGGAGGTCACTGTATTTTATGCGAACACTGCGGCAGCTCAATGCGCTGGACCAGCGAAGCTTTACAGAGGCACTGTCATCTTTATTTGAAGGACCACCCTGGATTGTGGCTCAGGCCTGGCAGGCTCGTCCCTTTAGTAGTCTGGAGCATCTTCACCGGGTGCTATGCGAGGTGATGTACAACGCTCCACGTGAGCAGCAGATAGCCCTGCTGAACGCGCATCCCGATCTTGTCGGGCGCGCTGCCCTGGCCGGCACTCTCTCGCCGCAGTCAACGGGGGAACAGGCGGCAGCCGGCCTGAATCGCCTGTCACAGGAAGAGATCGCCACTTTTCAGCGCCTGAACCGCGCTTACCGCGAGAAATTCGGCTTCCCGTTCGTTATTTGCGCCCGTGAGAATAAAAAAGCCAGCATCCTGGCTGGCTTCTCCACCCGCCTCAACCATACCTGCGAGCAGGAAATTTCCATCGCGCTTGCCGAAGTCGCTAAAATCTGCGCTTTGCGCCTGCATGATATCGTCACTGAGGAGGAAAATTTGAGCACAGACTATTCCTATACGATCAGCTATGGCAAACTACATGTTCCGCTTTATCGTGTCTATGCCCGGCCTCTGACCGGCATAACGCCCATTTCTGAATCGTCTTTCACGGGCCGCGACAATACGCTGCTGGCCCTGGAAGTCGATATGGAAGTGCTCGGCAGCAACTTTCTCCCCGCCTATACTCAGGGCGATAACTCGCCGGTGATCGCCACTGATAGCATGAAAAACTTTATTTTGCGCCATGCACTCGCTTTTGATGGCTCTACGCTTGAAAGCTTTCTCGACTCGCTTGGTCGCTCGTTCATGAGCACCTATCCCATCGTCGAAGGACTGATTCTGACCGCACGTGAACTGCCATTCGAGGCTGTTCAGGTGCCAGCAAACGGTGCTTTTGGCGCGAGTAACGTGCTGTTCAAGCGTTCAAACAACGATTTTGCAGTAGCCGAGTTACGTTTTGAGCGTGCTGGTGACGATATTCGGCTCACCACACATTGCAGCGGGCGTGTCGGCTTGCAACTGCTGAAAGTCACCGGGAGCGCGTTCACGCAGTTTGTGCGCGATGCGTATACCACGTTGCCGGAGCGCCGTGATCGTCCTCTCTATATTTATCTTGATCTGCACTGGAAATATCTTAACGATGCCGATATGCTCGATCATTCGCTAAGTCGCTATGTGCCTTCTGAGCAGGTACGTGACCTGGTACAGGCGACGTTCCATGAGTTTGTCAGCGAATCGATTCAGCAGCTTGTTCACGAGATGGGGACGCGCCTGCTCGCGCGCTTCCCGCAACTGGCAGAAGTTTCGTTCGCGGCGCAGAATCGTACCCGTGATCCCGTTGCTGAATCTGCGACGGATGAAAAGATCAAGGTCTACAGTGATCCTTTTCCCGCTTATGGGCAGATCAAGCTGACGATAGGCCGGAGAACGGAGGAATGATGGCGGGACGTCTTACCACACATGTGCTGGACGTGGCTCAGGGCCAGCCCGCCGCTGGCGTTGCTATCGAACTCTGGCGCATTGCGCGTTCAGGTGAGCGCACGCTGCTCAGGCAGGTGCGGACCAATACCGACGGGCGTACAGATGCGCCTCTACTGGCTGATGCGGCGCTGGAAGCAGGTTCTTACGAGCTGGTTTTCGCTGTAGGTGACTACTTCGCGGCTCAACCAGTCGTTACGGCATCTCCGCCTTTTCTGGACCGTGTTCCTGTCCGTTTTACCATTGCCGATCCTGGCGCTCACTATCATGTGCCACTGCTGGTCTCGCCCTGGTCCTATACTACATATCGAGGAAGTTAATAGCGCGTATGAGTAGAGATTTTGCGATACTCGCTCAGACTATTCTGGAACGCTGTGAAGTGCTGGCCCGCTACAGCGAAGAAGCGGGCCGCCTCACACGGCGTTTTGCCACGCCGCCTATGAAGCAGGCGAACGCAACGGTGGCTACGTGGATGCAGGCCGCCGGTATGACAGTCTGGCAGGACAATATCGGCAATCTGGTAGGACGCTACGAGGCGAATCGCAGCGGCGCACGCACGCTGCTGCTCGGTTCCCATCTTGACACGGTACGCGATGCCGGCAAGTATGATGGTCCGCTTGGCGTACTTATCGCGCTGGCCTGTGTAGAGCGTCTGCATGCAGCTCAGGAACGTCTGCCTTTTGCCCTGGAACTCTACGCCTTTGCTGACGAGGAGGGCCTGCGCTATCACACCGCCTATCTTGGCAGCAGCGTCGTTGCCGGTACATTCGATCCTCGCTTATTGAGCAGGACTGATGCTAATGGGATCACGATGGCCGAAGCCATTCGCGCTTTCGGCGGCGATCCCACTGCGCTTCAGGCCGGTAAAAGAAAACCTGACGACCTGCTAGGCTACTGTGAGGTTCATATCGAGCAGGGACCGGTACTTGAATCGCTAGATCTTCCCGTTGGCGTTGTCTCGTCTATCACCGGGTCCAATCGCTTTTCTGTCACCTTTAAAGGCGAAGCCGGCCATGCCGGGACGGTACCGATGCGCATGCGGCACGATGCACTCTGTGCTGCTGCCGAGTTTATTCTCGCCGTCGAACAACAGGCGCGCGCCGTACCGAATCTTGTAGCGACTGTAGGCCAGCTCGACCTGTACCCCGGCGCAAGTAATGTTATTCCTGGTCAGGTCACGCTCAGTCTTGATGTACGTCATCAATATGATGCTACACGCGAACGAGCGTGTGCAGAACTGCGCGAGCGGGTCTTTCGCATTGCTGGGGAGCGCCGCGTAGTTGTCGAATGGCAGGAGGTACAGGAACATGCCAGTGTGCTCTGTTCACCGGCTCTTGTGCAGCCGCTCTCTCAGGCCGTTGAGCGCCTGGGCTATCCCCTGCATCTGCTGCCAAGTGGCGCCGGGCATGATGGGGTGATGCTCTCCACGTTGACCGATATCGCCATGCTTTTTGTACGCTGTAAGGGGGGTGTCAGTCACCATCCTGCCGAGTCGGTGACGCGGGAAGATGTCGCGGTCGCGCTTCACGTCATAGATCAATTTGTGCATGTGCTTGCAGAAGCACAGAAATAGGAGCCGCTATGAGCCAGTATGATTTGTTGATTCGCAAGGGCCACATTGTGACGCCGACAGAAATCGCTCAGGCTGACATTGCCGTCGCTGATGGGCGGATCGTTGCCCTTGCGGCTGAACTGGAAGGTACTGCCGGAGAGGAGATTGATGCCAGCGGGCTGTATGTTTTCCCCGGTGTCATTGACGCCCATGTTCACTGCAACGAGCCTGGCCGCAGCGACTGGGAGGGCTTTACAACTGCCACGCGCGCTCTGGCAGCAGGGGGCGCAACACTCTTTTTCGATATGCCGCTCAACGCTCAGCCACCCACTATCGACGCTGCCGGCTTCGATCTGAAACGTGCTGCCGCCGAGCAATCATCACTGGTCGATTTTGCCTTCTGGGGTGGCCTCGTTCCCGGCAACCTGGCTCATCTCGATGAACTGGCTGAGCGTGGTGTTGTCGGTTTCAAAGCCTTTATGGCAGGCAGTGGTGTGGATGATTTCCCGGCTGTCGATGATCTCACGCTCTATGAGGGCATGCAACGTGCGGCGCGGCTCAAAAAGATCGTTGCCGTGCATGCTGAAAACGAGCAGATTACGCGCGAACTGGCCCGCCGCGCACTGGCGCAGGGCCGTAGCGGTGTGCGTGCCTACCTCACCTCACGACCAGTTGTTGCCGAACTTGAGGCAATTGAACGTGCAATTATCTTCGCCGGCGAAACGGGTTGTTCGCTGCACATTGTGCATGTCAGTAGTGGGCGCGGCGTGGCGCTTGTCGCTGCTGCGCGTGCCAGGGGAGTTGATGTGAGTTGCGAGACCTGTCCCCACTATCTTGTACTGACCGAAGAAGATGCAGAGATGCTCGGTGCCATCGCCAAGTGCGCCCCTCCGCTGCGCTCTGCGGCAGAACAGGAGGCGCTCTGGCAGCATATGCTCGTCGGTAATGTGACGTTCATTGCCTCTGATCATTCCCCGGCGCCCGCCAGCATGAAGACAGACCCGAACTTTTTCCAGGTCTGGGGAGGAATCTCCGGCTGCCAGTCGCTGCTTCCGTTGCTGTTGACCGAAGGCTATTACCGGCGACACTTTCCTCTTTCCGCTATTGTTGCTCTTACTTCAAAACGTGCTGCTCACCGCTTCAAGCTCCCGTCCCATAAAGGCCACCTTGCTACCGGCTGTGATGCCGACCTTGCACTTGTGGATCTCCAGCATAGCTCGACGCTTCAGGCCGGTGATCTCTTCTATCGCCATCCTCACAGTCCCTATACGGGCAGAACGCTGCAAGGCCGCGTTGTCAGAACGCTGGTACGCGGTATCACCGTATTTCGAGATGGGAAGGTGGTGTCGGGGCCGGTGGGGCGGCTGGTCAGGTTGCCTGCTGAGCATAGAGGTGTATAAAAGCTCTCAGATAACAGGTGCGCAAAGCCGTCAACTATGTTATACTAAGGTTCTACTGGTGTCTTTCTGGCGGAAAGAATAACGCATCTGGATAAGCAGGTTCCCTGAAGGTACTGTTTTCCTCCCGGTGTGAGTGTACAAGCATCGCATCTTTCCCTCAAAAAGACACCAGCAGGAATACATAACGATTCTGTTCCTGTCGATAAAAAAGCGGGCAAGGAAATGGAGAGGCCCGTCATCCTAAGGAGGCGCGATGCGTTCAGATCTGATCAAGCTGGGCTTCGAGCGCGCTCCTCACCGGGGGCTGCTGCGTGCTACCGGTGTCGTGGGCGAGAACGATTTCAAGAAGCCATTTATTGCCGTCTGTAATTCGTACGTGGATATTATTCCCGGCCATGTGCATTTGCAAGCCTTTGGCAAGCTCGTCAAGGAAGCGATCCGCGCTGCCGGCGGTGTGCCTTTTGAGTTTAATACCATCGGTGTTGATGATGGGATTGCGATGGGCCACATCGGCATGAAGTATTCGTTGCCGAGCCGTGAGTTGATTGCCGATAGTGTGGAGACGATGATCGAGGCGCATCGCTTCGATGGGATGGTCTGCATTCCTAACTGCGATAAGATTGTCCCTGGCATGCTGATGGCGGCAATGCGCCTGGACATTCCCACAATCTTTGTCAGTGGTGGCCCGATGGCGGCTGGTAAGCTGGCCGATGGTCGCAGTGTGGACCTTATCAGTATTTTCGAGGGTGTGGGGGCCTACCAGGCGGGCAAGATTGATGATCGCCAACTGCTCGAACTGGAGCAGAGCGCCTGCCCGGCCTGCGGTTCATGCTCCGGTATGTTTACTGCCAACTCGATGAACTGCCTGATGGAGGCGCTTGGCCTGGCATTGCCGGGCAATGGGTCGCGCCTGGCGACTTCAGAGGAGCGTAAAGAACTGGTGCGCGAGGCCGGGCGTATGATCATCAAGCTGATCGAGGCGAATCTGACGCCGCGCAAGATCGTCAATGTCGAAAGCATTGACAATGCGTTTGCGCTAGATATGGCAATGGGTGGCTCGACCAATACAGTGCTACACACGCTGGCGATTGCCAGCGAGGCCGGTATCGACTACTCGCTCGAACGAATCAATCAGGTCGCTGAACGCACGCCGCACCTGTGCAAGGTCAGTCCAGCCGGTAACTGGCACATGGAGGATGTGGACCGCGCGGGCGGTATCAGTGCCATTCTCAAGGAACTTTCGCGCAAACCCGGTACGCTCAATCTGGAGCGTCCAACGGTTACGCTCAAAACGCTCGGCGAGAACATTGCCGAAGCTGAGGTCAAAGATCACGAGGTGATTCACCCGCTGGAGAATCCACACAGTGAGCGCGGAGGTCTGGCCGTGCTCTTCGGCAACCTGGCGCCCGATGGAGCTGTGGTGAAAGTGGGAGCCGTTGCACCTTCGATGATGAAACATACGGGACCGGCGCGCATTTACAATTCGCAGGAAGAAGCCTGTGCCGGTATCCTGAACGGCGAGGTGCAGCCCGGCGAGGTAGTGGTCATTCGCTATGAGGGGCCGCGTGGCGGTCCGGGCATGCAGGAGATGCTGGCGCCTACAGCGAACATCATCGGCATGGGACTTGGGGAAAAAGTTGCGCTGGTCACCGATGGCCGCTTCTCCGGTGGCACGCGCGGCGCCTGCATCGGTCATGTCTCGCCAGAGGCGGCGGCAGGCGGTCCCATCGCGGCGCTGGTGGATGGAGATATCATCCATATTGATCTGCTTGAGCGACGCCTCGCTGTGCAGTTGACGCCCGAACAGATCGAGCAGCGCCTGCAAGAGGTCAAACCCGTCAGGGGGCGGGTGAAGGGTTCCTGGCTGCGCCGCTATGCCTCGCTGGTTACTTCGGCGAACACCGGCGCTGTGCTGGCGACTCCTGAAGACATCTGATCTCTTTTAAGGTTCACACGAATGGGGGAGGTCTCCTCATTCGTGTGAACTTTTTAGGAATCTCCTTTCTCTTCCAAATAAAGAAAAAAAGGAAGCAGGTTGTGTTATGTTATGGCAAACCTATTTTCAACCAACCAGCCTTGAAGAGGCGCTGGAACTCCTGCAACGGTTTGCCGGCCAGGCTCGCGTTGTTGCGGGCGGCACCGATGTTCTGGTAGAGCTGCAACGCGGCGTTCAACCGATCTCAACGTTGATCGATATTACCGCTCTGCACGATCTCAAGTATGTGCGCTACGATGATGGCATGCTCTTCCTCGGTGCGCTGGCAACACATAACGATGTGATCGCCTCACCGGCCTGTGTGCGCTTTGCGCTGCCGCTGGCCCAGGCCAGCCTGCAAGTTGGCGCGCCACAGATCCGCACGCGCGCGACGGTAGCTGGCAATCTGATCACCGCTTCACCTGCTAATGACACGATTACGCCGCTGATGGCGCTGAATGCGCAGGTGGTGCTGACGAGCTGCTCTGGCGAGCGCGTTGTACCGCTCCGGGATTTCTACCGGGGCGTGCGCCGTACCGTGCGCAGGCCCGACGAACTGCTGCGTGAAATTCGTGTTCCCGCTCTGACCGCTACTCAACGTGGTCTCTTCCTGAAACTTGGCCTCAGGCAGGCTCAGGCGATTGCTGTGGTCAACGTGGCTTTTGTGCTCTCTTTTGAGGATGAGAGTGTGAGTGAGGCGCGTATCACGCTTGGCAGCGTGGCTCCTACGATTATCCATGCGCGAGCTGCCGAGGTCTATCTCAAAGGAAAGGTGCTTACAGAAGATATCTGCCAGCAGGCCGGTCGGATGGCTGCTGAAGAAGCCTCACCCATCGACGATGTACGCGCCCCGGCAGCGTACAGACGCGCCACGCTTGCCAATCTCGTCTCCTATGGCCTGCAACGCCTGGCTGCCGGCGCTCAGGCTGAAGACTGGCCCCGGCACCCGGTCCTGCTCGAAACTGTCTCTCCCGCTCCATCGCCTGGCGGGCATGAGCACTTCGCCGGAACTATTCACACTACCATCAATGGCCACTCTTACACACTACCAGATGCGCAGCACAAATCCCTGCTTAACATGCTGCGTGAGGATGCCGGATTGACGGGAACAAAAGAAGGCTGTGCCGAAGGTGAGTGCGGGGCCTGCACTGTCTGGCTAAACGGCCAGGCGGTGATGTCCTGCCTGGTGCCGGCTGCCCAGGCCCACAACGCCGTCGTCACGACTATCGAAGGACTGGCGCAGGGCGACAAACTCCATCCGCTCCAGCAGGCGTTTATCGACCATGCGGCTGTGCAGTGCGGCTATTGCATTCCCGGTATGCTCATGGCCGGCGCCAGGCTGTTGCAGGAACTTCCTCAGCCCGATAGTGAGCAAGTGCGCAATGCGCTCAGCGGCAATATCTGCCGCTGCACCGGCTACCGCAAGATTCTGGATGCCGTCCTACAGGCAGGGAGAGGTCAGGTATGACACGTCTTATCGGCGCTTCGTTACCCCGCCCGGATGCTCATGGTAAAGTAACGGGCGTGGTTCGCTACCCGGCGGATCTCATCAAGCCGGGCATGTTGCAACTCCAGGTAGTGTTTGCACATCGTCCTCATGCGCGTATTCGCTCGATTGATGTTGATGCAGCCCGTGCTCATCCAGGTGTTGTCGCCGTTCTCACTGCTGCCGATGTGCCATATAACGCCTTCGGCCTTATCTCAGCCGATCAGCCCGTGCTATGCGGCAATGAGGTGCGCTTCGAGGGCGATAAGGTCGCGCTGGTCGTGGCGGAAGACAAAGAGAGCGCGCAGGCCGGTGCGCGACTGGTGCACGTGGAGTATGAAGATCTACCCGCCGTAACCGATCCACGTGCTGCGCTCGCGTCAGGCGCTCCGCTGGTCCACGAATCCCTGGGAAGCAATCTGCTCCTGCATGTGCCTATCCGCAAGGGTAATACCGCGCAAGCTTTTGCTGAAGCCGATGTGGTGCTTGAGGGGACGTTCACGACTTCCTGGCAGGAGCATGCCTACTTGCAACCGGAAGCGGGCATCGCTTTTGTGGATGAACAGGGGCGAGTGGTGGTTGAGACTGCCGGGCAGTGGCTGCATGAGGATCGGCGGCAGATTGCGCAGATGCTACAACTGCCGGAAGAGCAGATTATTGTGCGCTATGCTGCAATTGGTGGAGCTTTTGGCGGGCGCGAAGATCTCTCTATCCAGCATTTGCTGGCGCTGGCGGCCTGGAAATTGCGCCGTCCTGTCGCACTCGTCTGGAGCCGCGAAGAGTCGATGATTGCCCATCACAAGCGCCATCCGGTGCAGATTCGCTGTCGCTGGGGGGCAAAAAAAGATGGACGTATTATCGCTGTCGAATCCGAAGTGCTGGCTGATGGTGGAGCCTACGCCTCAACCAGTGTGGAAGTGCTCAAGGTTGCTACGCTGTATGCCAGCGGCTGTTATGAGATCCCTAACATCAGCACGGACGGCTATGTCGTCTACACCAATAACATTCCCTGTGGAGCTTTTCGCGGTTTTGGCGCTCCACAGGCGCAATTTGCCAGCGAAATCATGGTGATGCGCCTGGCACACGCACTGGACCTGGACCCGGTTGAGATGCGACGCCGCAATATCTACCGCGAAGGCAGCATCGAACCGACACAGAATCCGCTGCCGGAGGGCGTCAGCGCGCTGCCAGTGCTGGAACGCTGCGCTGAAGAGGCGCAGTCACGCCTGGGCTATGGTCAGCCACGTCAGCCAGGGCGACAGGCTGTATCGCATCTGCGGCGCGGCATTGGCATTGCCTGCGGCATGAAAAATGTCGGCTACTCCTTTGGTTTTCCTGAGCAGTCTACTGCGACTGTCGAATTGTTCGGTAAGGCCGAGGTCGAGCGCGCGCTGGTGCGCATCGGCGCCGCTGATGTGGGGCAGGGAGCGCACCTCATCCTGCGCCAGGTAGCTGCCGAGACGCTAGAGCTGCCGCTTGAACGAGTGGAGCTGGTCGCCGATGACAGTGGAGAGACGCCCAATGCTGGCAGCGCTTCGGCTTCACGCCTGACGCTGATGGCCGGACGGGCAGTGCATGAGGCGGCGCGGGAAGCGCGCGGCAAATGGGGTTACACCGATGATCAGCACGTGGTGGCAACCAGGCAAATCCGTCCCCCCGCTACAACACCGCTTGATCCCCAGACTGGTGCAGGACGCCCGAATTACTGCTATGGCTATGCGGCCCAGGCCGTCGAAGTCGAGGTAAACCTGCTGAGCGGGCAGGTACGTGTTCTGCGCGTCATCAGCGTACACGATGTGGGACGCGCGATCAATCGCCAGCAGGTTGAGGGGCAGATCGAGGGTTGTGTGGCCCAGGCCATCGGCTATGCCTTGCTGGAAGATTTCAAGATCGAAAACGGACGTGTTCTCACGCCACACTTCAGCACCTACCTGTTGCCGACCATCCTGGATACGCCGACCGAGATCGTCCCCGTCATCCTCGAACTGGCCGATCCACTCGGCCCGTATGGCGCGCGCGGCGTTGCTGAGATGCCGATGGTGCCTTTCGCGCCCGCCGTCGCTGCCGCCATCCATGATGCCACAGGAGTCTGGCTCACGCAGCAGCCAATGACGCCTGAGCGCGTACTGGCGGCGCTGTCGGAAGCGAAGTGATAGCACATTGTAGATTAGGTAAGGAGCTAACTTGGAACGTATTCGTATCATTGCCGGTCCACTGATGTTCCTGGCGCGCTTTGAGACAGAGGCGGCGCCACACACCTGTGCAGCTTTTGAGAAGCTGCTCCCGTTTCGTAAAAAGCTAATTCAGGCTCGCTGGAGTGGAGAGGCGGCCTGGGTGCCTCTTGGCGATTTTGACCTGGGCCTGTCCTTCGAGAATCATACCAGCCACCCGGCAGCGGGCGAGTTATTGCTGTATCCCGGCGGATACAGCGAAACCGAGATTCTTTTCCCCTACGGTGCTACTTGCTTTGCAAGCAAGATGGGGCAACTGGCGGGCAACCACTTTCTGACTATCATTGAAGGACGCGAGCAGTTGCGCGAACTGGGCCGCATCGTGCTCTGGCAGGGTGCGCAGGATATCCTTTTTGAAAGGGTCGAATCAGAGAAATAGCATGCAAACGGGTGCCTTGCGCTTGCAAGGCACCCGTTCCTGCTACTGACCACTGATTATTTGCCAACCGCTTTGATGCGCTCCGGGCGGCGCACGAAGTAGTAAACGAGCGCGCCGATCCAGGGTACCAGGAGAATGAAGAGCGTCCAGGCGACTTTGTCGTTTCCTTCAGATGGCTCTTTTGTCAGACAATCGATCAGAACCCAGATCCAGAAGATTGTGCCGAGAATGGCGATGCCCTGCGCGCCGCGTGCGAAGAACAGGAAGAGTAGCTCCACGATAGGATTGGTGATCACCATGCATTTTGCTCCTTTTTGCTGGTTCTTTTGTCAGAAGAGATTGTCCTGTGACAGAGAAAACATGAGACTTGCATAATGTGCTACGTTTAGCGTTGTGAGAGGTTACGACGACATCATTTTAGCATGTTACATCTGGTACTGGAAAGGAAAATGTATGTCCCGGTTTATGAAAGCCGGTGATCCTGTATGGATTGCTCCTTATGACCCGACGTGGCCTGAGCAGTTTCAACAACTCGCACGGCCCATGCGCGCTGCTCTCGGACCTGTTGCCATGCGCATCGACCATATTGGTTCAACTGCCGTTGTGGGACTGGCGGCCAAACCGGTTATTGACATCCAGATCTCTGTAGCTGATTTTGAGCCGCTTGACGCCTATCGGCTCCCGCTGGAGCGTCTTGGCTACATCTTTCGCGCCGATAACCCGGAACGGACAAAACGCTACTTCCGCGAGCCACCAGGACAGCGGCGAGTGCATATTCATGTGCGACGAGCGGGCAGTTTCAGCGAGCAGTTCGCGCTGCTTTTTCGTGATTATCTGCGAACGCACGCAGACGTTGCCGCTCAATACGCGCAATTGAAGATTGAACTGGCACAGCAGTATGCGCGGGTCGAGGAGCGAGTTGCTTACACAGAAGCGAAAGTTCCTTTTACCTGGCAGGTCATTGCTCAGGCGGACGAGTGGGCGCGGCGGACAGGGTGGCTCCCCGGTCCCTCTGACGCCTGAGTTTTTTGATTCAGGATCAGGGGAGTCAGGGAGTCAGCAGACCTCCTTCAAATGAGGAACAGAAAGTTACTCAGTGGATACGCTTCTCGTAGCCGCGCCATTCTTTCTCGCGCAGGATATACTTTTGCACTTTGCCGGTAGAGGTTTTGGGCAGCAGGCCGAATTCGACGGCTGCCGGGCATTTGAAGTGCGCCAGTTGCTCGCGGCAGAAAGCGATGATCTCGGCTTCCGTCGTGCTGTGGCCTTCTTTGAGGGTAACAAAGGCTTTGGGCCGCTCGCCCCACTTTGGATCGGGAATGGCAACAACAGCGCACTCCAGCACCGCCGGGTGGCGGGCTACCGTCTGTTCGACTTCGATGGTCGAGATATTCTCGCCACCCGAAATGATCACATCTTTTTTGCGATCACGCAGCTCGATATAGCCATCGGGATGCCAGACGCCGAGGTCGCCTGAGTGGAACCAGCCGCCGGCAAAGGCAGCTTCAGTTGCCTGTGAGTTCTCATAATATTCTTTCATGACGTTGTTGCCATGCATGATCACTTCACCCATCGTCTGCCCATCGCGTGGCACATCGTTCATATGCTCGTCCACGACGCGCGCGCGGTCGGCTGTCACATAGCCCTGACCCTGGCGAGCGAGCAGCCTGGCCTGCTCTTCCTGGGGAAGCTGATCCCACTCAGAGTGCCATTCACAAACAGTATAGGGGCCGTAGGTCTCGGTGAGGCCGTAGACGTGGATCGGGCGCATGTTGAGAGCTTTCATCTGTCCGAGCAACGTGGGAGATGGTGGCGCGCCAGCGACGGTGACGGTGACCTGCCGCTCCAACCGGTGAGCCTTTGGATGGTTGACCAGGAAGATATTGACGGTGGGGGCGCCGTTATAGTGGGTGATACCTTCGTTGTCGATGAGATCCCAGATTAGCTCCGGATCGACTTTGCGCAGGCAGATGTGCGTTGCACCGACAGCAGTGACGGCCCAGGGGAAACACCAGCCATTGCAGTGAAACATTGGCAGCGTCCATAGATAGACACTGCTGCTATTCAGTCCCGTCTCGATGACTTCGCCCAGGGCGTTCAGGTAGGCGCCACGATAGGTGTAGACGCCGCCTTTCGGATTGCCGGTTGTGCCTGACGTGTAGTTAATGGCGATAGGCTCTTCCTCGTCTCCCAGCCAGCTTGCAGGTAGAGCAGATGATCCTTCAGCCAGAAACTGTTCGTAGGGGTCATCGGGCGCGCCGCTGTCTGCGATGCGCACGACATGGAGATGTTGCAGATCGAGCGGCTCGACCAGGTGATAGAGTTCTTCGTCCACGAAGAGATAGCGAGCATCTGAATGGTTGAGGATGAAGCCGATTTCCTGTGAGTTCAAACGTGTATTGATGGCAACCAGGATACCGCCGGCTGCCGGTACAGCGAAATGGGCTTCGAGTAAAGCAGGTGTGTTCGGGCAGAGGAAGGCAACCCGATCGTGCTTATGCAGGCCGAGGGCGCGCAGGTGTGAAGCCAGGCGGTAGACGCGCTCGGCGAACTGGCTGTAGGTATAGTGACGCTGCCCATGAACAACTGCTGTTTTGTTGGGAAATACCAGGGAGCTGCGTTCAAGAAAGCTCACGGGTGTCAGCTCGCTGCGATAAACTTTTTCTGCCATCTGTATACTCCTTGCGTGAAGTGATGATCTCCCCGGCGATGCTTCCTCTGCTGTACAGGGCATTGAGAGGCTCGCCAGCCTGATCAAATAACAAAGATGATCTCCCCGGCGATGCTTCCTCTGCTGTACAGGGCATTGAGAGGCTCGCCAGCCTGATCAAATAACAAAAAGGACAACGGAGAACCTGCTGTTTAGCAAATTATACAATAGGAAACACAGCCGGTGCTATACATGGATTTTGCATCTAAATGCGGGGTTGTCTGTACAGCTCTCCGCTCAGAAGAGCCGGGAAAGGGAGGTCCAGCGAGGACCGGCGTCCTCCTGGACCTCTTCTAATGAGCACTATTCGGGCGGATTTGAGATCAGTCGTTGTTGTATCCTTGTGGCTGTGAGACCTGGCTAGAGCTGTTGCCCTGGACGGGTATGCCCTGGGCTGTGCCGCTAAGATGCCCTGGCGATGTTACCCGCATCTGTAACCGGACCTGGATCTGGGGGCCGGTGGTATTTGCGTCGCTGCCGGTCCTGGTGAGAAGTGCAACCATACGTAACCCGTGCTCGCCTTTGAGGGTAGTGAGGTATCCCTGATAGAGAGGAGCGCCGGCAGTCTGACCGAGCGTTACCTGTGATGAGCTGATCGTGGCTGTGCCTCTTTCCTCTTCCTCGCCGCCACGCTGGCCCTGGCTCTGGAGCATGATGACCATATTGCCCTGTACGCCGTTGCCCAACGTGAGATCCATGTGTATCGTCTGTACGCCGCTGACGTCGGTATTACGTGTGATCTGCCCTTCCGCCGAGGCCGAGAACGGCGAGGCAAAGGGATCGCCGCTCTGCTTATTTTGCTGTTGCTGACTGTTTGGTTGTGACTGACTCTGAGCAACCGCCTGAGTATTTGCGGCTTTGATGCTAGCAGTGCTGTTGCTACCGCCGGCAATGGCGTTCCAGCCGGGGCGCAGAGGGCCGAGCATTGTCCAGATGGTGCCGATCACCAGCAACAGCGCGGTGGCTATAGCAAAAGCGGGATATGAACGGCCCCGCGCAGTTGCCGGGACGAGCAGGCGCCTGATGAGCAGCCCGCCGACGAGTGCGACGCTGGCGACGTAGATCGCCAGTCCCCACCAGGTTTTTGTGTCGCTACCCGTTGCGATGCCATGCACTGTGACCATCCCGAAGGCGAGTAGCGTCAGCAGGTGCAGGCGGCGCCACCAGGTATAGCCGATGGTCGAGCGTAACAGCGTGCTGATGCCCACAGCAATACCCAGGTAAAGAGCGACGATGCCGAGCGCCATCCACAGCGGGCGGTAGTGGCTGACCAGCGGGATAAGGATCTCGTTCAGACCGAATTGGGTGAAGGGGTCAATCCAGACCGCCAGCACGTGGATAACGGTAAACACGAGCGCCAGTAGCGTTAAGAAATTGTGCAATTCACTGTTAATTAGCCGGGGCCATTTGCTCGGAGATTGGAGCTGCATGGAGAGCGCCAGGCCGAGCGCAACCGAGACGGTCAGCAGTACGTAGGCCAGCAGCCCGCCGGCTCTCGCCACATCCCACGTCACCATTTGCCAGAGATTCATGGAAGCCTCCTCATAACTTGCTCAGGAAAGCCGCCTCCTGTTTCCCACGTTCCATCTGTGTTGATAAAGAGGCCAGCCAGTTGATGATCTATGAGAAATGCCCGGCCCCGCTCCAGGCCCAGAATAAAAGCAGTCTTCGCGGCGATCTCCGCCTGTACGCAGCGCGCTGCGACGGCAGTAACCGACCAGAGGCCGTTATGAACTGGCAGACCTGTGCGTGGGTCGAGCAGGTGATGGCGCAACTCCTCGCCCTGCCGCCAGTGGCGACGGGCCAGGCCAGAGGTAGCGATAGCGCCGTGATGTAAAGGAATCGTCCAGACGGCATCTTTGCCTTGAATGGCGATGGACCAGTGATCGGTCTCTGGTGGTAGGCCGTGTACCGCCAGATCGCCGCCTGCATTGACCAGCGCGGTATGAATACCTCTCTCTTGCAGCCGTTCCAGAGCTGCATCGACGGCCATACCCTTCGCAATGCCGCCGAAATCCAGTTGCACGCCGGCAGGCAACGCCACACAGCGCATTTTCCGCTCAACTTGTATAGAGCGCCATGCCCCTCCCGGCTGTGCGCGATATGTGACGGCAGGCAGTTCCACCGGCAGTTCGTCGAATGATCGGTCATAGCCAAGCTGAGCAAGCTGCTTGAGCAACGACGGATCGTAGATGCCATTGGTCGCGCGCGCTGCTGCCAGCGCCTCTGTGAGCACGCGAAGGAGCAGCTCGCTGACGATGAACAGTCCCCCGGCCTGCTGGTTGAGCCGCGATAGTTCGCTGTCGGTACGGAAGCGGCTCAGCGTCTGTTCCCATTCCTCAAAGAGCGTCCGTACCGCATCGAGACCTGCGGCCTGCTGTCCTTCCGGCAGCAGTAGTGTGATGGTTGTCCCCATCGCGCGGAAGTGCGCGCGGCTCATACCTGCCGGCGTGATAAAGTCGAGTTCAGGATCAGGAGACACCGCTGCTGGTGGCCGGTCCCTGTGTTGAGCCGTTGTTGCCGAAGCCATATCCCCCCCCTTGCTGGTCAAAGTAGCTGCCGGAATCCGCAGGGTTAGAGATCGACGGTGAGTCGTCACCTGATTGATTGTCTGAAGCTGATGTATTTGTAGCGTCAGGCGGGTTGGCCGCGTTTGGCGTGGACTGGCTGGTCGCCGCTGTTTGCAGATGGCCAGCGACCAGCCAGCTCAGCAGACCAAAGGCCGCTATGGACGTGACAATGATATATTTCTTCAGACGTTTTGCCAGCGATTGCGCCTCTGCTTTGGGCATACGCGGAGACTGTTGAGGAGCCTGCGCCGGGCGCGGCTTCTTCTGTTCCACCTTCGTCTGTACGGCATTGGCAGTCTGAGCGCGGGAAAAGGAAACGTCCGGTGCCGGAGCATACGCGCTTTGCTGAGAGAACGTGATTTGTCTCTGATATGCGCCTGGCTCAGCGGGCAGTTTGCCCTGTGCTGGTATCCAGGACAGGCTTTCGTCATAAGGATTGTTACTTACCATTGCCTCCCTCATTACTTATAAGGTAGGTTAATCGGGACTCCATTGCATTACTGCCAGTCAACTTACTATTAGTCTACTGCCTGGAGATGAGAGAATCGTGAGTTTTTTTTGAGAGGAAGGGCAAAAAAGTGTAAGGAGTTTGTAAAATTATTGCCGTCCTTGCCATGAGAGAGAGAGAAGTAGATTACTAGAAAAGAGGCATCTGTGAGATAGGGCGGCGCCCGTTCAGCAGGATATAAGGGGCAGCCTGCTCAGCGGCGGGAATGCCGAGCTGGCGCAGGTGAGCTAGCTCGCTGAGGCGACCGCGACGGCGTGCCTGGATAATGGTGTCGGCAGTGCGTGGCCCGATGCCGGGAACGCGCAGAAGTTGAGCGCGCGAGGCTTTCATGAGATCAATACGGAAAAGATAGCCAGAAGATTCTATAATAGAGCAGTACACGATAGAATTTATGAAAGGATCAGCTTGTGTGGTATCAAGATCCGAGGCAGGCACGCAGAGCCGCCAGAGAGGCCCGGCGACAGGCAAAATATGCTTATAGAGCGGCCTGGCGAGCCAATAGATATCGTTATGGCAGGCCGGGTGGTGGCATTGTGGGGGTGCTGGTTCTCCTTTTTCTTCTTCTTTTCTGGCTCTCTCATGCCTGGGGATGGTTGATTGCCGGTATAGTGATTGCGCTGCTGGCGGTAATTTTGCTGCGCGTGCTGAGCGCCGGGGGAAGTCCCTGGATAAGCGGGCAGCAAATGCCACAGGAATCCTATCCCC
>JADBKA010000338.1 GCA_014896635.1 Ktedonobacteraceae bacterium
ATCCAGCGCGCTGTTGCTGTTGCCGGGCGTCGCGCTCAGCGTTGCTGCTATCGTCCTGGTGCGGCTGGTGTGGCGCGCCGGCCTGCGCCGCTACACCAGCGCCACGAGCTGATAAGAGGGACTACAGCTTCTCAATGCCGCCTGTGCGTCCTATTCCCTCTATGAGGCCGGACAGGATATCGGAGGCTATCTGTGCCGATGACCGAGAAGGCGCTTCAGGATCTCGCCGGATGGCCGCTCCCAGGATCGTCCAGCTCATAGTCTGCGCAATCGTTTCTAGCGGCACTCTGGGACTTACGCCTGGCCTCTTTTTCGATCTGAGCCAGGTCAAGAGCAGTCCGGTAAGTTCCTCGTGCGCGGCCTGTTCAGCTAGGGGCGCTACAAGATTCAATGGGTGGCAGTGCTGGTTCATCCTCTTTTTTGAGTGGGAGGCGGCGAACGTGCTGGGCATTCCCTACGAACGTGTGATGCAGGCGGCGCTTGTTCCTGTTGCCTATACGCTGGGAACCGGCTTCAAATCTGCCAGACGTCCGGGTCTGACGGAAATCGTACATTGGGACCGCTGGTAGAGGAGCAGTGACGCTGCTCCTGCAAGCAATTCGGTTCACTACCACTCTAAGATGGTGTGATGACCTGGTTATCCCGCCTGGAGGGGTGGTTTTGCCACAAATAGCAAACGTCTGAAGCCGCTTTCAACTGGCTTCAGACGTTATGTACTCAGGATCAGTAGCGGGAACAGGATTCGAACCTGTGACCTTCAGGTTATGAGCCTGACGAGCTAACCACTGCTCTATCCCGCGTCGTATTAGCTGGAACCTGCTATGGGAGAACTGGCACTTACCAGAAGAATATCCTGATAGTAGCGGGGGGTGGATTCGAACCACCGACCTTTGGGTTATGAGCCCAACGAGCTAACCACTGCTCCACCCCGCGTCAGCAATTCACAGAATACTACAAAATTTGTTGTGTGTCAAGCCCTGAACCTCGCTTTCATCGCTATCTCATCACATTTAGAGCCGTTATGATGCTATAATAGAAGGGGAGCTATGCACTGCATGATGTACAGGAAGGAGCCAGTTACGTCCACGATTCAGCCCGATGAAAATACCTACGTGTTTGACCAGGAAAGCAGCGTCGAAATGGCGCGCCTCATCGACCAGGATCTCATGATCACACAGCACATGGGCGGCCTGTTCCCCGCGACGCTCGACCTCTCCAACGTCCACGATATTCTCGATATCGCCTGTGGTCCCGGCGGCTGGGCTTTAGAAGTCGCCTTCGCCCACCCTGAGAAGCGCGTGACCGGCATCGACATCAGCGCCAGAATGCTCAATTATGCTCGGATGCGGGCCAACGTGCAGGGTCTCAAGAATGTCTCCTTTGTCTCGATGGATGCCACCGAACCGCTGAAATTCCCCGATGCTTCTTTCGATTTCGTCAATGCCCGTACTCTGCTTGGTTTCATGTGGAAAAGCGCCTGGGAGCCATTCGTCAAAGAGTGTTTCCGCATCTTGCGGCCCGGCGGCACCATTCGCCTGACCGAAAGTGATAGCGGAGCGGGTATTACAAATAGCGCGGCGCTAGAGAAATTAAACAGGCTGGCTGTAAGAGCAGCTCATCGCCAGGGAAGAAGCTTTTGTGATGATGAAAATGCTTCTCATATCGCGCTGACGCCCATGCTGCGCGATTTCTTGAAGCGCGCCGGCTACAGCGACATCCGTGAAGAACCGCATATGCTCAACTATTCTTACGGCAGATATGCCTATAGCATGCAATATAAGAATTTGCAGATATGGATGAAATTAATTCAGCCTTTCCTGGTAAAGATGAAAGTTGCTTCACAGGAAGAACTGGACCGGCTCTATGACCAGATGCTCCTCGATATGTTGCGAGAAGATTTTCGCGGCGTCTGGCACTTCGTAAGTGCAATTGGACGGAAGCCGTGAAAGCGTAAATTTTTGCTTGCCGTCTCTGGCCGGATAGAGTATCATCTAAGCACTACTGACCAGCAGTGGAGATGTCTTCTATGCAGCAAGAGCATCCAGCCACAGGGGTGCAGGCTCCGGCCTCTTCCGATCTGCCGCTCGTCGTGGGCGTCGATCTGGGTGGCACGCAGATCCGCGCCGCCGTTTTGCGCGGCCCGGCGCTGCTCTCCCGCATCAGCATGCCAACCGGCAGGGATACCGCACCCGGACAGGTGCTTCCACGCATGTTCCAGATAGTCGAGCAGGCTCTGACAACGGCAAGCATCACCCTTGATCAGATCGCGGGCATCGGCATCGCGGCGCCGGGACCGCTCAGCGGGTGCAGCGGCATCGTCTTCGCTCCGCCTAACCTGGCGGGCTGGCATGACGTTCCCTTGCGCGCGCTCTTTCAAGAACACTATCAAAAACCGGTCATGCTTGAAAAGGATACCAATGCCGCCGCTCTGGGCGAATATCTCTTTGGCGCCGGGCGCGGCTGCGACGAACTGGTCTACGTCACCGTCAGCACGGGCGTTGGCGGCGGCGTCATCAGCGGCGGCAGGCTACTCACAGGCAGCAGCGGCACAGCCGGCGAGCTGGGACATATCACCATCGACTGGCATGGCGAACACTGCAACTGCGGCAATATTGGTTGCCTGGAGAGCATCGCATCCGGCACCGCCATCGCTAAACGGGCGAATCGGCTCGTAGCGATGGGCGAAGGCGAAGCACTACTGCAATTCGCACTGGCGCAGCAACAACACGAACAAACTGGCGATGACACGGAACACTCGCCTGTTCATATCACCGCACGCACCGTCGCCGAAGCGGCGCGCGCCGGCATCCCTGAGGCGCGCAAGATCATCGCGCATGCCGCAGAGGGCCTGGGCGTCGGCCTGGTCAACATCCTGCATATCTTCAATCCGCAGGTGATCATTCTCGGCGGAAGCCTCACGCAGATCGGCGCGCCGCTGCTGGAGCCGGCCGTGCGCATCGTCAACGAGCGAGCCATGCGCGTGCCACGTGAAGCTTTCCGGCTGGTGCTGGCCGAACTCGGCGCCGATGCCGGGCTGGTAGGTGCTGGCGCGCTGGTTTACCGGTAGATGCGGAGAGGCCGAGGAGGGCATTGCCTCTCTCTGCCCTTGCCCTGAATCATCTGGAAAAGCAGCGCGTATTACGCTCAGTTCTCTCTTGTATTGACAGGCTGTATCGTGATACACTACTCTTATTCAACAGAAAGATAGTGTTCCAGTTCAGTTCCCTGTCAGCATTCTCCCGCAGGGGAGATGTTCGACAGGCGTGATGATCAAATAAAAACAGAAGATAACAGGAGGCGGTGTCTTTCCCCGCTCATATGCGAGAAGTGGGCCGGGAGTAGGACGGCACCGGTTGCGTGTGACAAAACGGATACTTGTCGTCGATGATAGAAACGAACTGCTTCATCTAATGCGCAGAGTGCTGGAAGATGAGGAGTACCAGGTTTCTATTCTACAAGAGGGACGCAGTGCCTTCACGAAGGTGAAGAACTGGCTGCCGGATCTGCTGATCCTGGACTTGAAGCTGGGGGATATTTCAGGGCAGGACATTCTCAAACAATTGAAAACCGATCCCGTCACTGCCGATATTCCTGTCATTGTCTACACAGCAGCAGTGCTGGAGGCCGATGAAGTTTCAAAGTTAATAGAAGGCAGCCCCCGGCAGTATGGAGATGTATACCTTTTGCGCAAGCCGTTTGAACTCACTACCCTGCTGGATAAGATCGAAGAACTGCTGAGCAAGACACAGCAATCCGGGCGCTAGCTGTCTCACCTGGCTGTTTTTCTCTCTCGGAGACGGGAAACTCACTGGTTATTTCTTACTACTTCTCTCGTGAAATCGGGATCTGAACGTCGTTTTTATTGACAGGAAGGATTTCCGGTCGCCTATCTCGTTCTTTACCTGCTACTCTCACATCCTATTTGTAAGATAAGAAAGGAATAGTGTATGAAATTTCTTTGGGGTCTCCTGCTGGGACTCGGCATCGGTATTGTTCTTG
>JADBKA010000022.1 GCA_014896635.1 Ktedonobacteraceae bacterium
CTTCCTGGTCTGAAACCTGGGCAAAGTTCTCGTACCACCAGCCAACACCAAAGAAGGGATCGGGCGTGTCCAGGCACACCATTTCGTCAACCTCGCTACGCATCTCCTCACAGGTGGAAGGAGCTGAAACAGGTACGGCTACGACCAGGTGCGCAGGCTGCCGCTGGCGCAGCGCATACACCGCCGCGCGCATCGTGGCTCCCGTCGCTAGGCCGTCGTCGATGAGAATGACCGTGCGGCCAGCTACATCAGGAACGGGACGATCATCACGGTAAAGCTGTTCCCGACGCTCCAGTTCCCTTTGCTCCCTGACGGCTACCCGCTCGATGATCTGGCCCGGAATATGCAGCGTGTCAACAACATCTTCATTGAGCACACGCACTCCACCTGACGCAATGGCGCCCATCGCCAGTTCTTCATGGCCGGGTACGCCAAGCTTACGTACAACAAACACATCCAGGGGAACATGCAGCGATTTCGCCACTTCGTACGCGACGACGACACCACCGCGCGGCAGGGCCAATACCACTACATCCCGTCGGTTGGCATAGGCGCTCAGGTGTTCGGCAAGCTTTCTTCCAGCTTCAGAGCGGTCTCGATAAACCATACTCCACACACCTCCCCATAACTGTACGACGCAAAACTCTCTACATTAACGCTCTACATCCATTTATGCATGTAAATTTCTCTCTGTCAAGCGGCCAGGTAGCACCTGCAAGGCCATTTAAAAGTCTTTTCCTCCCCGAACAAAGCGCGAGCAAAAAAGTGGGGCGAGGACACCTCGCGCTCTGGCAGAGGTCTTCGCCCCCTGCACCCCTGACTGTCAAGCGGCCAGGTAGCGTTTGAACCACTCAGTCGCCAGGCGAGCAACCTGCTCCAGTGCGCCGGGTTCTTCAAAGAGGTGCGTCGCGCCCTCAACCAGTTCGAGACGCTTCACACAGGACAGCAGCGCGAGCGCCTGCTGGTTCAGCGGAATAACGGGCGTATCATGCGAACCGACGATCAATAGCGTCGGCGCCTGCACACGCGGCAATGCTGCGCGCGCCAGGTCAGGCCGCCCTCCCCGCGAGACAACAGCACCAATTAGCTGCGGATAAGTAGCGGCAGCCACCAGCGCCGCTGCCGCGCCGGTACTGGCACCAAAGTACCCGATCTTGAGGCGACCTGTCTGCGATTGCTTTGCCAGCCACTCTGTGGCGCCTGCCACTCGCTCACTCAGCAACTCAATATTAAAGCGCAAATGGCCGCTGTAGCGATCTTCTTCCTCTTCCTGCGCCGTCAGCAGGTCTATCAGCAGCGTAGCAATACCAGCTTGCTGCAAAACGCGCGCAACATACTGATTGCGCGGACTGAAGCGACTGCTGCCGCTACCATGCACAAACAGGACGATTCCCTGCGCCCGCTCAGGAATGTCCAGATTACCTTCCAGTGTCACCGTAGGCGAAACTGTAATCTGGCAGGTCTCGCGCCTCTTCTCCTCTGGCGTATTCATAAGATATCAACCGATATGACTATTTCTCAATACATCCCACCACTATGAGTATGTATCAGAATCACGGATTTTACCAGGGAAAAGTTTCTCCACGCGCGCCCGCCGCCCTTTACTACTTTCCATCACCCTTTAGCTGCCATGCAGCAGCGCCATTACCGCCAGTTCGTAATCCACCAGTAAGAGCGATAGATCTTTTAGCAACCTGGCAACGGCATCAAGTTGTCCTATAAACTCTTCACGCTTATGCATATCGCAAGGAATGTTCTCTTGTAAAAACTCAATAAACGCAATAGCATCATCAACACGCTGAACCGTCCTACCACGTTTTTCGTGAGTCTGCTGATGCGCCTCGTAAGCCCTCATCAGCGGCAGAAAGTTGTAAGATCTACCGGACTGGCCTGTGAACTGGTTTGCCATAGCCTGGCTCTGGAGCGGGAGCAGTTCCTCGGTATCAAGATGCACATTGTTCGCCTCCAGCGCCTCAGAAAGAGCACGCACGAACTCGATAAATATCGAATACAGCTCGCTCACAAAAGTAGCTACACGCTCAAGCGGAGTTGCAGCCAGAATGCCGGGATTACTGCCCTGCTGCTGGTAATATGCCAGCAGGGCCTGAGCCTGGCTGATCGCGCCCATCGCCTCGTTGAAGCGCAGAACAAACGTTTGAATGCCCTTATTCTTCTGTATATGCAAATAGGTATAATACATTCTATATAGCGCACGAAGTTTTTCCTGTTTTTCCTGCTCTTGCGGCTCCTGTTGTTTACCGTTGTGAGACGAGCAGGATTGCTCTTCCACTGGCACCGGTGAGAGTACGGATGAAGGAGCACGAGGCGGAGCAGCAGCAGGAGCAGCGACACTCTCTACGGATGGCTGCATTGCCAGAAAAGCGCGTAAAATGCGCAAAGCTGCATCAATATCACCTGTTAATTCCTGCTTCTGCTCTTCAGAGAGCGTCGAATTATACTTAATGATTCCGCGACAGGTAAAAAGCGTGGTTATTACGCTGTCGAACTGGTGGTTCTCCTGTGTGCCATCCCTCATAGCACACCACATCCTTTCTTCTCTCAACCCAGCACATTCAGCACAACTGTCACTACCTGCGATCCATTACGCATCGGCACGCCATTATTATCAAGAGCAGTAATCGTTACCTGACCTGTATAGCTGCCAAGCAGCTTGCCGCTCCTGTTGACATTCACCGTGATGATGCTTCCCATGCCATTTTCGCTGCCGTTCAGAGCGGAGAGCGTGATCCAGGTGCGATTGGTGGTTGCAGTCCAGGTAATGGGATAGGCACAGCCGCTATTGCCGCTGAGCAGCGTGATATTCTGGGCAGGAGGGCTGGACTGTAGCAGAGAGGCCGAAAACGTGAGTTTCGCCGGCGACACCTGCAATGAGCAGGGAGCATAGACATTGAGTGTGACGAAAACCGTACGCGCACTTCCTACCTGGCTTGCCGCAGCATCCAGCGGAATGATCGTAAGACGGGCGATGTACGTTCCGCTATCCAGCCTGCCGACATTACCACTCACCACTATCTGCGCGGTCTGCCCGGCTGCCACTGCGCCACTGCCAGGTGTGACGGAAAGCCAGGAAGCATTTGCTCCATCAATGCTTGCTTTCCAGGCAAAGGCGTGATTCCCGGCATCGCTGATGGTCAGGCTCTGCCCTGGTGTGCTGGCCTGCCCCTGAGTGGCGGACAGCGTGATGCTGCTCACCGATGTCTGCAAAGTCACGGATGGCAGAGGCGTAGAAGGAGCCGAACTGGTATTGCCAGTAGCAGTACCGGCAATAGCTGTGAGCAGGCCCGGCAATGGCTGACCGGCTTGCCCACCCGGCTCTGTCAGCAGGTTCGCCTGATCCGCCGCTTGCACCAGGATCACATCCGTCCGTTGTGAGGTCACAAAGGCAAGCATGCCCTCATAGGATCGTTGCGGATCTCTGGCTGGTAGCCGGTTCACATTAATAGTGACGGAGAGCGCAGCTTCCGTTCTGGCCGCGACAAGCCCACCATCAGGAGTAACGCCGAGCCAGTTCGTCAGTGGATAAGCATGCCAGCGAGAGGCGCCAGAGCAGCCTGGGGGCATACTGAGTTTCAATGCCTGCGAGACCGGCGCTGGCGAGCCAGAAATCATAGTGAAAGGGAGGTAGTCGCTGCCCACAAGCACGCCACAGGGCGGGGCCACGTTGAGCGAGACGGCTAGCGATTGCCTCTGTGACGCTGTACCTTGACCCTGATTCACGGCGAAAGTGAGCATTCTTGTATAGGTTCCCTGTAACAGTGTCTGGCTGTGAACAAAAACGCGCACGGGAGTAGTTCCCCCGGCGGGAATCACACCGGAAGTTGCCTCCAGATGTAACCAGTTGGCATCGTTCTGATCAGACATGGCCTGACCAGGATTCACAGTAGTAGAATCTTGCAGCACCCAGTTCAGAGGACGTGAGCCTGGATTGCTTATCATCAGCACCTGCTCGCCAGGATTGACCCCGCCATCAGAGGATACAAAAGAAAGAGCAGCCGGCATGATGCCCGGCAGCGGGGCAGAGCGGTCAGTCAATGCCTGCACAGTCATCGTCACATGGATCATTACCGGCGCTCCGGCACTCGCTGCAAACGTTATGGTTCCCTCATAAATTCCAGGGGCCAGGCGCGCCCGCGTGACCGAGAGCACCACATTCTGTGTATCGCTGATCTGGCCCTGTGATGGGGTCAGCAACAGCCAGGACCGGTCGCTGCTGGCAGCCCAGGAGATGACGCCGCTGCCCGCATTGCTGAGCGTGAGTACACGGCTGGTAATTTTCCACTGGACATCGGTCCCCATGTCCAGAGATTGCTGGCTGACCTGCAAATGTGCGGCCTGTGCGGCAGGCACACCGGTTACATACAAAGGACTTCTCATCATATAATGCGTTTTAACATCTTCAGCCACAATACGGTGACTTCCTGCTTTCCAGCTCTCATCAATGGAAATATGTACTGTGGCCTCACCTCTGGTATTAACGCGCACCAGTGGCGTACCGGCAGCAAGCCGCACCGGCTCCTGAATATCTCGTGTGATCAATAACTGTGCCAGCGGCTGGCAATGGAGAAAGCGTACAACGATACTCTCTCCCCGGTTGGCAGTAGAGCGGGAGAGCAGCATCAGGGGAGCAGAATCCATCCCCGCATTGCTCCACTGCAAGCGTGATACCATCATCACCGTCAGCCCTCCATCCACCAGCAAACCAGCAATTGCCAGGACGGCCAGAATAATAAATGCTTTTCGTAGCCGTACAAATCTTCTGAGCCGCACTTCTCCGGTGGGAGATGAAACGAAACTTGTTTTCTGGGCCGGCTTCTCCTGTTTTTCTTGCTCCTGCTTCTCCTGTACTGGTTGTGCATCAACAATAACACCGGTGAGAGGCCGCGTAGAGAGAGACTCAACCGCGACCTCAATTTCTTCTTCCTGGGCTAGAGAAGCAAAGTCACGGATTTTTGCAGCTTTCTGCGACTCTGATGCGAGCAAGGGCAGAGTGATCAGGCGCGCCTGATCTCCCTGAGATTGCCCGGCTGTCTGTACAGGTATACCCGCCTGGGAGTGCAGAAGTCCTTTCTGCTGAGCGCGAGACAGTAACACTCTCTGGCATCCATGACAAAACGGGGAAAGTCCTATAAACGCTCTGTTACAACGTAAACACTTTTTCATATTTATACACTTCCCCATGCTCTGCTAAAACTTTTCTCTTCGCAACTACTCAACCATTTTATTGCGTTTCTTTAGCTTCTATACTTAGCACAATGAAGCCAGTATTACAAGCTTAATATCTTAAAATAGGATTAAGAATAAGAGAGTTGTACTGTAGAGTTCTAAACCTATGCTATAGTACAAGACAGTATAAGACAACCGGCTGATACCAATCTGCGATCTAAAGCACAATTTGAAGATGAGGGAAATTCGTCATGGATTTCACCCGTTGAGGATCATCAGCAAGTTCGTTGAGCGCATGACAGAGAATATTTGTCAAGATGTCAAGAGAAGGAAAAATACGGTTATGGAAGTACTTCTCTCGAATATCGTCCCAAATATGCTCAACGGGATTAACTTCGGGTGGATAGGGTGGTTGAGGAATCAAGCGAATATTCTCAGGAATGACGAGCGCTTTGGCCTGGTGCCAGCCAGCTTGATCAACCTGCATCACAATCAAATACTTTGAAAATGTCTTACTCACATGCTCTAAAAACACATTCATCATCTCAGTATTTGCATGAGGAAGCACTAAAGAACAAAGTTCACCAGTAGATGGAGCCACAGCAGTAAAAGCATAGAGAGATTCACGAATCACCTGAGAAGGTGCAAGAGGCCGAACACCAGAAGGCACCCAACAGGAACGTGGTCGGCTAATACGTCCAAAACGTCCTTCATCCTGTGCCATGATCAGAAGCGGTCTGTGATCCTCTGCATCTCTTGTCGCCATTACTTCCTGAACCTGCTCTGGAAGTTTTTTTTAAAGGCTTCTTGTGCTTCCTCTTGTGCTTTTGGATGGCGAGGACGCGGCACCACTTTGCGCCAGCCATGCCGGTGCAATAAGCGGTAGATCATGCTTTCATCGACTGAATGCTCAACACGCTCTTCAAATGCGCGATGAATCTCGCCCGTTGTCGCAATTTCTCCCGCTTGCGCACGAGCGAAGAATGGTTCAAGAAATTGCTTCTCTTGTTCTAATGTCATATGTTGTCTCTTCCTTCCTCCTTTCCCTTTCGTCTCGACTGCTGAAATCCCAAACCGATTGTAGCGAGAAATCAATTGATGTACAGTATCTGTTGCTACGCCACAATGTTTTGCAATTTCTTCTGCTAGGCGTGGATCAACCATTGCATTATAAATGATCAGCCAACGTTGTCGGTAGAAAGGTCGTGTATCACTCTGCATTCTCTTTTTCACTTCTTCGACAGAAAGATGTTCTACTGCTTTTGTTACTCTTGTCATGCGATCCCTTCCTTGGCCTGGTTCCTCCTTTCCTCATTGTATCACAGGTCGCAGATTAGTATGACATGCGAGATGTACGGCTCGCACGCTATCTGATCTTCCCTCAACTTCTTTGCCTGCCTGTTGCGAAACCGGGGCCTGTGAGTTCGTGCCAGTTCGACTGAAACCAAATAGGTACGGTTCGCGCCAGGGAGACCACGCGGGCAAAATCGTCAACCAGGACACGGTCTTCGGTGACAGGTGCTATGACAGTGCGTACTGCCTGATAGAGATGCATTGCAGCGGACGAAAGATGATCGTGGACTTGCAAAATATCAGTGACCTGTGCGAGTGCAACAAGCTCTATCGCAAGCAGAATATATGCCTGCTCAATTGTTCTCATTGTCATCAATGAGGAGTCCGTTCCCATGCTGACTACGTCCTGATTATCAGCATTCGTCGAGATGGAGTGGACACGATGCGGGTAAGCCAGTGTTTGGCCTTGTGCCGCCGTTGATGTAGCAACAAATTGCAAACCTTGCAACCCGAGAGTCAGTCCTGGCGTCCTCATGTTGAGGAAAGCGGGCAAAAACCCGTTCACCTTCCTGTTGAAAAAAAAGTTTATGCGACGCTCGGTGAGCAGCATCAATTTCGCCAGATGGGCGCGCAACTGATCCGCGACCATAGCAATGTATTCGCCGTGAAAATGCCCTCCATGCCAGAATTGTTCCTGCTGCACATCGACTAGTGGGTTGTCAGTAGCCGAGTTGATTTCAGTCTCCACAATCTGCCAGGACTGCATGAGTGAGTCTACCATCGGCCCCAGGATCTGAGGGATGCAGCGCAACGAGTAGACCTCCTGCACAGCTTCGTCAATTCGATAGGTATCGTCGTTAATGCTATGATGCACCTGAAAGTCGCTCCGTCGCTTCATTAAGCGTGAATCTCCAGTAAGATCCCGTAGTACCCTTGCTACGGCCATCTGTCCAGGATGGGGCCGAAAGCTATGAAAACGCTCGGCAATGCTATCGTCAAAGCCCTCCACGAGTTCCAACGCCCACGCACCGGTGCTTACTGCAAGCGACAGCATATGGTTGACCTCATTGCACAGCAATGCCGCGATCCCAGACATGAAGGAAGTTCCATTGATTAAGGACAGCCCCTCTTTCGGCTTGAGCACATATGGCTCAATCCCAATGCATGCCCAGGCATCCTTCGCCTCGGTATATTTTCCGTCAAACCATACCTGCCCTTCCCCGATTAGCCCGAGTGCGATGTGCGCGAGCTGGACCAGGTCCCCACTCGTACCAACCGCCCCGTGCTCAGGAACGACTGGCACGATACGGTGATTAATGGCTACTCGTAGCCGCTCCAGCAGTTCCATCGAAACCCCGGAACGCCCCCCGCACAGGGTATTCAAGCGAACGAGCATCGCCGCAAGGACATAGCGAGGGGGAACTGGCTGCCCCATCCCCACGGCGTGGCTCCTTATGAGATTTTGTTGCAGATCGGTCAGTTGCTCTTTGCCGACCAGATGCGAGGCCATGGGGCCAAAGCCGGTATTTACACCGTAGATGACTGCCTTCTCTCGATGCTTGTCTAAAAACGCCTGTGTACGCGACACGTTCGGGTAGATGCACTCTTCAAAGACAACCTGTACACTTTCGTCTTTAACAAGGTGAGAAACCTGGTTGATCGTAAGATGGTCTCCCGAGAGAGCGATATTGTGCATTGCTATTCCTCTATTTGCTAAGTTGCTTTATTTCTCTAATTTGTTATTTATGCCATCCATCCACCCTGAGGCACGGTCAGGATTCCTGCCCCACAACTGAAGCTCAAGCCGAAAGCCATCATCAACGCTTCCCCCTCTGGCCAGGGCTCCGGGTCAGCGAGCATGAGCGGGACCGAGCAACCGATGGTGTTGCCGTAATCGCGCAACACGCGGTAAGAAGAAGCAACGATCGGACTTTGTGGCGATACCCCGAACGCTTGACAAAGGCCATCGAGAATCCGTTGGCTTCCTGTGTGCATCAACAGGCGTGTGGCTTCTTTCGGGTCCTTCAACCTGTCCTGCTGCGCCAGCGCCTGTGCTACAGTAGAGGTCGCATAGAAAGTCCCTCGGGGGGTCACATCTGGACTGAGGGTATACTCTCGCCGTTCGCCTTTGACCACTGGAATGTCTGATCCTCCGTCTGGAACAGTTCCAAGCTCAGCGTCACGGGCAATGACATTGGTCAGGTGAACGATAGGTCCGAACGACGGGCCTGGAGCATGAGCACTCAGCAGCATCGCCACCGAGGCATCTCCAAATAAAATACCGTGCATCGCATTGACGGTTTGCTGCCTCTCCTGAGGGGACGATACTTCGCTAAAGTGAGCGTAGGTTCCAGGAAGAGGCGGAGAAAGAGGTGTGATAGCGTCCATAAAGCAAACAAGGACGTGCTCGTCCGGTTGGCAGGCCAGAAACCAGCGGGCACAGTCCACAGCCTTCGCTATTGCCGAGCAACCCATATACTCAATACTGAGATTAGGGATGTCACGACGAAGTTCTGGCATATGCACAAACAGATCACACACGAGACTGGGAAGTAGTCTGGAAGGGCTACTGGTCACACCCAATACCAGCCCGATTTTCCCCGGATCGATACCAGCCTTCTCGATGGCTTCGCGGGCTGCTTGCGCGCCCAGAATGCTGCCAGAAATGGCCAGTTCAGGTTCGGCTCCTTTGAAAAGGACATCTGGATAGTTGGCGAGTACAGAATGCCGCGAGTTCACACCGAGGCGAGCCAGCATTTCTCGCAGTTTTTCTGTGAAACGATTCCCCGCCGCTTCAAGCAATTCCTGCGTCGTCCAGCGTGGCTCAGGAAGTTGTGCCGCAATAGCACGTATTGCAGGTGACATCAATGGTGTTGTCTGATACATAAAACTCCTCGAAGATTGAAATGTGATGCAATATATAAATCGCATGCATGTTTCTTGAATCCGCTTCTGAACTGCAACCCTGAGGCCCTTACGATGGAAGTAATAGTATCATTTATTTTGTTATCGGCCAATTATCGTAGTACTCTCTGGCTAATCATTTCTGCCAGTTGTGCAGATTGTACACCCAATTGACGGGCAAAAATTGCTCTTTTAAGAAATTTGGAGAAATAAGACCCTCTATGTCAAGAGGGCCGAGTTCAAGTGAAAGAAAGAGAGAAAGCGGCCATGAAGCAGCAAGGTCTGAAGCAAGCTTCAACTGAGCATGGGCAAGTGTACCACGCCGCTCTCGGCTGTCAAGGAAAGCGAAGCGGCTTGACAGCCGAGAGCTTGCGTGGTCGGAAAAGGCTATGCTCAGTTGCAAGCAAAAAAACAGCAGGAGTTTTTGCTGCTCACAAGAACCAGAGTGGTGCTCGAGTGCGCCGTGTGGGATCAGGCCGCTCGTTTGGCGTGAGCGCGTTGAGCAGCCTCAAAGGTCGCTCGTTGATAGCAACGGTGGGTGAGCCACATGGCATAGATGATCCTGACCCAGACATTGGCCAAGGCTCTGATGGCGACGGTATGACTCTTGCCTTCTGCTCGCTTGCGCCGGTAGAAGGCCAACGCCCAGGGTTCTGCCAGGGTCGATTGCTTTGAGTTCAGCCACCAGCGGGCTATCCGGTCGCAGTTGGCGCAGGTCCGCCAACTCACTGCGACCAGTCTTGGCCAACAAATAGGCATCCACCGCATCGGTTTTCACCCCAGCGGCATTGCGCCGACGATCAATGGTCTTGGGATTGACCGGGGTAGACGACGAAACCTGCTTCCAGCAAGGCAGCAATGAGCAGGCCATGAGACGTTTCCACGATACAGGCAAGCTGATCAGGCATCTTGGCACTGTCGAGCAGGAAGCGCTTCAACTCGTCGAGGCCTGCTTTGGTGTGCGCTACCCGCAGCGATCCCACTTGGTGTCCCGTTTCATCGATGACCAGCGCATCATGGTGGGTATCGGCCCAATCGATACCAGCAAACCACATAGGGATTTCTCTCTTTCCAGCAAGAACTTCCTGGGCCTTTCGGGTCCTTATATTCCGGTGCTCGCAGCACGACCCTCTAATCGTCGATTGCGCCAGGAAGGCTGCCAAAGGAAGCACGATCTTTCGGGAGCGGTCGAGCCGCGAGGAGGTGAAAGGCTTTCCCCGGCAGTTCTTACAGGGCAAGGCGTTTCCTTGCAGGCCCTTGGTCGAGAGGGCCTAGTCAAACTTTAACATATAAGGAGGTAAAGCTGCTCCTGGAGCCGATCAAAGGATTTTTCAGTGAATGAAAAAGGGGTGGATCGATTCGGCGTGTACCGGGAAAGGACGAGAGTGAATCGAGCAGGAGATGGGATGAGAAGTCGAAGTGGTGCGCCATTCCTGGCACCCTCGCGAGATACGGGGGTGGCCGGGAATGGAGATCACCGAAGAGATGGTAGCTGCCTTCCGGCGTCCGAAAGGCTTTCGGCATCTCCCGCGCAGGTGGGTAGTGGAGCATACATTGGCATGGATAGGGAACAATCGCCGTATGAGCAAGGGTTATGAGTATTTACCCAGTAGTAGCGAAAGTATGGTGCAGCTCACCATGATTCGGCCCATGCTGAAACGACTTGCAGGGCAACTGATAGCGAGAGGGAGACGCCCCAACGGCTTCGCGCCGCCTGAGAAGCCTTTTCGATCACGCTCTAGCTGACAACCCGATTAAACTCGGTCAGACGCCTGCACGTCCAACCTGTCTTCGGGAACCGGACAGGAGACTGTTCACCTTACACGACTCCTCTCTACGGTAGAGAGCCTCCTCTGCCGTGTGGAAGTACCGTCGCTGTTTTTCCTCTTATATCAAATCCATCCATCTGGATACTGATGATTGGGGAAAACCCCAACCCCCTCCAGGAGGCCATCATGGCCCCCTGGACCCCCACGCTTCCGATCATCATTTAACCGGATCTGATATTACCTGTCAGTGCCTGGCAAACGATTGCAGATTGTAGAGCACAACAACTCCCAGCAGGATCGCTCCCTGAAGCATCAACCGATCGGCCTCTCCGATATGTACTACCGTCAGCAGACTGATCACGACGGTGAAGAGGAAGGCGCCAAGAGCCGTCCCGATCACATTGCCTTTGCCGCCCAGGATCGAGGCTCCGCCCAGTACCACCGCAGCGATTGCCGGCAACTGGTAAGCATCTCCCATCGTTGAAACAGCAATGCCTGTATATCCCAGCAAAAGCGTACCTGTCAGGCCAGCGCATAAGCCGCTGAGCATATAGGCTACAACGGTGATCCCTTTCACCGGAACGCCTGTGAGTCGCGCCACCTTCTCGCGCGTCTGGTTCCGATAGCGCACGAGAGCCTGGAGAAAGCGTTCGTAGCTGGCACGGTCGGCAAAGTCACGGCTGCCACGCACACGGAGAGCCTGATCCACAGCTTGCTGGAAGCGGTAATGGGACTGCTCCACGTCGCCATTCTCATGGGCCTCTCCGAGATTGTTGGTCGTTGGCGTCATCCCGTAGTGCTGCATGAGCGCTGCGTCCAGTCTTGCTGGCCAGCCTTGTCTAGTCGACGCACGGCGGCACTCAGATGATCGGTGCGATGCTGCTCTGGCACCCCGCCAAACTGCCACAGGGCGCGCTCGATGCCCTCGGCCAGCGCCTCAAACGTTTCAGCAAAACAGATGCTCACCGCTTCGACGTTGGAATACGTGAGCACGCAGTGATAGAGCAGGTGAGGAAACGCTTCCCCAGCGACGGTGACGCTGAACTCTTCCATGTGCGTAAAATCGGACTGCGCCCCCTCTCCAGGCGTATGCACCTGCTCAAAATAGACCTCTTTTTCTGGTCCCTGCGTCGCTTTCCAGGTGGCAATCTGGCGCTGCAGCGTGCGGACCTGCGTCGGGCGATATTTGCCCGGATGCTCGGCGCACAGAAGCGCGAACAACGTCGCCCCTTGCAGCGCTGGATCGCGTTCTAACTGTTCTACTACCCAGGGCCAATCATTCTCGAACGGATTCTCGCGTGTTCTCCAGGTTCGTGGACGTTTGAGCTGGCTGGGTAATTTCCCAGCTCGTTCGTATCGGCGGGCAGTGCGCTCACTCATGCCTGCCCGTGCTGCTGCCACTTGCTGCGTAGTACCTTTGTGTCTCTCCCGCATATACAACATCACCTCTGCGTCTTTCTTCATGACACTCTCCTGATTGGTTTTGGTGAGTGTCATTGTAGGCCATCTTGCGGATTTCTGCCTCAAGATGGCCGGACTTTCTCATTGTCGCCATCGGACACGGTAATTATCTCTCAACACACGTGGGCGCCTCCAGGAGAATATCGAGGAACAAACGGGGCCGTTTCTCTCCACCGGCACTACTTTTTTCCTTTTGTCTATGGATGTCTCTCCCACGCTCAGATGGAAGTACCTCCGTGTCTGCTCCTCACTATTGGGTACGCGGCGCAAAGCCGGTTGGGGGCCATTCTTGCAGCAGCCCACAAAATAGCAAAAGTTCGTCCTTGACAGATGCATCTTTTTCTTCGTATACTTATCTCATATTTAAAAATCAATAGTGTATAAAAATTTGGAGTTTTCATCAACCCGGCATGATACAAAAACGAGAACAGCAAGCAGTAGAGATAGAGATGGATCGGCAACAACGCAGGAAGAGCCGACGCCGCCAGGAAATCCTCACTGTCGTGGCACGCTTTTTCGCTGAGGTAGGCTATGAGCGCACCACCTTCGAGATGATTGCAAACGAACTTGGGCTGTCACAGCCAGCGTTATATTTGTGACAAAAAAGGAGGATATCCTTGCGCAATTGCTTGAAGATATTGTGCAAAGGATCATGGACCGGGTCCCCTGCGATATCTCAGCGAGCATGCCGGCAGATCAACAGCTCATCCGCCTGATTAAAGCACACGTTGCCGGCCTCTGCCGTTATCCCGAAGGGAAAGCCTTCATTCTCTCTGAAAGCCATCTGCTCAGCCAGCGTTCGCCTGAGATCCTGGCCGTACGGGATCAGTACCAGCACCTTCTGGAATCCATTTTGCAGCAGGGAGTGGAACAGGGCCTCTTTCACATCGAAGATGTCAAGCTTACTGCGCTGGCCTTTCTTGGCGCACTCAACTGGATTCCGCGCTGGTTTGCGCCGGATGGCCGACTCTCGTCCGAGATGATCGGCGATTCGTATGCACGCTTACTCATGCGGGCGCTGGTGATGCCGGAGAAAGGATCGCCTGACTCCTCAATGCACCGGGCAGACGAGCAATAGCCTGGGTGACTTCCCAGGAATTTATGGAAGGAGATTGCTACGATGACAGAGCCAGAGGCAGACAGGGGACATCTCTCCTCTTCTTTGAAGCAGCTTACCAGGTCTGGCAGCAAGCATACGCTGCTGCTCAGCCAAAGCAGCATCAGACCGAGTCAGGCATCCCGATAAAGCCTCTTTATACCCCGGCTGATGTTGCCAGCCTGGACTACATGCAGCAGCTTGGCCTGCCCGGCCAGCCGCCATATACACGGGGCATCTACCCGGCCATGTACAGCGGGCAGCGCTGGACTATTCGACAACTGGTGGGTTTTGGCACAGCCGAAGATGCAAACCAGCGCCTTCGACTTCTGCTTGAGCAGGGAGCAACAGGAACCAATATCGTCTTCGATTACGCAACCAATCGGGGATATGATAGAGATGCAGAGATCGCTGAGGGGGATGCCGGCCAGGGTGGTGTCGCCATTGATTGCCTGGATGATATGGTGAGACTCTATGATGGTATTGCGCTTGATCAGGTGAGCAACTCCCTGGTACTTTCTCACCCGGTAGCCGCCGGGACGATCTTTGCCATGTATCTCGCAGCGGCGGAACAGCTCGGTTATGATTGGAAGCAGTTGCGGGGGACGCTTCAGAACGATTTTTTAATGGAGACGGTTGTCCTGACCGCTCCCAATATCCTTCAGCCGTCTTTCTCTTTTCAACTCTCCCTTGACGTTGTCGAGTTTGCCACCCGGCATGTACCAAAATGGAATCCGATCAGCTTTACAGGTTATAACTATCGTGAGACTGGCGCAAACGCTGTGCAGGAAGCGGGGCTGGTCATTGCTCATGCGCTCGCTGTCGCTCAGGAAATGCTCCGTCGCGGCTATGAGATCGATACTTTTGCTCCCAGGCTCTCCAGTTTCTTTTCCGCCGATAACGATTTCTTTGAGGAGATTGCCAAGTATCGGGCGGCACGACGGGTGTATGCGCGCCTCTTCCAGGAGCGGTTTGACGCTCAGAATCCCAGAAGTAGTCAGCTCCGTTTTCATGTCCAGACCGCAGGATCGGCACTCACGGCTCAGCAGCCCTTGAATAACATCGCGCGTGCAGCTTACCATGCCCTGGCGGCCGTCTTGGGCGGCGCTCAATCGCTCCATGTCAGCGCCTACGACGAGGCGCTGTGTCTCCCCTCAGAAAGCGCAGCCCTGACCGCGCTGCGGACCCAGCAGATTCTCCAACTCGAAACCGGGGTGTGTCGAACGATAGACCCCCTGGCAGGTTCCTAAGATGAAAAGCCACTCCTGGCGGCGGGAGTGGCGGGCGTTTTCGGTCCAGGTTCCCATCTTGAAGAGATCGCAACGTTCATCGAAGAACACGTATACCGTCACCTATCTCAGGAGGACACAGGATCTGAACGGTCAGATCCACGATAGAAGGTATACGACAGAGAGGAGTACGGATCATGGCGACATACCCCCAGTATTGGAATGAGGCCAGGGAACGATGGAGCCAGCGGCAAGGGAACAGCTCATCCTGGACCTTGTACGGGAACAACTCACCTACGTCTATGAAAACCTGCCTTTTTACCACGAGCTTTATGACAGGCATAGCTTTCATCCATCCGAGGTACAGACCCTTGATGATTTCACACGCAAAGTTCCCATCGTGACGAAAGATCTGCTGCGCCAGGAGCAGGAGCAGCATCCTGTCTTTGGACGCTACCTGGGCTTTGATCTGGAAGATGGCATCCACATTCACGGCTCGTCGGGAACGATGGGCAGACCCACCTTTTACCTTTTCTCCAGTGCAGATCTGGAGTACATCCGCGAGGTCATGGCGCAGGCATTCTACATTGCAGGGGTGCGTCTCAACGATATCGTGCAAATCTCGACGGACCTGGGGATGTTCATGGGCGGCTGGGGAACACTCTGGGGCGTGGAACGGATAGGAGCGAAAGCCTTTACTCCCGGCGCCGGCAATGCTGAACGCCACGTCCGACTGATGTACCAGGTCGGCTCAACCGTCCTGGTCACTACGCCCACTTTTGCCTTGCGACTCCTGGACACGGCTCGCAGCCTGGGCTACGATACAACGCAGTCACCTTTGCGCCTGGGCACTTTTATTGGAGAGCCAGGAGCCGGCATTCCAGGAATAAAACGCGCCCTTGAAGAGGGATGGGGCATTGCCGCGCTCGACTGCGCCAGCACGAGTGAGATGACGCCCTGGGCCACCAATGTCGAATGCCCTCACAAGCAGGGTATGCATGTCATCAATGACGAGGTCTATACAGAGATCGTGGCAAAGGACGACCCCAGCCGGCGTCTCTCGGAAGGAGAGAGCGGCGCCGTCATCTACACCCATCTTCGTCGCAAAGGTCAGCCCATGATCCGCTTCTGGTCAGGAGATGAATCCAGAATGGTCTCAGATCCTTGCCCATGCGGACGAACCTACCCTCGCCTTCCCGATGGCGTCTATGGCAGAGTGGATGATATGCTCCTCATACGAGGTGTCAACGTCTATCCCAGCACCATCCAGCGCGCACTCCTGGAAATTGCGGATCTCGGCAGTGAACATCGGATTGTGCTCGAACGCAAGACATATATGGACGAAGTCACAATTGTCATAGAATATGCTCCTCATTATCTCCAGACAAAATCAGAGGCCGAACATGCGACATACCTGGAGCACCTGCGAACACATGTCAGGCATCACATCGCCGCTGTGACAGGCTACGCCTGAATATCGAACTGGTGGAGCCAGACACGTTAGAGCGTTTTGATGTGAAAGCCAGGCGCGTGATCGACAAGCGAACAACGCTGTAGTCCCTGCTCGCTGAAAGTAAAGCGGCAAACATTTGAACTCTTCGTTGATAGTCTACCTCAGCAATGACGAACATTGCTGAGGTTGTAGGAAATTCCCCCCTGCGGCTTAGCAAGGTTATTCCACAGCCACTTTCGTGCTGCAGGCTGGATACTCGCCCTCAGGAGATCTGGAAAGAGACCTGTTTTTTTATCAGGAATGCTTCTACTCCGTATTTTCCCCCTTCGAGTCCAAATCCTGACTGTTTTACTCCTCCAAAAGGACCCTCTACCGTAGCCGGAAAAGGATCATTGATCCCTACTATCCCAACTTCAAGAGCCTCTGCCAGGCGCCAGGCGCGTGAAAGATCTTCGGTGTATACATAGGCTCCCAGCCCGTAGGCCGTGTTGTTGCTACGTTCGATAACCTCTTCCTCTCCTCTGAAGGTTTCCAGCACAATAACCGGTCCAAAGGCTTCTTCCCTTGAGATTGCCATGTCATCCGTTACCCCCTCCAGGAGAGTGGGTAAGAAGAGGTATCCACCCGGCGATTCCCCACCCGTTAATACTTTTGCACCCTTCGATTTCGCATCAGCAATCAAATGCTCGACTTTCTCTAAATTATGATGATGTTGCAAAGGACCATAATCAGTCGTCTGATCTACGGGATTCCCCACTCTGATATGGGAAAAGCGTTCAATGAGCCGTGTCCTGAATTCCCCGGCCATAGACTCTTCGACGAACACTCGTTGCGGGCTGGCACAGATCTGCCCGGCATGGCGAAATTTTGCCGCCACCAGGCCCTCAATTGCTCCCTGCAAATCGGCATCCGAAAAAACGATAAACGGGGCAACTCCCCCTAACTCCAGGAGAACTCTTTTCGGTCCATCAGAAGCCAGACGCATGATCAGCCGGCCCGTCTGAACGGAACCGGTGAAGGTGACCATCGCAACACGAGAATCCTGAACAAGGACCCGAACAATCACGGGCGCATCACCCATCACAACGTTCACCGCTCCGGCAGGAAGGCCAGCCTCAGCAAAGATGCTGGCAAGCAGTAAAGTAACACGCGGCGTTTCTTCAGACGGTTTTACGATAACTGTGCATCCGGCTGCAAGAGCAGGGGCAACTTTGCGACCAAACAGAATCCCCGGGGCGTTAGATGCAGTAATTGCCACAACTATTCCTACCGGCTGTGGAATAACCACCACTCTCTTCGCCGCATCAGGCGAAGGGACAAGATCACCAGATATTCTTCTTGCTTCTTCAGCACAATATCTAATAAAAGCTCCGGTAGACCGTATTTCTTTCGATGCTTCTTTTCTTGTTTTACCAAGATCTTCAATCAGGAGATCTTCCAGTTCCTGCCTATGCTGACGCAGCAAGTGGTAAGCCTTATACATAGTATTGGCGCGTTCATTGCCAGTTTTCTTTGACCATTCCTGAAATGCTTGTCTGGCTGCATTGATTGCATCTAAAGCGTCGGCTGCTGCTCCCTTTGCGATAAAGGTGGTTACGGTGCCGGTATAGGGATTGGTTAGTGGATATGTGGCTCTACTCTGGCTGTCCCTGGCCTCTCCGCCAATCCAGAGTTTTTCCAGCAGCCCTCTCCTGGTTATTTCCATAGGATTCCTCCGTGTATTCGATAGCCAGCGACACCTGGATTCGCTGGATGATTTATCTTCAGTTCCGTCTGGTAATCATCAGGCATATGCCAGTCTGCTACTATTCGACTCTAGCCACTGAATGAACCAGTGTTCTTAGCTGGACTTTCCCCACAGGATCGCGGGGGAAAGCGTTACAGAAAAATACTTTTCTCGGATACTTATAGGGTGCAAGATGCCTTTTGCACCACTCCTGAAGCTCATGAGCCAGAACCTCGTCACCCTCGCCTGCTTTTACCACGATAAAGGCAGCCACGACCTGCCCTCTTAACGGATCAGCTATGCCAGTAACGGCGGCTTCTCTCACCTGAGGATGAGTGAGTAATACCTGCTCCACTTCCCCTGGAGCAACTTTATACCCGGCTGTGACGATGAGGTTATTTAATCTTCCCAGGAACCAGATGGCATTTTTGTCATCCTTTCGGCCAAGATCATCGGTAATGGTCCAGCCTTCTCGGACTTCCACCTTTTGTAGCTCGCTGCGGTTCCAGTACGTCAGTCCTGTAGGTCCTCTGACGGCAATCCGGCCCACTGCTCCGGGCTGAAGCGGAGTTATGCTATGTCCCGCAATATCAACTATGCGGGCTTCGTACCCTGCTGCCGGTTTACCCAGGGCAAAAGGCGGCGTTGTTTCTCCCGCTACAGGTCCGATAAACCACTGGCACAGGATGGAACTGCCAAGAGGGTTCTTCAGTCGGTAACCTGTTTTCTCCCAGCGTTCGTATAAATTTCCCGCGCCTGTGACAAGAAAAGGAGCATATACTTCCTGCAAGCTGGAAAGCGCATGAGTTTTACCAGCAGATGCGTCTGCAAGCAGATTCAGCGTGATAGGGACACCCAGCAGATGCGTTACTCGCTGCTCTGCTATTGCCTCAAGTACATCCGTACCGCTTAAACTTTTCGGTTCTATAAGCGTTGCTCCATGTTGCAAGACGCATATAAACCTGCCGAGAAAGCCCGCGACATTGCTAACAGGTATTCCATAGACCCATCTCTGGTGTACATCTAATTTCCAGGTGGAGGCGAGTCTTCTGCCTGCAATGAGCCAGCGCCTATGCGTGTGATAGGTCGCTTTAGGAATGCCAGTTGTCCCGCCAGTATGCCAGATTACCGCCAGATCATTTGCCTCAGTATGTACTGTTTCAGCAAGGCAGGCATTGCCTTGCTCTATAAGAGCCTCCAGGCTTTCACCTGCCATGCCTGGAGATTTTTTCCCGATGATGACCCGCTTTACTCCTGTTGCTGGTAGAGCTGCCTCAAGTTCTGAATAGAGATCTCCTTCATTGAGTACAATGACCCAGCGTGCATCAGTATCTTTCAGGTAGAACTCAATCTCTGAACGTCTTGCCTGGGCGGGGATGGGGACCACCACAGCGCCCGCTTTCCAGGCAGCAGTTGCTGCTATGATAGCAGCGGGCCTGCTTGCATACCGGAGGGCAAGTCTTTCGCCTACTTTTATTCCTGATTCTATCAGCGCCCCGGCAAGACGATCACTTGCTTCTTTTATCTGCCCGAAGGTACATGTTTCACCGGTATCCAAACAGATGACCGCCGGCTTGCTTTCGTAGCCGGTCTCACAATGTTTATCAATTGACTCTCGTCCTACGTTAGCAACTTGCCATTCTTGCTCATCAGCATGCCAGATGAAATCTGGCTGAAACTCCGGTGATACCAGCCAGGCGATGGGTAGTGTCTCCCTTTGCGGGTAATACTCTTTCATCTGTCCTCCTTCTCCAGGCTACTGCTGAGATTCCTCAACAGCGAGATTACGCAACCAGGCAGGCATGGTTTTTGGACGGCCATGCTCGACATACACATGGATCACCTTACCCTGAGCAACAACTCTTCCCCCCTCATTGAGAAAAAGGCATTTGACTGCATAGCTACTCCTTCCCGACTGGCCGAGCCATGCATAGACCGTTAATTCCTCATCGACATGCACGGGCGCCAGATAATCACACTCACTGTGTACAGCAGGAGTCGCAGCGGCACCAGCAAGCATATCTTTCACCTTTATGCCGGCCCGGTGCAGAAGCTTATGGTATGCCAGATCCATCCAGCGATAGTAGGAGCCGAAATGAATCTGATAACTATCGACATCTCCCATCGTAACTGTTACCTGCATCTTAAGGGCCTCCTCAGGAGGTCGCCAGACCACTGCGGGCTTCAAGTTTTCAGCTCCTTTACCTGGCTAGCCGCTTTACTCGTCATACTGTTCTCCCATCATCAGGGTAATAGTTTCTAAACAACTGCTACACGATGCCTATGATACACGTAAATCTGTCTTACAATGCTTTCCCCTGTCCGTAAGCAGAGAGTACCTTCCCTCCAAGAAAATCCAGCAGCATCTCTGTCGTTCCCCCGGCAATCGTCCATCCCCTGACTTCGCGGTACTGGCGCTCGATAGGAAAATCTTTTGAGATCCCTCGTGATCCCAGCATCTGGACAGCTTCGTTCACTGCCTTGAGAGCAACCCTGGAGGCGGTGAGTTTTGCATAAGCCGTCTCTACCCCTCCAGGGAAACCCAGCCCATCCTCAGTGAAAGCTGCACGATACGTTAACAGACGTGCCGCTTCAAGTTCAGATGCCAGTTCCGCTACTCGCCATTTCAGACCTTGAAATTGCGCCAGAGGTTTTCCAAACTGGTATCTAGTATTGAGGAATTCTCCGATCTGGTCGAGCGCGGATTGGGCAACGCCGAGACACATCGCAGCAATACCGCAACGTAGCTGATTATACGCCGCCATCGTCAGCTTGAACCCTTTTGTTGACGCTTCTTCTCCCGGAATCAGCACTGCATACGGCTCAATAGGGCATGCTTCAAAGCGGATCGCAGCTTCGTGGATGCCATTGCCTCCCATCTTACGAATAATCCGTTCAACGCATACAAACGGCTCCTTTGAATCAACAATTACTGATCCCAGGCCTTTTAACCCCTCTCCAGAAAAACGAGCCAGAACCTGGAAAGCACTGAAAGTATCACCGCCTGTTGTGAAAGACTTTTTCCCGTTAAGGATATAGCCGCTTGCTGTTTTTTCGACACGGGTCTTGATCTCGCCAAGTGATGAGCCTGCCTGCTCCTCGGTGATGGCTATCCCTATTAAGCATTTCCCTTGTATGATGTCTGGTAGGTATTTCGTTTGCAGTGCTGATGAGCCAAGTTTTGAAAGAGCATAGGCCGGGCCATTGATGCATACTTGCAACAGTTCTGCGGTTGCAAAGCACCGGGCTGCTATTTGCTCTAAGGCGATGACAGCATAAATTCTCGACCTGGCTTTCCCTCCATATGCTTCGGGGAGGGTAAGACCCGTCAGACCTTCTCTGGCTAAAATCTCAAGATTCTCCCGAGGGAATTGTTCGTTAGCATCCCAGATATACGCATGAGGAGTAAACTCTGCATCTGCCAGCTCTGCTATTCTGACAGCAAAAGTCTGTTCTTCTTTATCAAGCCCGTATCTGGAAATGTCGGCTCTGCTGTTCACGAGTTTTACGCCCTCCAATTGAATGGTATCATTGAACGGTTTCAGCTCTTTTCAATGCTGGCCTTATCTATACAAATGATGACTGCACCGCCGCTGCTGACAGTCATCTTATGAGGCCGCATGGGCAGGTAATCCTTGTGTTTCAGGTCTGTTCAAGGGCAGAAGAGGAAGTCAGCCATGCACGAAGAATGCGTCGTTGTAGCTTTCCCACCCTGTCTTTTGGCAATTCCGTCACAAATTCGATTCGCCGGGGATACTTGTAACGCGCCATCTGGTTCTTGGAGAACTCCTGGAGTTCGGCAATCAAAGCGGGCGATGAAATCGTGTCCGGGCGCAGGACAACAACCGCTGTGACGGTCTGGCCCCGCAGAGAATCGGGTAATCCGATCACGGCTGCTTCTGCTACTGCCGGATGTTGTGTAAGCACATCCTCGACTTCACTGGGGGCGACCTGGCGCCCGCCGGTGACAATCATATCGTCCAGGCGTGTCTGGAACCAGAGCCATCCGTCTTGATCCCACAGGTACGCATCATCTAACAGGCTCCAGCCGTCGCGTAGATCCTGCTCTGCGCGCTGCTGGATTCCTGTATGTCGATGGACCCAGTAAGTGATTCCGGTGGGGCCTCGGACCGCCAGCCGTCCTGGCTGTTCAGGCTCGAAAATCGTCTCACCGGTCAGTGGATCGACCAGACGAGCCTCGTAGCCGGGCAGAGGACGACCGACCGACAATTGCGGAGCCACCTTCTGTCCGAAGAGGTAGGAGTCGATAAAGAGATGGCGCATCGGTGTCATTCCTACAGTGTTCCTGACATTGAAGCCGGTCGCCTGATACCACCGCTCGTAAGTTGCCTGATCGAGGATTTCGCCAGAACTGATGGCTTGCCTCAGGCACAACTGCGGGTACGCTTCACGTGGGGTGGGGCATACCTGGAGCATCATGCGATAGATGGTTGCTGCACCGGCCATAACAGTAGCACCGTATTGTGAGGCGAGCTGCCACATCCCTTCAGCCGAGGGCCGCACGCTATAAATAGCACTGGCTCCTGCTCGAAGCGGGAAGTTAATCTTCTCGCCATTGCCAAATGCATGACCAATAGGGGCATGGGTGAGAAAAACATCGCTGGCTGTGATGCCACGTGTAAGGTTATTGAGATCTGCGAGAACCACCTCAGCAGCATGAGTATGGAGGCACCCCTTTGGTTGTCCGGTAGTGCCGCCCGTGTAATAAATGCCACTGGCATCAAGTGGCCGATTGGGATAGGTTTCTGCCGCTTCCGATTGAGTCGCTAGCAGCCGGTGGAAGCTCTCATAGTCACCTGATGGTGCATCCGGCCAGGCAACCACCGCGCGCAGGTTGGATGCAGAAGGGCGGGCAAGCTCTACATCAGCCAGATACTCACGATCACAGACGAGCAGGGTTGGCTCAACATCGGAGAAGATAAAAGCCAGTTCGCGTGCGCTCTCAGCCGTAGCCGTCGGCACTACCAGGGCGCCGATCTTCCAGACGGCCAGTTGCACAACAGCAGCCTCGGGGACATCATCCAGTCGCATCACTACCCGATCACCGGGCTGTACCCCAAGCGCACGCAAGGCATTCGCACACCGGTTGACCGCACCCTGAAGTCGGTAATAGGTCCAGCACTCTTCATGAGGAACGTCAATGAAAGCAATACGTTCACCGTATCCTCGCCGTACTGCACGATCCAGTAGCTCGTCAGTAGCGTTGAAAACTGGCGTCCGCCAGACATAGTGCAGCCATGGGACACCAAAAGTCAGGTCCGGTCGGTGCGCCATCGGTGGCAGAAACTGCTCTGAAACATTGGCAAAAGGACGGATTCCCATTTCATGACCCTCCAGTTCGACAGGAACAAAGACGAGAAAGCCGGTCGCACTGGTCATACCATACCTTCCCACCTCGGAAGGCTACGCTGCTTTGCGTCTCGCCTGCCGCGCTTGATTCATTCTATCAACCCATCATCTCGTAGATAGGTCTTGACAGCGGTCCAGGATACGTAGTATAATTTTACAAAACTTACTTACTAGTAAGTTTTTTCTTTAGAAGGAAGTGTACCTGGAGATGACCCGATTGTCAAGGGTCGGGGAGGATTAGTTCATGGAACCTGTCATGATATCGCAACCGCCCGGAGGAGCAGAGAGCATAGAGGACTTTGTCGCCCGGGTACAGGCGGGTGGACTGGTTCAGGCAGGCGATCAACTGCCCGAAAGCTACCGTCAGCAGGCGTTACGTATCGCATCTTTTCAAACATTGGCAGAGCTTGTCGGCGTCTTGCTCTTTTCAGAATGGCTTGACCGCGTGCCGGCATTTGTACGCAAGCAGATGCTCATAGCCAAGATTCAGGATGAAGTGGGACATGGACACATCATGGCTCGTGTTGCCGAAGATCTCGGCGGCAGTCGCATGGCTATCCTGGAGGATTATCTGGCCGGCAAGACCAGGCTGCTCAACATCTTTCATTATGATTTCCTTGTCTGGCCCGAGATTGCTATCGGAGCCTTGCTCCAGAACACGGCAGCGATTGTTCAGTTCCAGTACCTGGTCAAAGGGAGCTATGTGCCTTATGTACGGGCCTTACGGAAGATTCTACCTGAAGAGTCCTTCCATTTCCATCAGGCGCGCAATCTCGTCCAGACGCTGCTGGCACAGCGTGATACTCTGATACGTCGTCAGATTGAAGAGGGGCTTGTGCTCTGGTTTCCACGAGTGCTGGCCTATTTCGGACCATCTGAAGGAGAGCAATTCCAGACGAATAAAGCTTTCCAGTTTCGCCTCAAAACGGCCAGCAACGAAGAGGTGCGGCAGGCCTGGCTAACGAAAATCGTCCCTGTACTTGAGAGCCTGGGGCTACAGATCCCTGATCCATGTTTAAAGCGCAATGACGAGAGTGGAGCCTGGGAATACACCGAGCCTGACTGGAACGAGGTACGCAGGGTGATCGCCGGGCATGGGCCGGCTTCAGCTCATCGTTTGGAGCAGGTACGAGGGATCTATGAGCGCAACCGCTGGTTAACTGAGATTATGGGGATAGGTGAGAGCAATGGCAAACCAGGTTTTTGAAGTCTTCGTGACCCCCAGACGTGGAGAACCGACCCGACACGTTGGCAGCGTCGTGGCTCCCGATCCTGTGCTGGCACTCCATCAAGCCAAAGAGACCTATACGCGACGCATGGAGTGCGTATCCCTCTGGGTCGCACCACGCTCTGCCATCACCACATTTGCGCAGGAAGAAGAGATTCTTTTCAAGGCTGCGCAGGCCAGAGACTATCGTCAGGCAGGATACTTTACACGCCATAGTGAACAGACCGCAAGCCAGAGCAGTCAGGGCAGTACACAGTAGCTACTCATTGCTCAGCTATTCTTCCCTATCGTGAGGAAGAAATGCCTTTCAGTAGAATAGCTCAACAGGTTTATACAACACAAACGGAGCCTGATATGTTAAGTGAAGCAGAGTTACGAGCCTGGGCAGATGATGAATTCGTGGTTGGTCATATTCTGAGCAACTATATTACAGAATATACGCATCTGGAAGAGTGCCTGGCTATTGGCTCTCTTGCTCAAGATGAGCTTGCTCATGCTCGCGCCTTCTATGAATATGCCGGCCTGCGCGAGCGTGCTCTTGACCGATATATCTTCCTGCGCGCACCGGATGCATTCACCGTTACGCCGCTGGCGACTTACCAGCCTGACAACTTTGCCGAGCTGGTTGTCAAACAGTATCTCTATGAGATACTGGATAGATTGCGTCTCGACGCCGCACAGAGGCAGGCAGATGAGGCGTTGCAAACCCTGCTCACAACTATGCAATCTGAGGAGCGTATGCACTATGATCACTGGAACCACTGGGTCCATGTTCTGGCAGATTCGCCCGCACGTTCTCGCCTGGAGAGTGCTTTAGAAAAGGTGGGTGCCTACTGTGGCCTCTCTGGCCGCTCCTCAGCAGCATGGGATGCTTCCTGGCGCCGACGGGCGGAGAGCGAGCTTCTGGCGACTGATCTGCACCTGGGCCTGGGGCGCCCGGATACAGGGGCGATGGCCGCCTGGCAGGAGCCTCTCGCAGCGCTCATCGGACGAATGCAGTCGATCTTTCGTGAGCGACCGGAGGTGATTCTCGGATGAGTGAACAACAGAGCATTTCTGTGACTGAAGAAACTGTTCTCCAGATGCTGGACACCGTGCTCGATCCTGAGGTTCCAGTGAGTATTCGTCAACTAGGTCTGATCCAGGAAATTCGGCTGAACCTCGATCAGATTGTGGTGCGGCTGGTTCCTACCATGCTGGCCTGTCCAGCACGAGATACAATTGCAGCAGATATCCGTGAGCGATTAAGCAGTTTGCCCGGGGGGCGTCGCGTTGTGGTGGCATGGGAGACACGGGTGATCTGGACGCCGCGACGTATCACCGGTGCGGGACGTGAGGGCTTACAGCAGTGGGGAATTATGTCAGAGGCACATGAACCACAGAAGGTGCGCTGTCCGTACTGTGGCTCTGATCGCACGCGGCAGGATAACCTGTTCGGGGCCGCTGTGTGCAAAGCGCAATTTTCTTGTCGTACATGTGGTTCATCCTTTGACGTTTTACGTGGAGCTTTGATGAACAGATCGTTAACCACCTCGATGCAGCCATCAACGGAGGAATAAGCAATGAACTCGCAGGCTCTGCGTCTACCGGATGTAACCTTCGCAGTCGATAAAGTGAAAGCGGATGAGTTCGCTACCGCACTGGGAACCCGTCTGGCAACAGATGTGGACGGCACGCCGCTTGTCCCGATAGGAATGCTGTTCTTTGTACTCTGCCGTGACAGCGCGATGGTGTTTGAACAACTGGGGCTGCGCTGGGAGCGTGGACTCTTCGGTGGGGTGAGATTTGCATATGCTCGGCAGGTCCGTGTTGGTGAACAGTTGCTGGCCCGCAGCCATGTTCGGACCTATTATGAGCGTGAAACACCGAAGGAGCGACTGGGTTTTTTAGATCTGGAGACTTCCTACTACGATGGTGACGGACAACTTGTTGTCCAGGAGAACAGCACAGTGATTGCCCGTGGAGGGCTGGAGCTATCATGACTCTGCCATATTCATCGCCTCGTGTTTTATGCGAGGATTGGTTTTGTGCCGCGGACAAACCGACGCTTAAAGGATCATGCTGTCCTGCATGCAAGGCGCGCTATTTCCCGCCTCGCCAGGTCTGCCCCGGCTGCGGAACTGAACCGCTGGTCAACTATGACCTGCCTGCGGCTGGTCATGTCCTCGCCAGTACCATAGTGCGCGTAGCCCCTGCGCCATGGCAGGCTCCTTACCCGGTGGCAGCAGTTCAACTTACCGATGGTCTGGTCGTGTATGCACACCTTGTCGGTGAGCACATTGTAGCTGGCACGCCGGTTACTCTTGAAGCCCTGCCGGTCGCAAGAGCAGATGGCGAAGCGCTTATCTACGGATTCCGTCCGACCACCGAAGTCGCAGCAGAAATAGAAATATCGGGAATATCCTCTGAGGCAATCTCGGAGGATGTCCCCGGTATCCGGCCTCTTGTAGCCCCTGTGTTTCTCGCTGGAGTCGGGATGATACCTTTCGGCAAGTATAGCGGAATACCGGCGGAGATGCTGGCTCTACGTGCAAGCTATGCTGCGCTTCAGGATGCAGGACTGGCACCTCGGGAGATCGAGGCGATCTTTGTAGGGACTGCCTTTGGCGGAACGGCAATGGGGCAAAAGCTGCTTCGTCATGCCCCATGGGGACAGCGGCCAGTCGTCAATGTCGAGAACGCCTGCGCCTCAGGAAGTACGGCGCTGCTTGAAGCGGCGGCATGGGTTGCAAGCGGACGCTGTGATGTCGCCCTGGCAGTAGGCGTAGATACCCCGGCCTCACAGGGCGGCGGCCTGATCTCATTGCCGCCGGACGATCCTCTTGCGGCAGTAGGGATTACGCTCCCGGCGCTCTATGCCCTGACCGCCGACTCTTATCTGCAAGCCTCTGGCACGACCCCCCGCGATCTGGCGCTCACGGTCGTAGCGAGCCGTCGGCATGCCGCCGCTAATCCATATGCCTATCTTCGTACGCCGGTGACTGTCGAAGAAGTGTTGCAATCGCGCTTGATCGCTGATCCGTTGACCCTCTTCCAGTGTTGTCCCAATGCAGACGGCGCGGCAGCAGCCATCGTCGTCAGTGCTGCATATGCACGTCGGATAGGAGCAACTATCCGGCTTCGTGCTGCACATTTACGTAGTGGGCGGGTGCAAAGCCGCTTCAGTCCGCATAGCGTCGTTACGCGCGCTGCCTATGAAGCTTACGAGTCCGCCGGCATAGGCCCGGCGGACCTGCAAGTGGCCGAGATCCACGACGCATATAGTTCAGCGATACCTCTGGCACTGGAAAAATTAGGGCTGGCCCCCCACTATGAAGCAGTGGCGCGCTTTGCTCAAGGAGCATATGAGCCAGGAGGAGCCGGGCCGGCCGTGAACCCCGGTGGCGGCCTGCTTTCACGAGGACACCCACCCGGGGCAACCGGACTGGCCCAGGTGTTTGAGATTGTTACGCAATTGCGAGGCCAGGCGGGAGCAAGGCAGATACCGGGAGCGCAAGCCGGGCTCGTCCAGAACCAGGGCGGGACAGTGCTGGATCTGGAGACAAATGCAGTGGCAATTTTCATTCTCACTCGCTCATAACAGCACATGACCTGAAAGGAACTAAACCATGGAATCGTTACCCCTACCGGTGGTCACGGTCCCTATCGACCGCATGAGGATCGCCAGGATGGCGGGTGCTATTAATGACCCCAATCCCATTCATCTTGAAGATACCCTTGCCCAGCAGGCCGGGTTCCCCAGCGTGATCGCTCATGGAACCTTTGCTATCGGAGCAATAGGTCTGCTCCTGACGCAGTGGGTAGGACAGCAGCACATCAGCCATCTGGAAACGCGCCTCCTTGCGCCGGTATTCCCGGATGATCAGCTGGTCTGTGAGGGACAGGTGGAAAGCGTTGAAGGAAACCGGGCAATGATTCGCGCTCAGGTGCTGGCTGGAAGGCGACAGATCGCAACCGGTCTGGCTACAGTCGTCTGGTCTGAAGATGGCCAGCCACCCTGGCCGGGGGCAGACAGCTCTCAGGCTGGTAATACAGAAAAACACGATAAGCAAGAAAGCGGATAACAGGAATAAGATGCATGGTCGGCAGAGGTACTATGGCAACCGGTAAAATCCCGGCTGGATGCTGAATCAAGCAGTAGTAGATATAGGACGCTCACAGAAGGACTTGCATGAGTTTTTTGCATATCTGGTGGTCTGGTAGCATTTTCTGGAATTCCAGCGGCGCTTCCCTTTATCAATTGAATAAGCTAAAATAATAACAGGTATGATGGGGTTGGACCAGGATGGGGATAGCAGGTAAGGCGCTGTTACGTTACTGTTAGGAGGTCGGGTGTTGGCAAAGGCGTACAGTATGGCTGCTTTTCTGCGCCTGGCAGCCATACTGAGAGTCTGAGCGATCAGTTACCATCCCACACGACGACTTCTCAACGGACAAGAGGGAAGAATGAGAGAGGATCACTGCGCCAGTCACCAGTCCAGCCCTCTTCATCCCCATCAGAAGAGATTGAGAGAGGGTAGCAAAGGAAAATGACACAGATTCGACGCAAGCGAGGACCGGCTAAAAACCAGGTTCCTGCCAAGCAGGACCTTACCAGCACTGCCAGCAAGATCCTTCATCCTGAGACACCATATGAGCAGCGTCTTCTGGAGATTGTGAAAGCCGCAGCTATCGTCTTTCGTGAACGAGGCTATGATGCCGGCACACTCGAAGATATTGCTCAGCACCTGGACATGACGCGCCCGGCGCTCTACCACTATGTTCGTAGCAAGCAGGAGATCCTGATCCTGACAGTCAATTATCTTCTGGATCTCGCATTGACTGAAATGAGTGAATTAGAGCAGCAGCCAGATCCACGCGAGCGACTGCGCGCTCTCATTGTCCATCTGATTACGCTGATCGGGCGAGAGCGAACCTTCTTTACGGTTTTTTTCCGCGACAAAGTCGGGATCGAGGAACCTTATCTCTCTCTGATTAAACAGAAGGAGCGCGCTTATGCGGGGGCGTTCCGCCGCGCGGTGCGCGATGCGATGGCCGCGGGTGTTCTGCCGGCCATGCCTGAGACCCTGGCAACTCAAGCAATTCTAGGAATGTGTAACTGGACATACCAGTGGCTGGACCCTCACGGTACGCTACCTCTAGAACAGACCGCACACCTTATGGCTTCTTTTATTATCGATCCACGTCCGGGTCACTGTAGCAATACTGAACGGCAGGACACCTGAATCAGAAATAGTGTGTCTTGAAAACGGGTCCGATTACTGGTTGATCTCCCGCAAGAAACCTTGATCGGCCAATTCGCCTGATGGACAGCAATGGTAGAAATCTACGGCAGTGGCGCTGGCAGTATTGCCCCCGAGCGCTCTTTGAAACCTTCCCTCGGCTGTGGGCGCTCGCACAAGGTGTGTACTGCGGCTCAGCAGAATTATTCCACCAGGATATGATGGAGTTTTTCCAATTGCTTGCTGGCTACACCGATGCGCTGTAAATACTGTTTCACACCGCCATACTGCTGTTCCAGATACTCAAGGGTTGCAAGCATTGTTTCTGGATGGGCCGGAGTCAACCATTCCAAACGCCGTACATCATGTCCCTCCTGAGCCGCTCTGGCACGGAGCATGGGATACAGCGGCGCAAGATACTGCTCACTGAGGGCATAATCGCTGGCAATGGTCTTCGCGGGGACGTTTGCTATGCTCAACAACAAGGCGATAATCAGGCCTGTGCGGTCTTTGCCCATCGTACAATGGATCGCACAGGGGAAGAGCTCCTCTGTCGCCATCAGCCGTACAATCTGCTGGATCGGTTCCTGGCATGTCTCAAGCATCAGACGATAGAGCTTCTGGAGCGATTGAGCTTCTCTCACCTTGCGCCCATCTTCAAGCAGTGAGACATGAACATATCTGACAGCCTGTGAAGCTGCAAAAATAGCCGGGTCCTGGCGTACTTCGGTAGTGCGGCGCAGATCAATGATCGTGCGTACAGGATAAGCGAGCAGGAGGTGTTGACCTTCCAGGGAAAGGCCATTGGGACTATCTGCCCGCAGCACCGTCCTCCAGCGCGTGGTACGGCCATCCAGCGTCGCATACCCCCCGATGTCGCGCACGTTATGGCAGCCCTCCAGCGTCAGGCTGCGTCGGTGAGGTTCGGGTATGTTTTCTGATTGTTTCATGACCTCTGCTCCTGGGAGGCAGTGAGATACGCTTGCACCACCTGCAAGCAGGTCATCTCCAGGCTTTTCCTCGATGAGGTCAGATTGAGCCTCCAGCCCAGACCTCCTTCGCAGATTAGCTCTGTGGTAACTATAGCGTAGAGGCGGTGTTCTTCCACCTGCGCAGGAAGGAGTTCGCTCTCATCTGCAAGCAGGAGTGGACGCGCCTGCTGATAGAAAAGCAGCGATGTTTGCAGCTTCATCAGCTCTTTGAGCGTCTTGCCGGATACTTCCACCTCGACAAGGTATTCCTTGCCAGGATAAGCTGTCATAATCTCTGCAAGTGTCGCCTGTTCTCCTTCCGGCAATTGTCCGGCGACAGAGAGCAAAGGCACCATCAGCACCGCAGACGCGGGAACTTTGCCTGTTGCACGCAGCGCCCTGGCGAGCAGCGTCCATTCTCTCTCTCGGCTCAGTGGAAGACCTGCCGGTCGAGGTAGAGAGGAGAGGGGAAAAACGCTCTCATGAAACGGCTGAAACGTCCGGGCTATGGACGCACGTACTTCCGACCAGAACGGATCGGCAGGAATCGCTGCATCTTGTGGAAGCAGCCGTGCCTGGACGGTGATGTTTCCCTGCTCCTGGCAGCTCAGAATCACCTCACCTACATTTGCACCGTATGCCCCGGCATTGCAAATCGTGATGCCATGAATAATCGGAGCCGGATCGAGCGCGGCATGAGTATGACTGCCGAGGATCAGCGAAACTTTGGACCCCGCCAGGTGGGTTGCCAGGTCGAGATCACCCGGTCCACTCTGGTAAAAACCGAGATGTGAGAGGATCACAATGCTCTCTACCAGAGGTTCGAGCGCGGCCACTACCTGGAGCGCGACCTCGCGTGGATCGGTTAGCGTGAGGCCGCGCAAGATGCGACTCGGAATAAGCTCATAGGTGGAGAGGGTTGTGAGGCCGGTTACGCCAATGCGCCAGCCGCCAATCTCGACAAGATAGGCAGGAGGAATCTGGCGCTCTACATCGTCATCCTGGACCCGCAGATTGGCCGAGACAAGCGCAGAGCCGCCGGCGAGCAGTTCCCGCAGTCCAGCAATGCCATGTTCCAGGTCATGATTGCCAATGGTCGCCAGATCACAGCCTGCTCTGCTGCGCAGAACGGCCACTGCCTCTATCCCCTGAATATCCCACCAGGTGCCGCCGCCGAAAGCGATATCTCCCAGATCAACAACCAGCGTCGGTCCGCCTGCACGGACGCGCCGGACGGTGGTAGCGACCCTTGCCAGGCCCCCACGCTGATGTCCATGCTCATCGGGTCGGCCATCGACACTGGCATGCAAATCGTTGGTGTGCAGAATCGTGATCTTCGGCGCTTTTGTGTGCGCACTCGCTGGCCTGCTCTGCGGCAACAACTTTCCCTCTCTCCAGAAAAGAGGAAAGAGTCGAGGTGTCAGGCGGGAGAGTTCATCCTGTTCCCCTGCCGATTGATGCATTGTTTGCCTCCATACTTTTTTAGTGGATGCCTGAACGCACAAAAGCCGCAACAATGTGACGCTGAGCCACTGTATACAGCAGCAACACGGGCAGCAGCGCCACAATCGCGGCGGCCATCAACTCTCCCCAGGCGTTTCCGTTCTCTTGTAAGAAAACCCGCAGCCCTACCTGAATGGTCGTGCTCTCT
>JADBKA010000023.1 GCA_014896635.1 Ktedonobacteraceae bacterium
TGATCTTGCCTGGGCTTACTACAAATTTGCCTTGAAGATCGCCCTGGATATCGGTAGGACAGACTTATGGGCAGCGGGTGCGGGCCGTGTCGCCTTGCTCCTTATCTATTGGGGAGAACCGCGCCATGCTCTTCCACTGCTTCAAGAAGCACAACGCACTCCTCTTCAGAATCCCAGGATAAGACCCTGGCTTCGCGCGATAGAAGCAGAGATACATGCAAGTATGGGGAATGAAGATGCATGTTTGCGCTTACTGGAGAAAAATCAGAACATTTCTTTGCCAGCCTCACTAGAGGATGATTTCTATGCTACAGGGTTTAATCCGTCACGTGCCGCTGGATATGAAGGAGCTTGTTTTGTCCGTTTACATAAACCAGAACTGGCCTTACCAGCATTAGAGCAGGCATTAAATTTTTGTGAGCCTGCTTCTCTCCGTCGTCAATCAACATTGATAGCGGATATAGGGACAGTACACGCACAACTGGGCAATCCAGAAGAAGCCTGCAAGCTATTGCGTCAATCACTAGATATGACTATGCAAACAAAATCATTAGTTGTTTTACAACGTGTTTGCAAGGCAAGAAATGAGTTGAAACCCTGGAAAAACACTGAAGACGTAAAAAGTCTGGATGACCAGATTGCTGATACTTTCACGGCCCTTGCACAGTTGAAAGAAAAAGCTGATGTATGAAGGGGATGTATGACCGATTGAGGAGAGGGCCGCTGCATCCCCACTGCCTTTAGGCGTGGGTTAAGAAGTATACGGATGCTCAGGAGATATGGTGTGCATGTAATCTATGAACCAGAACGCTATCCTCCGAAGAATCAGGTACCGGCAGAGGTGATTCTTGACGCATTACATGCCATGATGGCACATGGCCGTCAATAGAAGCTTTTCCACGATGTTACCCATGCACACTAAAACATCCGGCCAAACAGGTGCGGGAAAAAAGGCCAGGGAACACCCCTTGAACCCCGTCAGGGGGTGGCCCCCTGCACCCCCATTTCCCGCAGGCTTTTCGTCGCCCTATGACCTGACTTTAGCAGCACCTTGCTTGCGCGCCACTCGCTCTAGCAGGTGAAGCTCCTCACGATAGATGGGTGACAGGATGAGCGGAAGGGTGACGCGCTCGACAAAGCCTTTGAGACCAGGACTCGCGTCCAGCGTCGTGGTAATCTCGACCCACGACCTGCGACCCTGCTCAAGCGGCGTGACGGTAAACGTGGTGCAGTAATTTTGTCCAGGCTCGATGTCTCGCTCAACCAGCACACGGCCCGGCTCCGGCTCGCTAACAATCTGGTAAAACGATTGCTCTACTCCAAGCACGCGCGTCTTGAAACGATGGATGGTGCCAGCACCATAGCCGCCCTGCTCAACGCGCAAATCATAAATCGCCCTGGGCAGAATGGCAGGGTGTCCTTGCCGGTAATCGGCAATTGTGGCGTAAGCGTCCTCCGCGCTCGCCTCAAGCTCTGCTGCAACCGTTACTGTGATCTTTCCCATTGATATTCTCTCCTCTCATATAACACTAAATCATATGACTAAATATAGTATAGTCAACTGGCGTGGTCATGACAAGGGTGATTATGACGAAGTGTCATATAATAGAAAGGAATTATCACTTCCCCACAGGGAACAGGAAGAGGTACTGATGGATCAACGTGAGGATTCTCCGATCACCTATGGCATTCTTGGTCTGCTGGCGTTCTGGGGACCACTCTCAGGCTACGACATCAAGCGTTTATTCGACCATACGCTCTCCAGCATGTGGTCGGCAGCACAGAGCCAGATCTATAAAGAGTTGCGCCGGATGAAAGCACTCGGCTGGGTAGAGATGGAGCGCGAGGAGCAAGAAACACGACCTGACCGCAAAGTCTATTCGATTACCGAGCAGGGTCTGGCCACGCTGCGCAGATGGCAGGCACAGGCCCCCGAAGTCTTTCAGTTGCGCGATGAACTGCTGCTCAAGATACTCTTCGGCACTTTTGCCACGCCCGCAGACCTGGCTCAACACCTGCGTAAAAGTATCGCCGATCACGAAATGCGCCTGCTGGCCTACCGGCAGAATGCCCTTTTTATTCCCGCACGCGGAACAATGCCACATGGCGGCAAACGCCTCAATCCTTACATGACCACAGAAGAAGGTGATTCTTACTTTGCCCTGGTGGTGCGCTTCGCCATCGAATTCGAGAAAACCTACCTGCGCTGGCTCTATGAAGCGTTGGAGGAGATCGAGAAATCACAAAGTACATCATAAGACGCCTGCCGCCCTTCAATAACTTGCGCCTGTCAACCGCCCGGATTCTCATACATTTCTCACACGTACTAACCATTTCCCCCCTGGTACTTCCGGGGGAGAGCCACAGGTGTTAACTTAAGGGAGCGTAGAAGGCTTGTACTCGCGTCCCCTGGACCCCGCTTTATGCTTTTCCTCTCGACTTTGCAGTCCCCCTGGGACGATAGCTCGGCTATATTGAACATCGCCGCTTTTCCATATACAATAGAAAAGCCGAGTTCTAATCGACAGTTTGTGGAGAAAAACTTTCCGGTACAATGTTAAAACTGTGACAAAACTTGAAAAAAGAAGAAAGACTGGATCTGTAACATGCGAAAGCCAGATTTTTTTCGATTAATGAAGAGAGAAAAAGAAACAGGTAGACAGTCAGAACGAGTCTATATCGGGCGGAGAACATTGCTGGCCTGTTGTATCTTTCTGCTCTTGCTCTCAGGCTCACTCACGCTGCTCCTTACTGCCGGTCGTTCGACCCTGGCTACATCCAGGGGACAGCAGCCATCTGCCAGAGTTCAGGCGACTTCAGCCCCGGTTGTTTCTACCTCCGCATCATCACCGGCGGCAATTCAGCCGACTTCGCCGGCGGTCACAACTCAGCCGGCACTGCAATTATCGCCGGAGTCAGTTGCTCCATCTTCTAGCAGTCAGGTACAGCAGGTTGCACAGGTTCAAGCACAGGATCGCCTTCTCTATCGTGGGGATCCAAACCTTCCCGAAATCGCCCTGACATTTGACGACGGTCCCAACCCGCTGTACACGCCGCAGATCCTGTCGATTCTCGCCCATTACCGGGTCAAAGCGACGTTCTTCTGCATCGGCAGCCTGGTTCAGGCATATCCTGCCATTGTGCAGCAGGAGCATAACGCCGGGCATGTCGTCGGCAATCACACGTGGGCGCATCCCGATCTCCGGCGTCTTATCCCATCCAGTGTCGCCTGGCAACTCAGCTCCACCCAGAACGCTATCACCGGCGCCACCGGCGTCAGACCTCTCTACTTCCGCCCGCCTTATGGAGCCTTTAATGCTACCACACAGGCTACTGCCAACCAGCTTGGCCTCTCCACCATCCTCTGGAACGTTGACCCCCGCGACTGGTCAAGGCCGGGCGCCAACGCCATCATTGCTCGTGTGCGCGCTCAGACCAGCAATGGTTCAATCATTTTGATGCACGACGGGGGTGGAGACCGTTCACAGACGGCAGCCGCGTTGCCAGGCATCATCGAGTGGTTTCAACAACACAGCTATCGCTTTGTGACACTACAAGAGCTGACCGCACACCTGCATGGTGATTCGGGTACTCAACCCGCCACAGCTTTGCACTCCACGCGCGGACGTCTATCCCCATTACATGGATCATCGCCCATCTGGAAACAGGACTGACATCGAAACCGGTTATGCGGTGAACATCTGAGTTATTGCACGGCGAAGTGCTGGAACATTTCGCCGTCCGCTCGCGTCTTTCTGAACAGAAGAGATAGCACAAAAGCTCCGGTGAGAAAGGCTCCTTCTACTCTGTTGCGAGCCTCTCAGATCCGGCTAGCTTTCCTTTATTCTGCCTTTCTTCACACTCTTTCAAGGAGCAAACACATGTCACAGCTATGGCAACAGGGCAGGCGGCATAGGCAGTACCATGCTATGCCAAAAACAGCAGTCCTCTCACTTCTGTTCATCCTCATTTTCTTCGCTGGTTGCGGTGGGAGCGGGACCTCATCAATGCCCGCACCGGCAAGCTCAGGCGGCGCCTCACGGAGCGATGCCGGCTACAGCAGCTCAAAAAGCGTAGCACAGGGAACAACAGCCGGTAACGCCCAACCGGCAGATAAAAAAAACATAGGTGGCCCACAGTACCTGATAAAAACGCTTAAAGTTGTTATGGCGATGCATGATACACGCAAAGCCGCGAATGATCTCCAGAGCTGGATCAGCACCACTGATCCCCAGTCGCTCTCAGCCGGTATGAGCTATAGCCAGGCCAGCGACAACAACTACAACATCACCCTGACCTTCGCCGTGCGAGCCAGCATATACCCCCAGATTCAACGCTACCTCACCGACTACGCTTCCAACAACAAAGGACGCCTGGTAAGCATGCAGGAAACGGTGCAGGATGTCACCAGTGACTACGTTGACTACCAGTCTCAACTCAAGAATCTGCGCGTTGAGCAGATTCGCCTGCAAGAGCTGCTTAAAGGCGCCCAGACCATGAGCGACATTCTGGCGATTGAACAGAAACTATCAGATGTTGAGGAAAAAATTGAAAAAACCCAGGCTCGTATCAACACGCTGAATCAGCAGACAACATTCTATACGGTGTCTATAGAACTGCAACCAATCTATGTCTCTACCCCTTCACCGGAACCGCAATGGAGTATCAGCCAGGTCTTCAGCGACGCCTTCGCAGGTTCGCTGGCCTTCGCGCAGGGACTACTGACGTTGCTCATCTGGCTGCTGGCTTACGCGGTCTATATTGTTCCGCTCGCCGTCATCGCCTGGTTCGCCGCGCGCTGGATACGCCGACGTCACATCATCTCGCCACCGCCGGTCGCACCGAAATCATAGCGCCGGTTTCCAATACAACAGAGAACGTAAGCGGCAGGTACACTTGCGTTCTCGTGCTTTCTCCCATGCTCACACTACAGGCTTACAGCACTCTACAAAAAACGGCCTTTAAATACGATGTTTCGGGCATTGCCAGGTTAATCGGGTGATCGACGCCGTGTGTATAGGACTCCAGAATCTGCACCGGGCGGGCCAGGCGCTGCGCACTGAGCGCGAGCACACCAAGCAGGTCATCCATCTTTACCGCGCCGGAACACGAACAGGAAAGCAGGATACCCTCCGGTCGCAGCACTTGCATGGCAAGGGTATTTAGGCGGCGATACGCCTTGAGCGCCTGCGCACGGGCGCTTTCTGTGCGGGCGAAAGCTGGCGGGTCCAGCACCACGACATCGAAGAGTTCACCATCGCGCTGTGCCTCTTCAAGATAGTCAAACACGTCGGCAACGACAAACTCATGCGCTGCCGCCTCCAGGCCGTTCAACCCAAACTGCTGTCGCGCAGCCTCGATGGCTGGAGCGGAGATATCAACGCTGGTCACGTGTGTCTCCCCACCAGCAAGAGCGGCATAAACAGAGAATCCTCCAGTATAGCTGAAGCAGTTTAGAACACGGCTATCGCGGGCATATTTGCGCAGAGCCGCGCGCTTATCGCGCTGGTCCAGGAAAAAGCCAGTCTTCTGGCCCTGCCAGGGATCGACCAGGAACTGTATACCATTCTCACGTATTGTTACCTGGAGAGGAACCACACCGGCCACTACCTCAGGTTTTTCAATTTCCAGACCCTCCCGGCGCCGTCCCTGGCTATCATTGCGCAGCAGCAGGCCACGCGCACCCGTCTCTTGCATCAGCGCACCGATTAACAGAGGACGCAGGCGCTGCATGCCGAGCGTATGCACCTGAGCCACCAGGATATCTGCATACCAGTCCACGATCAGTCCTGGCAGTCCATCGCCTTCAGCGTTCACCAGGCGGTAAGCATTCGTTTGCTCAGGCTCAAATACGCGGCGCAGCTCTATCGCGCGGCGCACACGCCGGCGAAAAAACTCCCCATCAATGTCTTCATCAACATCATGTGTGAGGATACGAATGGCAATATCGGTACGCGGGTTATAATAGCCGCGCGCGACAAACTTGCCAGTCGCCGATTTTACATCGACAAGACCGCCGGCCTCTATCCAGTGAGGCGGCTGCTGAAGCGCCCCCGAAAAGATCCAGAGATGGCCGCCGAGCAAACTCTCCTCCCGGTGCGGCTTGAGACTGGCTGTAGGATAGCGGACCGGCGATGCCATACCACGACTCCTTTCCTTACTATGCTGGCAAATAATTGATTGGTGATGCCTATTATCTCACAACAGACGCAAGCGCCACAACAAAATGGTCTTCCTTTTCAGCATACAAGAAGAACGACGCGCAGCAGGTACCTGGCTGCACGTCGTTCTCGTTGATAAAAAAAGATTATTGCTGTTTCTGCAATCTGATCGCCGCGATCACCGGATCTGTGTGGTGCTCAGACATGCGAATCTCGGCTTTTCTCAGATTGTACGCGCTATTAATAAGTGCGATATGAGTATACGCCTGGGGATAATTGCCCAGCGCGATATCATTCTCCGTATCAATCTCCTCAGAGAAGAGGCCCAATCGCCCGGCATAGGTGAGCAGGCGCTCGAACAGTGCGCGAGCCTCAACAACACGTCCCTGCATCGCCAGGTTATCAACCAGACAGAACGTGCAAATGGCGAAAGTTCCTTCGGAACCGGAAAGTCCATCTTCGGACAGGTAGCGATAAACAAAGCCGCGCTCGTCCGTCAGATTCTCCATAATGCGATCAACCGTTGAACGCATTCGTGGATCATCGGGCGCAATAAAGCCAACCAGCGGGAGAAGCAGGTTGACAGCATCCAGGGCGGTATCACCATAGGATTGTGTAAATGCGCCGATAGTCGTATTATAGCCATGCGCCAGCACATCAGCCCGGATACAGTCACGCACGTGATGCCAGCGCACAAGATCGGCAGGCAGGCCGAGCTGTTCGGCAGCACGAATACCCCGATCAAGGGCTACCCAGCACATAACTTTCGAGTAGACAAAGTGGCGCGGCGCCGAGCGAAACTCCCAGATGCCGGCATCAGGCTCCTGCCAGTGCGCGCAGACATGCTCCACTAATTGGCGCATCATATCCCACAACGGGCCTTCCAACTTCTCCCCATACCGCTCGAATCCTCCCTGGCGGCGGTACAGATGAATGCAGTCGAGCACTTCGCCAAAAATGTCCATCTGATTCTGCAATGCCGCTCCATTGCCGATGCGCACAGGCCGCGAATCACAGTAGCCGCTGAGATGAAGCAGTTCATATTCAGGCAGGTTGCGCTCGCCACGAATACCATACATGATCTGCAAGCCCTCGCCCTCGTTCAACGAGAGATTGCAAAGCCAGTGCGTGAAAGCGCGCGCTTCTTCGGTAAAGCCAAGCACGTTGAGCGCATAGAGCGTGAACGTCGCATCGCGTATCCAGGTATAGCGATAATCCCAGTTGCGCTCTCCTCCCAGGTCTTCCGGCAGCGACGTTGTGGGAGCCGCCACAATGGCACCGGTCGGCGCGTAGGTCATCATCTTGAGGGTCAGCGCACTACGCTGTACCAGTTCAAGATATGGACCATTATACGTACAATGCGCGATCCAGGAGCGCCAGCAATGCAGCGTGTGCTCCAGTTCGCTATCGAAGTCGCGCTGTAGCAACTCAACCTCGATAAGCCGGCGCGCTGCGTATGCGCTCTTCCCCAGACCGACAACGAACACCAGGCGTTCCCCCTCGTGCAGCGTTACCTGAGCCACTACCGACTGGTGAAACTCTTCCGGGTCATGGGTTACTTGCAACGCAAAAGCAGGCAGAAGATGTACACCCACGACAGCTAACGCCACATGCTGCCCGCCGGAAACCACCGCGCCCCTGTTCCCGTCAAGCAACGTAATCTCAGACGGTGAAGCAGCATAATCCGGCGTCACCTTCAGGGTCATCGTCACCGGCATTTCACCATGCGTACACTCGACAATCCTTACCAGGCAGTGACAAAAGCCATCCTCGCGCGTCCAGGTGTCGTTTCTCATCCCCTGGTAGGGCCAGGTGCTCAACGTCTCTACAGGCATAAAATCTGTGAGCACTATCTCACCGCTAATGCTGGCAAACCTGGTCTGAAGTACGTTGCTCCCTCGCAAGTACCGCTGTGAGCCAGGGATCGTTCCGGCAGTTGGAGCAATCTGGAAGTACCCACCGCGCTCAGCATCCAGCAAGCGGCAGAAGATAGCCGGGCTATCAAAATCTGGCAGGCACCCCCAGTCTACCGATCCATCGGGTGATATCAGCACCGCTGAATGACAATCACCAATCACTCCATAGGAATTGATAGGCTGATAGGTACGATTGAGCTTATTCGTCCCAACCATTTACACAACACTTCTCTCTCTGAACTGGTTTTACAATTTCCTTAGAATTTCATTAAAGCACCTTAGAGGAGCCTTATAACAGAAGATAACGCAGCAACCGGGAGAATAGTAACATGATGTGAGAGGGGATTCTTCAACACCTCTTCCTCTCTCCTCATCCCTCTCAGCAAAGCACTACAGGCAAGGCGGGTTGCCGTTATCCTACAGAGAACAACGACGAAACCACCAGAAATAGGAGGTCAAAAAGTTCGTCTCCTTCACTTTCAGCCTGTATATTTATCCACAGTACACATCAAGACATATAAATTTTGCATTAAAAAATGCATCATTATACTCAAGAGATATACCTGGATAAATATGTCTGATGCCGCGTTATGCTTATATTATACTACTCAGTTTATATAGCATAATATTTCTTTACTCAAGATTATTTTATTTTTTATAAAATAACTATCTATCAAGTACTTGGCTCTTCTCGTATACTTAGATTAGAAAAGATATGGCAGGATTATGATTCATCTATAAACATAGTCCTCCTCGTATTCAATTCAGGGAGATTTCTCTCTTTCTCTATAAAGAAAAGAGGTTTTTGCAATGAACATACCGAACATTACAAAACCAACATTACAGCGCAGACAACTATTAGCCGGCGCCTTCGCCTTAGGCGTATCAGCCCTCATCGGTTTCACTGCCGCAGGCACTCTCAGCACACAGCATGCGATGGCAAATAATAGATACGATGATCCAGAAAACAAAGAGGAAGCGAATTCTTCTGATAATTATGGATCAGATGATTACGGGAAAGGCAAACATAAAAAAGGTAAAGGCAAGCAAAAGAAGGAACAGAAACCTACGCCTCAGCCCACAGCCAGGCCAACCGAAAAGCCTGTTCCTCAACCAACAGAGAAACCCGCGCCAGCGCCTAAAGCCGTTCCCGCCGTCCCGGCGCTGCCACCGACGGGCAGCGATCCCGGGTCAGTGCAGCTCCCATAGAATGATGTGTCGCAAGAGATGCCTTACTGAGGCATCTCTTGCGACATGTTTTTCGGAGACCCGGCGAACCCGCCAGGAGGGTTTTGCCCTCATGAGCCTCCCTTTTCTGTGCAGTTCATGCGAATGATCTCAGCCATTGGGCAACATCGGGTGCAAAGTAGGTAATGATCATGTCGGCGCCTGCACGCCGGATGCCGGTCAGCACTTCCATGACGACGCGGCGCTCGTCCAGCCAGCCAGCTTTTGCTGCCGCTTTGATCATCGCGTATTCGCCGCTCACGTTATAAGCGGCCAGCGGCAGATTGCAGTGATCGCGCACCCGGCGGATCACATCCAGGTAGGCCAGCGCCGGCTTGACCATCACGATATCGGCGCCCTCCGCGATATCAAGATCAACCTCGCGCAGCGCCTCGCGTGCGTTGGCCGGGTCCATCTGGTAGGCGCGCCTGTCGCCAAACTGTGGTGCAGAGTCGGCAGCTTCGCGGAACGGCCCGTAGAAACCCGACGCGAATTTGGCCGAGTAGGCCATAATCGGCGTCTGCTTGAAGCCATGCTCATCGAGCACGCGACGGATGGCACCTACGCGGCCATCCATCATATCGGATGGCGCCACAATGTCAGCTCCCGCCTCAACATGGGAGAGCGCCATGCGCGCTAGCAATTCCAGCGATTCGTCATTCTGCACCACGCTGTTATGAATTACACCGCAATGGCCATGACTGGTGTACTCGCACAGGCACACATCAGTGATCACCAGCGTCTCCGGCGCAGCCGCTTTGAGACGGCGAATGGCCTGCTGAATAATGCCCTGCTCAGCATATGCCTGCGATCCAACCTCATCTTTCGCGCCGGGAATGCCAAAGAGCAGCACCGCCGGAATGCCCAGTCCGGCGATACGCTCTATTTCACGCCCCAGGTGCTCCAGCGGCCACTGCATCACACCCGGCATCGAGGAGATCTCGCGCGGCTCAGCCAGGCCCTCGGCGATGAACAATGGATAAATGAGCTGATCGACGCTCAGATGCGTCTCCCGCACAAGAGAACGCAGCTTTTCGTTCTGGCGGGTGCGTCGTAAACGCACAGTTGGAAATGTGCTCATGAAAAATCTCCCGCAAGTTATGCCACCGCTTGTAACGCAGCTTCAGCCGCCTTTACCGTCTCTTCGATCATCGCATCGTCCAGCGCCAGCGAGAGGAAGCAGGCTTCAAATTGCGACGGAGGCAGATAGATGCCACGCTTGAGCATCTCCCAGAAGTAGAGCGCAAAATGGGCTGTATCAGATCGCTTTGCCTGCACATAGTTGGTGACGGGTTCACGGTTGAAGTAGAGGCAGAACATGGCGCCGATGCGCACAAATTGCGCTGCGACACCGCTGTCACGCAGAGCCTTCTGCATGCCCGCAGTCAGGAGTTGTCCCTTTTGCTCAAGTTTATCATATTGTCCCGCTTTGCGCAGTTCTTTAAGTGTGGCGATACCGGCAGCCATCGCCAGGGGATTGCCGGAGAGCGTGCCTGCCTGATACATCGAGCCGAGCGGTGCAACAAGCTGCATAATGTCGTGCCGCCCGCCATATGCTCCAACCGGCAGGCCGCCGCCAATGATCTTGCCCAGACAGGTGAGATCAGGCAGAATGCCCACGCGCTCTTGCATTCCCCCCAGGCCAACGCGAAAGCCGGTCATCACCTCGTCGAAGATCAACAGCGCACCATAGTGGCGCGTGAGTTCGCGCAACCGCTCCAGGAAGCCCGGCTCAGGCAGCACCAGGCCCATATTGGCGGCAACCGGCTCGACGATGATAGCAGCGATTTCATCAGGATAGGCGCGGAAGAGTTGCTCGACTGCGGCGCTGTCATTGTATTCGGCGATCAGTGTATTGCTAGTTGTTTCTGCCGGTACGCCGGGGCTGTCCGGTAGACCCATTGTCGCCACGCCTGATCCGGCCTGTACCAGCAACATATCGGCATGGCCATGATAGCAGCCGCTGAACTTGATGATCTTGCTGCGTCCTGTGTAGGCGCGCGCCAGGCGCAGGGCGCTCATGGTCGCCTCGGTGCCAGAATTGACGAAGCGAATAATCTCGACCGAAGGGACGCTCTCGATCACCAGCTTTGCCAGTTCGTTCTCTGCCTGCGTCGGCGCGCCAAAACTGAAGCCGCGCTTACCAGCCTCGATCACGGCTTCCAGCACCGCCGGGTGCGTATGGCCGAGAATCATCGGCCCCCAGGACTGCACGTAATCGAGGTAGCGGTTGCCGTCCACGTCGTAGAGGTACGGCCCTTCGGCTCGATCAATAAACACGGGATTACCGCCCACTGCACGAAAAGCGCGTACAGGACTGTTTACCCCACCGGGCAGCAGTTGCTGCGCCTCCGCAAAAAGCTCCCGCGAGCGCGCAAGCATGAGAGTGAGGTCTTTCTCCTCACGCTGGTGCTGAGCCATGTTTCTCTCCTATGCTCCCAGGGCATCCAGAATTTCGTTCATAGGCTGGGCGATGCAGGTAAACATCGGCGTATCACGCAGCGTATAGCTGCTGGCTTCCGATTCGCGCATCTCCTGAACGAGATCCAGGAAATCGGCGATATTATCAGATTCAAAAGCCACCACGAACTCCTGGTCATCCAGGCCAAAAGAATAGGTGGTATTGATTGTGATATTAGGATATTTTACCCCATAACGTATATGTTCGTTCATCATACGTTTGCGCTCTTCCAGCGGCAGCCTGTACCAGGCACGAGTTTTGATGAACGGGTAGACGAATAGATACGGCTTATCATACGGTTTGATCACCAGGCGGGGATCGTGCGCACCGCGTGCATTCTTGCCGACATAGACCGAGCGCTTGGTCATGGAGAGGAAGCTGTGTGACTCGCGCAGGTAGGGTCCGATGGCGCTACGGCGAATCTGGCTATTGAGCGAGCGCAGATCTTCGACGTCATAGGCGGCCTGCCACAGCATGAAGTCGCAATCGGAGCGCAGGCCATACAGGCCATAGCTGCGAATCAGCTTCTCCTGCCCGTAATCCTCGACGATTTTCGTCAACTGCTGCCTACCCTGTGCGCGCACTTCAGCCGGCTGGAGCAGCCACTGTGGATCAAGTTTGTAGAAAGAGAAGCGCACAAACTGGCGCGGCTGCCTGGGCTTCGGCTGCGCGGCCTGAGGCGTTACCTGGCTCTGAATCTCGTCTGATTGTTTGTTAACAGTTTGCTCTATCATCGGTTTCCTGTTTTCCTTTCTTGAAAAATTGCACCATTGCTTCCACAAGACCGTCAATCGTGAACTCTTGCGCCTCAACATCCACTTGCAGGCCCAGTTCGCGCGCGGTCCGTGCAGTGATTGGACCAATACAGGCGATGACGGGCCGGGCCGTGTGCCGGGCTGTGTGCATCACCAGGTCCAGAGCAGAGCTACCATCACTCAGCTCACAGCCCTTCAACCATGCGACAAAATTGCGCACCGTTGAGGAGCTGGTAAAGGTTAAAATAGCGAGCTCCTGCTGCTGCAAGAGGCGCAGCCCTTCACGCCCTCGCTCATCGCCGGGCGAGACAGCGGCGGTAGTATAAGCTGCAACTTCATCAACAATAGCTCCGGCGGAGCGCAGTTCTGTCACCAGCACTTTGCGCGCTTCGGCAGCACGCGCCAGCAGGATACGCAGTCCCATAAGCGAGCGTCCTCGCCTCTGCGCATCCTCCCGAAGAGCTGCTGCAACGGCTTCGGCAATGTATGCGCCGGGGACGAGATCGGCAGTCAGACCATAGCGTTGCAGCGCCGCAGCCGTCGCCGGACCAATAGCCGCTATGCGCACCTGCCGCATGGCACGTGGCTCGCGGCCCAGCGTGCGCAGGCGATCAAGACAGATGGTGACGCCATTGACGCTGGTAAAGATCAGCCAGTCGTATCTCTCACCTTCATCCGCGTAAAGACGCTGCAAGGCTGCATCCAGTTGCCGCCAGTCACGCGGTGGCTCAATACGGATCGCCGGCAATTCGACGGGAACTGCGCCAAGCGCGCGCAACCGCTCACTCAGTACAGCAGCCTGCTCGCGTGTTCTTGTCACCAGCACACGCTTTCCCTGTAATGGTGATATCGTAGTTGGGAGTTCAGACATAGCGCGGCTCTCGCTCTCTGGCAGCGCTGACTTCGCCGATAATCTCAGACGCACCCTGTGCCAGCGCCTCTTCGCCCAGGCTCATGCCCAGGTTTTTGCTGGCCTGCCCGGCATGCTCAAGATCTGCCGCTGGCGGCCACGCGATGCTTTTTTGCACTCGAATAGCGCGTTGCCCATCCAGGCTGGCAACCAGTCCACGCAGTGTCAACATGCCATGCTCAACACAGCCATAAGCGGCAACGGGCAGGTAGCAGCCAGCTCCCAGGCGGCGCATGAACATGCGTTCCGCGTCTACTGCCGCCTGCAATGCCACATCCTTAAGTGGCTCCAGCAAAGCCAGCAGCGCAGGCTCATTACGTATCTCCAATGCGAGCGCCCCCTGACCCGGCGCGGGCATCAGCACTTCAACCGGGAAATAAACCAGTTGCCCGGCAAGCTGCTCCTGCATGCCAAGCCTGTGCAGGCCGGCAGCAGCCAGGATAATACCATCATAATCGCCAGCAGCGAGCTTGCGCAGGCGCGTATCAACGTTGCCACGCAGCGGGAGAATCTGCGCATCGGGACAGAGCTGGCGGATCTGAGCCGTGCGCCGCAGACTACAGGTGCCGATGCGCAGCGGCACTTCACGTACCTTCTCCTTGACCGGCTGTAATCCTTGCCGAGAGAGCGTGAACGGCTCATTAGCAATAAAGACATCGCGCACATCTTCGCGCGGTCCCATTACCACGACGCGCAAATCATCAGGCTGGACGGTCGGCAGATCTTTCAGACTGTGAACTGCGAGATCAATACGCCGTTCACGCAGCGCATGTTCTATTTCCGTCACAAAAACGCCATCGCCGCCAATGCGCGACAGTGGCATATCCGTCACACGATCACCTACTGTGTGAATCTGCTCAACCGTAATTTCAAGAGCGGGCCACAGTGCGCTCAGCCGCTCGATCACCTGAGATGTCTGCCTCATTGCGAGCTTGCTTGCCCGCGTCCCTATCGTAATACGCTGCATGTTCCTCTTCCAGACCGAATAGATAGCGTAGCGCCTCGGCATAGATATGTCCTCGCCCATCTGCCGCCGCCTCTTTCAAACGCAACATGGGCGTATGCAATAGTTTATTCACCAGGCGCGTCGAGAGTTCCTGCACGGCGGCCAGCTCGCGCTCAGAAAGCGTACTGGAGAACTGGCGCATTGCGCGCGCCAGTTCCTGCTGGCGCAGATCGTCCATATGCCGTCGTAGATCGCTGATGGTGCCAACCACGCTCAGCGAGGCCAGCCAGCGCATAAAAGCGCCGGATTCCTGCGCGATAATAGCCTGTACATGTTCTACTTCCTGCAAGCGCAGGCCGATGCCGCGCTCAACTTCAGCCTGCAAATCATCCAGATTATAGAGATGCACGCCGGGAAAAGCCGCGACGGCAGGATCAACGTCACGTGGCAGAGCAATATCAATCAGCAGGAGCAAACGCTGTGCATGCTGCGCGCGTCTCTCGCTCACAGAGCGCATCAGCGCCGGCGTGATAATCGCATGTGGCGCCGTCGTTGAGCTAATGACCACATCCGCCTCTCCCAATGCATCGGCCAGCTCGCTAAACGGGCGATGCTCCGCTCCAAGCTCGCGCGCCAGTTCAGCCGCCGGCCCCTGTGTACGGTTGACGATCACCAGTCGCCCGGCTCCATGCGCGCGCAGATTGCGGGCCGCCAGTTCGCTCATCTTTCCCGATCCCACCAGCAGCACACTGGCCTGCGTGAAGTCGGGGAAAAGGTGACGCGCTAGCTGGACCGCCACGTGACTTACCGATGCCGCGTTACGGCTGATTCCTGTCTCGCTGCGCGCACGCTTGCCAGTCACGACAGCAGCCCTGAAGAGCGCCGAGAGGATCGGGCCGCAGTAGCCGCCACTTTGCGCGATTTCGAGAGATTCCACCACCTGCCCCTGGATCTGCGGCTCACCGGGAACCAGCGAATAAAGGCCACAGGCCACACCAAAAAGATGCTCTATTGCTTCCTGGTCAGCCAGAAAATAACAATGAGCATCAATCTCATTGAAGGGTACTCGGCGCTCTTCACTCAATACCTGGAGTAGCCCGGCGCGCACCTCCTGCACGTCATCCAGTTCAGCAGGTACAGCGTATACTTCCACACGGTTACAGGTTGAGAGAATCACACATTCCTGCACAACCTTGCAGACTGCCTGGAGAAGCTGAGGACCCTGACGGGATGAACAGGCGAGACGCTCACGCAACTCGATGGGCGCAGTGGTATGGTCAACGCCAACAACGACGATACGCATGGAAATCTCAAATCTCCAAAAAATTCTAATGATCTCACCAATCTATAGAGATTTTAGTGTTTTTTTCAGATTCGTCAAGAGCGGGGAGCCGGATATCTCATCAGAAAAGCACCCGATATTTTCTCAGGCAAACGCCTGATATATCCATGCCGTTCCCTGCGGGGTCTGGCTCTGGCCCGATGCCGGGCCACACCATATTTTATCAAATCTTCTATTAAAGAAGAAGCAAGGATATCCCCATTCGCGTGAACTTTAGGGGATCTTCTTCCTTGCAAAAAAGAAAAATGAGTTTCTTCAAAAACATCTATAGATGTTTTCCGATTGTATTTACCTGTATACTGATAATGGGCTGAGCAATCTCATCAGCTTCACAGGTAGCGAGTAATTTTTTCAAAATTTGCTCCGACCTGTTTTTTTGTAGATCAGTACATTCTAAGAGCGAATTGCAGAAAGGATTCTCACATATGCGAAAATTCTCTTTCTTGAAATGGAAACGGACTGGCCTGTTGATCGCGGCAGGGCTACTGGCAATCGTGACGGCCATTCCTCTGATAGCTCATGCGGGTGGTGGTCCGCTGCCAACCGTCCAGACTGTCTATCCACCAAAGCAGGTGAGCCATCCGGCTCCCAAACCCACTCCCAGACCAAAACAGACGCCGCCACCCAAACCTACTCCGACAAAGCAGTCATGTTCTCAGCCGCAGCAGGATTGCTACACTTCACCTGACTGGTCCCCTGACTCAATGAACCGGTTCGTGCAGGATATTATGCAGCAGACGGACAGTGCCTTGCAGCAGGGATCTTCCCACGCGGCAAACACGGGACGCTAAATGCGCTGGTAAAACGACAGTGGACAAATCCGTTATAGTAAGGGCGACACTCGCGGTCGCCCTGGACCCTTTCTCTGTATGTATTTCGCCGCTCTATCTTCATTTGACCGAGACAACCCCTGCAAAATTCTTCTCACGGGTACGTTCCTCATAATAGAGAGCCAATGCAGAATCAAGAAAGCCATGCAGAAAAAGAGCGAGCGTTGAAGAACTTTGCTTTGTAACGCTCTCTGTAACGATTTACGGACGGTAGCCTGATATGCTAGAGCTGACAATTATCACAGCAGCAAGCATGGCTTGCAGAAAGCAGGATATCTATGCACCAGATGGCCACCTCTCCTGGCTCAACGGCGGAACTTGGCATATACGATAAGCTAAAATTGACCGGCCTTCCCATTAGCAGGTTCAAAATAAATACATCCACGATCAGTAGTGGTCTGCTCACGGTTGTCTGCCATTTACCTCCACGTTGGGAGACGATGGATGTGATGCTCAATCTTGACGGAATTACTCTCAACTTGCACAGTTGCGCACATCTCCAGTCCCTGATCGAGGGAAAACGGCTGAAAGGAGATTCCCTACCCGGCAATTTCTGCATTGAACCCAGGCAGCAGACTTTCAGATATGCGTGGGAGAGCGACGAGGAGCTTGTCGCTGTAAAGTTGTCTCCGCTCCCATCACTCTTTCAGCGTACTATCGCCGAAATCAGCTCTATCGACCCTGAACAGGTAAGGCTGATCGGCACGTTCAACCACCGTGATCCTTTGCTGGAACATCTGGCACGCGCGCTCTCTGCCGAAGTAGAGACTGGCGGGCTGTTCGGCCTGCCCTATCACGAGGCGCTCGCTCACACGCTGATCCTGCACCTCTTGCGCCATTATTCCTCAATACATCCATGCCTTCCAGATCCTCAAGGACATCTGTCTCAGCAGCAGATACGCAAAGTGCGGGACTACATCTATGATCACCTGGATCAGGAAGTATCGCTGGCCGAGATGGCCGCGTTGCTGAATCTCAGCATTTCTCATTTCAGTCACCTCTTTAAAGAAACCACCGGTCTTTCACCCTATCAATATGTCATCCAGTGTCGCATTGAGCGAGCAAAACACCTGTTGCTCGATCCGGCCTTGAGCATCGCTGACGTGGCACAGCGTGTCGGCTTCACCGATCAGAGCCACCTGCATCGCCATTTCAGACGGATTCTGGGCAGTACGCCGGCTCGCTTGCGCGAGGAACTGATGAGAAAGCAAGAATATACAATCACAGCAGCAGAATATACAATACAACAGCCGCAAGAAGTTCTACACTGAACAGGGGAAAATGAAATGGGGTGCGGGGGCGCAATCCCTGGGGGGCCGGGGAGCGGTCCTTCACTCCCCCACAATTTGTCTTTGTTCTCACCGATCAGTGGGAACGTTCGGGAACGTTCATCGAGTGTACGTGTATTGAGTACACATGTTCAGGTCATCAAGTCAAGCAGTTGACAGTACGTACTCCATGCTGGAGAGAGGAGAAAAAACATGCCTTACCCTGACTGCCCTACAACTCGTGGGTGGTGTGCTACTGGGCATTGCAACCATCCGTGCCGGCATCTTCGCTCCCTGGATCGGCTGGCTGCTTATCGTCTCGGCAGTGCTCAGTGCGGCTGCTTTCCCCCTTGGAGAAATGCTGACCACAGTGCTCAGCGGCCTGAGCGACCTGACGCTCTTCATCGCGCTCGGCTGGAGCGGATACGTCCTGCTACAAGGTGAGAGAACGCCTGTGCAGGAAGCGCCATCGCCGACGTTCTCAGGCGCCGCCGGCAGCCAGGATTGAAGGGATTATGGTGCATTTCTTTCCATAAAGCTCAATCACGCAGGATTGGCAGGAACCCCATAAACGTTAACTTTAGAGAGGGAGCTTCTCCTTCTCTCCACTCTCACTGTAGAGAAAAGAGGGAAAAATGGTAGCTCCTCTCTCTTTTCCCTTTTCCTTTTCTTCCACCCGGTCTTCCTCATCAGCATTGACTTGACAGGCGTAATCTTTTGAGAGCTTAATCTTCAGAGAAGCTAAACGTTTCCTATTGTAGAGGAAAGGATCGTCCATTCATGGCTTTGAAGTTTGGTCTGCTTGTACCGCAGGGCTGGCGCATGGACCTGGTGGGCATCGCCGACCCGGTAGAGGCATACGAGACGATGACACGTGTAGCGCAAGAGGCAGAGCGGCTCGGCTTTGATTCGATCTGGCTCTTCGATCACTTTCATACCGTGCCTACTCCGACGCAGGAAGTGACCTTTGAATGCTGGACCAGTACCGCCGCACTGGCCCGCGATACGCAGCGGGTGCGCATCGGCCAGATGGTAACGTGTAACGGCTACCGCAATCCGGCGCTGCTGGCGAAGATGGCGAGCACGGTTGATGTGCTGAGTCACGGTCGGTTGAACTTTGGCATCGGCGCCGGCTGGTACGAGCAAGAGTTTCGCGCCTACGGCTACGACTTTCCCGATGGTCCGACACGCCTGCGCCAGTTGCGCGACGCCTTACGCATCATCCGCGCCATGTGGAGCGAAGAAAAGGCTGTTGTTGAAGGAAAATATCACAGCGTGCATGGAGCGATCAATCAGCCGAAAGGCGCACAGAAGCCGCATATCCCGCTGCTCGTCGGTGGCGCCGGCGAGAAGGTCACGCTCAAACTGGTGGCGCAATATGCTGACGCCTGCAATATCCAGCACCTGGATAACGAGGGCCTGGTCCACAAATTCTCGGTGATCAGGCAGCACTGCGAGGATATCGGTCGAGATTACAACACCATCCACCGTACCGCGCTTTTCAACTGCGCCATCGCCGAGACTGATAAAGAGGCCGTTGCCAAAAGTGAGCCGTTCCGGCGCAACATTCCCTCTGGCCGCATCCGCGAGCAGGCCCTCGTCGGTACACCGGATGCTGTACGCAGGCGTGTGCAGGAAATCGAGCAGGCTGGCGCGCAGGAACTGATCGTCTTCCTGCCGGATTCGGCCAGGCTGGAACCGGTGCGCATGTTTGCGGAAGCCTGCCTGGGGAAATAAACGCAAAAGAGACAATAGAGACAATAGAGAGGCACACCCATGTCTCCGTCAGAGGAAAATAAGACAGTCGTTCGCCTCCTCTTTGAGGATGCCATTAACAGCGGGCAGCTTGAGTTACTGGACACGCTGTTCTCGCCTGACTTCGTTGACCACTCGACGCCTGACCAGCCGCCCGGTCCAGCGGGCGTCAAAACCTATCTCCAGGACGTGCGCGCAGGTTTTCCCGATCTGTGCGTGGCAATTGAGGATCTTTTTGCCGAGGGCGAGCGCGTGGCCGTGCGCACATCCTGGCGTGGTACTCACCGGGGCCTGTATGCCGGCAAAGCGCCCACCGGCAGGCAGGCAATCCGCACACTGATCCAGATTTTTCGCGTCTCAGGTGGTAAGATAGTGGAAGAGTGGAATGCCGGACACGGTCTGCTTGAATAAAAGGAGTATATGATGCCAGAAAATAGCTGGAATGCGTCGCTGTACGATCAAAAACATGCCTTTGTCTTCGAGTATGGAAAAGACGTTCTCGCGCTACTCGCGCCTCAACCGGGCGAGATGATTCTCGATCTCGGCTGTGGCACCGGCCATCTCAGCAAAGCCATCGCCGACGCTGGCGCAGGCGTGATCGGCATTGACAGCTCGCCCGCCATGATCGAAACGGCCAGGGCCAGCTATCCCACCATCGAATTTCACGTTGCCGACGCCCGCGCTTTCTCCCTACCTTTTTCCTTCGATGCCGTTTTCTCCAACGCCACGCTGCACTGGGTCACTGAGGCCGAACAGGTCGTACAGCGCGTCGCAACGGCGCTCAGGCCAGGCGGACGCTTCGTCGCCGAGTTCGGCGGCAAAGGCAACTGCCAGGCCATTATCGGCGCTCTCCAGCAAGCGCTATATGAGCTGACAGGCATCACCATCCCACATGGCTGGTATTATCCCTCAATTGGCGAATACGCTCCTCTGCTCGAAAAACACGGTCTCTCCGTCGAGCTTGCCATGCTCTTTGACCGGCCAACGCGCCTGCAAGATGGCGAGCAGGGCCTGCGCAACTGGCTACTGATGTTCTGCGGCAGAATGTTGCAAGAGGTTTCCGAGGAGATTAGAGAGCAGGCCATTAAACGCACAGAGATGCGGCTGCGCGACGAGTATTTCAGGGAAGGGAGCTGGTTTGCCGATTACCGCCGCTTGCGCATCGCCGCTCGCAAGGCATAGCCCTTCTGTCCTTCTGGACAGGTTGTACCCTGTCCTCTTGCACGATACGCCGTGTCCTTGCTAGTGATAGAGTAGTAGCAAACAAAGGAAATCTGATGTTACTTCTCTCCGAAAGGATGAATATAGACAATGGCAAAGGGAACAGCATTGATCACGGGCGCGTCACGCGGTCTCGGCCTGGCGCTGGCCCGGCAGTTAGCGCAGGACGGCTGGAATCTGATTATTGACGCGCGCGGAGTCGAGGAGCTTGAAGAGGCTCGCACAGAACTGCGGGAACTGGCCCGCGAGGGGCGTATCGTGGCGGTTCCCGGCGACGTTACCGACGAGGTGCATCGCCGTGCGCTGGTCGAGGCAGTACGACTGTTCGGCACGCTCGACGCGCTGGTCAATAACGCCAGCATGCTCGGTCCCAGTCCTCAGCCAGCCCTGCTGGACTATCCTCTCAATACGCTCGAACAGGTGTATCGCACGAACGTGATCGCGCCACTCGCCCTGATCCAGGCTACGCGCAATCTGCTGCGGCCCGGCGCCTGCATCATCAACATTACCAGCGATGCTGCCGTCGAAGGCTACGCCGGCTGGGGAGGCTATGGTTCGAGCAAGGCGGCACTGGAGCAGCTCTCGCATATCCTGGCCGCCGAGAACGAAGACTGGCGCGTCTATTGGGTCGATCCGGGCGATATGCGCACGCGCATGCACCAGGAAGCCTTCCCCGGCGAAGATATCAGCGACCGGCCATTACCAGAGGTGAGCGTCCCCGGCCTGCTCAAGCTGATCAATGGAACCTATCCGAGCGGACGCTACGCCGCACGCGCTATCGAGTAGAGAAGCACCAGACGAACAAAAGAGGCGCTGCCCGCGTGCAGCGCCCGACTCTGAGCAACTTACTCGCAACGTTCGTGAGTTCGCTGGATGGCTTTCGCTTCCTCAACCAGGCGCAGGCGCAGAGAATCCGGCTCCAGCACCCGCGCATGGCGTCCCCAACCCAGAAGCCACTGCATGATATCGCTCTCCTGCCGTATTCTGAGAGTTAGTAGCAGGCCCTCGTCCGTCTCTTCCTCTCCAACTGTATAGAACGGACGCATCTCCCGCACCCAGCGCGCTACTTCGGGATCGAACAGAATGCGCACCGGCATCTCTCTCGGCTGTTCGCGCTCAGGATCATAAACCAGAAAATTATCAGAACGCTGGAACGTCCTCTCAAGAAGCACCAGGTCATCCATGCGGTTAAGGCGAAAGTTACGGATACCCTGCCGCAGGTGACAGTAGGCGACGAGCAACCAGTTGTTACGCAGGAAGACAAGACTGTAAGGATCAACGTCTCTCTCCGTTGATGTATTGTCGCTTTCCTGCGTATGCCTGGCGGAATAGCGGAAATGCACGGTTCTGCGCTCAATAATAGCGCGCCGCAGTTGTTGTAACTTTTCTTGTTCGTGCGGATTATTTGCATTTCCTGCTACAACAAACTGAATATTTTCTTGCAGGTAACGCACATCATCGCGCAATTTTTCAGGAAGAATACTCTCGATCTTGCGATGGGCAGACCGTGCAGCTTCGGCGTACTGTGCGTCAAAGTTGCGGGACATGAAGTCGCTGCCGAGCAAGAGCATGCAGGCTTCCTCGGTCGTGAAACTGAGCGGGGGTAAGAAGTAACCTTTCATTAGCGAGTAGCCCTGGCCCGGAACTGACACCACCGGCACTCCCGACTCAGAGAGGGCCTGAATGTCTCGATAGATGGTGCGCTTGCTCGTCTCGAAGGTCGCGGCCAGGTCTTCTGCGCGCCGCCTGCCATGCGCCTGTAATTCCAGCACAATAGCCAGCAAACGATCTGTTCGACTCATAGTTTATTGCTTTGCAAATCCCTCACATTAATAGCGTCTATTATACAGCACATTGTTTTGTCTATCGCTTCACCAGAGAGCGTCTCCGCTGTTCTTTTGTACAGTCTTGAGACTGTCCTCTTGCTCAATGCTTTCCAGCATGGCTCAGAGTATAGTCAACATCAATAAGCCATGTCAGTAAACTTTCCGTCGAAAGTTGGAAACATACAATGAAGGATACGCCACAGCGACTTCTCTTCAGAGAACACAATAAAAGCTTCTCCGAGCTTTCGCCAATAGATTTTACACTGCCAGCGGAACTTGAGGCCAGTGAACCGCCAGAGGCGCGTGGACTAGCACGCGATGAGGTACGCCTGCTGGTCTCCTATCGCTCCGATAACCGCATGATACATACGCGCTTCCGTCGCATCGGTGAATTTCTGAAGCCTGGCGATCTGCTTGTCATTAATACCAGCGCAACCATGCCCGCCGCGCTCAACGCAACTCGTGCCAACGGCATGCCGCTTGAACTGCATCTCTCCACACATCTGCCCGCTGATCTGTGGAGCGTGGAAGCGCGGGTACACGAGGGGAAAACGACACAGCCGTTCTACGATCTGCACGCCGGCGAGATACTACATCTCGCCGCCGGCGCCAGCGCGACACTGCACACCCCCTACCTCAGCAGACGCGACACAATACAGGCAGACCAGCCAGAGCGGCATCGTCTATGGCTCGCCACCCTGCAACTGCCCTGCCCGTTGCAGAGCTATCTCGCACAGTACGGCTTCCCGATTCGCTATGGTTACGTGCCAGAACAGTGGCCCATCGACTACTACCAGACGGTCTATGCCACTGAGGCCGGTAGCGCGGAGATGCCTTCCGCCGGGCGAGCCTTTACGCACGAACTGATTACGCAACTGGTAGCACATGGCATCCAGATCGCGCCGTTACTGCTGCACACCGGCGTTGCCAGTCTTGAGGAGCATGAGCCACCCTACGAGGAGTATTATCGCGTTCCCACAACGACGGTTCGCCTGGTGAACATGACACGAGCAGCAGGAAAGCGCGTCATTGCCGTTGGCACAACGGTGGTACGCGCACTGGAGACGGTGACGGATGAAGAGGGGATGACGCATGCAGGAGAGGGTTGGACCGGGCTGGTAGTGACGCCGGAGCGCGGGATGCGCGCAGTCAACGCGCTGCTCACCGGGCTGCATGAGCCGCGCGCCTCACACCTGCTCATGCTCGCGGCCCTCGCTGACCATGCACATCTCCAGCGTGCCTACCACGAAGCATTACAGTATGGCTACCTCTGGCACGAATTTGGGGATCTGCACCTGATTCTGCCATGAGGGAAAAAACTGTCCTTCCATTAATGGCTGAGATCGCGCACTTGCTGCCAGCGGAAGCATTCGGTGATGTGATCGTTTACCATGCCAACCGATTGCATAAAGGCGTAGCAGATGGTGGAGCCGACGAAGGAGAAGCCGCGCCGTTTCAGCTCTTTGCTCATCGCGTCCGACTCTCTGGTACTGGCGGGTACTTCCTGGATGCTACGCCAGGCATTTTGCAGCGGAGAGCCGCCGACAAATTGCCAGATGAAAGCATCGAAGCTGCCGGTCTGGGCCTGAACGTTTAAGAAGGCGCGCGCATTCTGGATGGCGGCCTGAATTTTCAGCCGGTTTCTGATAATGCCGGCGTCTTCCAGCAACGCCCGCACCTTGCGCTCATCGTACTGCGCGATTCTGTGCGCATCGAAATCGTCGAAGGCGCGCAAGTATGCAACTCGCCGGTTGAGAATCAATGCCCAGCTCAGCCCCGCCTGCATGCCTTCGAGAATCAGCATCTCGAAGAGCTTGCGATCATCGTGAACCGGCACTCCCCATTCGTGATCATGGTAATCAAGGTACTGCTGGCTGCCAGAGGCCCAGGCGCATCGCCGTAACATCTTCCCGGTGAATCGCTCCTTTTTCGTTTGCTTGTGATAGCAATTATATCAGGAAATGCCGACCTCCTTCATCGCTGGAACTTCTCCGACTGCCGGGCATTGATCAGTCGCAACCAGAGCCGGGCAACACCAGCAACACACCACCTCACTGTGGTATACTGTTGAAAAGACCCTTCAACCCCGGTAGAGATCAAAAAGAAAAGGGATTAGAAATGGCCCTACTCCCCCTACCCCTTCTCCCTGTAATGAGTATGAAAGCGTACCTCCACCTGAGCCGGAACAGTACAGAAACGCGCTATGAATATATCGATGGATATGGAATCTGGAGAAATTCTTTACACTTCTCTGAATTTCTTCTGATATTTTTCCATTACGCTACAAGCAGGTGTGACAGAGTGGGTCACAGGCCCTGCCGCACGGCCAGAGACCTGTCTTGCAACAGGTCTCTGCCTTTTTAATTGACCTGATCAATAGAGTATAGATACCTCCACCAGCAGCACAATCCACTTGACCGGCAATGGTACCACCGGGAGTCCTGTCAGGCTTAACAACGGGCAGTTTGTAGCGTATAATGCGATCCATACCTGTCCGTTGCACAACGAATTGTAATCTGTATAGCTACCCGCCGACATCCCAGCAAGGCAACTAACGGGTTATACGTGCTGTAAAATTCGCCTTTTTCCCTCTTGACAAAGAAATAGCTTATAGCTATAGTTGATATAGCAGATAGTTATGGAGAGGAGAGAGGCGGTGATGAATCTCGCGGAAAAGATCAGACACTTGCGTGAAGTCGAGGGAGAGTTGCGCGGCCTTAACCGGCCTATGACGCAGATAGAGGTGGTACAGGCGATGAACGAAGAGTTAGGAGAGCAGATTAGCCAGGCATACCTCTCTCAGTTAGAGAGCGGCAAAAGGCTGCACCTGACGGCGAAGAGCCGCGACCTGCTGGCGCGGTTTTTCAAAGTGCATCCCGGCTATCTGGTCAGCGATCCACCCGATTATAACACCGATTTGCAGACGGAGATCGCAGGTAGCAACGCAGAACGCCTGCATATCTGGTTACGTGCCAACGCGGCGGAGTGGACCTCGGAGCCGGACCTGCAAGAACTCCTGGACCTGCTGGCGCTCTCAACAGATCCACGCCGTTACATCCGTCTCTTTCGGCGCCTGATGAGTCTCTCTTTGCTCGAACTCGAAGCAGTTGTTGACGCGGTAACAACATCTGATAACACGACAGGTGTTGATTAGAGATTGTATTTTTGCCAGCAGGCTTCGTTTATTATAGATGACGCACCTGGCAGGTGAAGAAATAAAAAAGTACATTTCCAGGCTTTACTCAAGGCATCCTGGCAAATCACCAGGGAAATTATAAACGAGTCCACAACTCGGAAGGAAGGTTCGGGCGTCATGTTCCAGCGCCAGTACGAGACCATTGGCTGTCAGCGATATGCCCCGGGGAGAGGAAAGAGAGTCCATGGGCTGTTGCTTCAGCACCCGGTACTGCTGCCGCTCGCCCTGTTGGGCGGTGCGCTGCTCACCGGCATAGCAAGTCTGAATGGGGATAATCTATTTCCTTTTCTCGCACTCATCAACGTCTCCTCAACCTATCTCTGTCTATCACTGGCTTGTATCCTGGGTACTGCGGGTATAGTCGTCAGTATCATCGGCATCCTCGAACATATCGACCGGTCCATACCCGTTGCGATATCTCCAAAGGAGTGAAAGCTATGCCAGTAATTGCAACTGATCCACTCTCGTTAGTATTCATTGGCTGTTTTCTCTTCGGTCTGCTTTTTCTGCTCATCACCGCCCTGCTTGGCGGCCTCACCGGCGATCACGGCATCGGTCATGTCCACGTGGATGGCGGACACATCGGCGGACACGACCTGGTGCATGCCCATAGCACTCATGTTGCCCATGTCGGCGATGCTGCGAGCCATCATACAGCATCACATGGGGGGGGAGCTGGCGGCGAACAACAGGGAACTTTCTCGATCTTCGCCATTGTTAATCCCACTTCTGTTATCCTTTTTTTGCTCGGTTTCGGCTTCTTCGGCTATGTCTTCCACAACGTACGCAGCCTGGCGCTGCCATTCGTCTTGTTGTTGGCTGCGCTAGGTGGAGTGGTGATCGCCGGGCTGATTCTCCTGTTGATCAGCCGCATCTTTGGCAGCGGCCAGGCCACCACCATCCAGGACGTCTCCGACCGCACCGGTCTGCTTGGCAAAGTCAGCCTCACCATTCCCGCAAACGGCCTCGGAGAGATTCTCTATCTCTCGCCCGGCGGCATGCGCAAAAGCATCCCCGCTCGCAGTGTTGATGGCCGCAGGCTCGAACGCGATCAAGAAGTGGTTGTGGTCAATTATGAAAAAGGTGTTGCAGAAGTCGATACCTGGGAACATTTTGTCAACCAGGAAGAAGCCGGACAGGTGCAGGGCATCGAAGCGCCCTCTGCTGATGAGCTGGCTGCTTTACGCTCTCTGCTCGAAGAAGAAAGTAAAAAAGACTAAAATCTTGTTTTTTTGATAATTATTAAAAGGAGTATTCTACAATGGATCTCTTAACGCTTCTGATTGGTGTTGCCGGCATTGTCGTCGCCGTCATCATCATCATCAGTACGGTTGGCAGGTTGCTGCGCAAGGTTGGCCCGAACCAGGCGCTCATCGTCTACGGTGTTGGCGGCACCAGAGTGATCACGGGTGGCGCACAACTGGTCATCCCACTGTTGAACCGCGCGCAGGAGTTCTCGCTCGAACTCATGTCTTTCGACGTGGCGCCGCGCCAGGCTCTCTACACCACTCAGGGTGTGGCAGTCAACGTTGAGGCCGTGACGCAGATCAAAGTGCGCTCAGACGAAGAGAGCATCAAGACTGCTGCCGAGCAGTTTTTGAGCAAAAGCCAGGAAGAGCGCGAGAATCTGATTCGCCTGGTGATGGAGGGTCACCTGCGCGGCATTGTCGGCCAGCTTACCGTCGAAGACCTGGTCAAAGACCCGGAGAGCGTGGGCGCGAAGATGCTGCGCACCGTCACGCCCGACATGCAGAAGATGGGCCTGGAAGTCATCTCCTTCACCATCAAGGATGTGCGTGATGAGAATGACTACATCACCAATATGGGCCGCCCGGAAATCGCTCAGATCAAGAAGGCAGCCGATATCGCCAGCGCCCTGGCGCTGCGCGATACACAGATCCAGCAGGCTAACGCAGCCCGCGAATCTGCTGTCGCTCGCGCGGCTGCCGACCAGGAGCGTGTGAAGGCTGAAACCGAATCGCTGGCCTTGCAGGCTGAGTCTCAGCGCAACCTGGCGCTCAAAAAAGCAGCGTTTGATGCAGAAGTCAAGCGCCAGCAAGCAGCCGCCGATAAAGCGTATGATATTCAATCCAACATCACCCAGCAGCAGGTCGTCACCGAGCAGGTGAGAGTCACCGAAGTCGAGAGACAGGCGCAGATCAAAGTGCAGCAGGCCGAAATCCAGCGCCGCGAACTCGAACTCCAGGCGACGATCCAGAAAGCCGCCGAAGCCGAGCGGCGCCGCATCGAGACGGTAGCCGAGGCCGAGCGCCAGCGCCTGATCCTGGAAGCGCAGGGCCAGGCCGATGCCGCCAAAGCGCGCGGTATTGGTGATGCTGAGGCAACTCGCGCTCGTGGTCTGGCCGAAGCCGAGATCGTACGCGCTCGCGGTCTGGCCGAAGCCGAAGTCATCCGCGCAAAGGGCGAAGCAGAAGCCGATGCGATGAAGGTCAAGGCCGCCGCCTACCACGAATACAACCAGGCCGCAGTGCTCGACAAACTGCTCACTGGCATGCCGGAGATCGTGCGCGCCATCGCCGAACCGCTCTCGAAGGTGGAGCGAGTGACCATTGTTTCAACCGGCAGCAGCGACAGCACAGGCAATGGCCACCTGGGAGCCAGCCGCCTCACCGGCGATATCGTCAACATGGTGGCGCAGGTTCCTGCCCTCTTCGAGCTGCTCAGTGGCACGCGCGTCGGCGATCTGATGAGCCGCGTTCCTACGATGTCTCACCATGATGGCAGCCAGGGTTCAGAAAACTCTCATACGAACGGCACTACCGAGTCCACAACGCCTGACTCACCATCAGCCAGGTAATACACAGGTGCGGGACTACTCGTACATCCTGTATGGGCAAAAGGAATATCCCTCGCCCGGTCCTTTCCAACCCGGCGTCTGCTGCTCCAGCGGCAGACACCGGGCAGCAGCTTGAAACGACGGAGAACATTCATGAATTTGTTGGAGCGTGTGCTGACTCTGCTGCGAGCCAATCTCAACTCGGTAGTTGAGAAGGCCGACGACCCGGAGAAAGTCCTGCGGCAGCTACAACTGGATATGCGTAACCAGCTCGTCCAGGTGAAAACACAGGTTGCCACAGCTATCGCCGAAGGCCATCAGTTGCAAAAACGCAGCCAGGAGAAGAAACTCGAAGAGGATGTGTGGCTGAAAAAGCTCAAGCTGGCGCTTCAACAGAATAACGACGAGACAGCTCGCACCGCACTTATGCACTATAACGAGATCCACAAACAGACGTTACGCTACCAGCAACAGCAGAAAGAACAGGAACAGCTCGTGGTGAATCTGCGCAGTGCGCTGCGCCAGCTTGAGGCGAAAATCTCTGAGGTCGAAACCACTATCGACCTGCTCAAAAACAATCGCCATAACGCTCTTATCCAGCAGCGAGTCTATGACGAGTTAAACAAGGCAGAAAGCCTGAAAGAGAAAGAGCGCACAGAGCGCGCACGCGATGCGATTCAGGAAGCGGCAGCTCGTGCTCGTGCGCTGGCCGAACTGCGCCAGCGTGACCTGGAGACGCAGCTTGATCAGCTTTCAAGCGAACAACTGGCCGAACAACAACTTCTGAAACTCAAGCAAAAAGCACAGGCAGCTCGTGAGCGTCCGCTGCTCCACGAAGGCAGCCCCCATCCGTCGCCACTCCTGCGGCCCCGGCCACAGAAAAGCGAACCGGCACGCAAAGATCAGCCCTCACAGTCCTCACAGCCCGCCACACCTCTTCCGGCACAGTCCCAACCTGCTGCGGAACGTCCTGACACTACCGAGAAAGACCTGACCGAGCGTCTCAAAAAGCTGCTCGATACACTCTAACATCGAAGCGGACCACTGGCAGGCTCTACATCGGAGGCTGTTGTAAGGGATCATGGGGTCGCGGAAGCTCAGGGTAGCGCGCCTGTGGAAGTTCGGGGTAGTGAACTTTGCCTGCCCGGGTTTAAACCGCAGCGCTTTGCGGCGAGTTTTCTTCTGTCAGTGTTGTCCTGTCAATAGTCCGTCTCTGACATATTGAGTGGATACGCCTCTTAGAGCTTATATCAAATCCGGTTAAATAGTGATCATTAGCGTGGGGGTCCAGGGAGCCGGCACGGCCCTCTGGCGGGGTCCTGCGAAGCCCAGGCGGGTCCCCACACAGTGGGGTGGGTGTCCCCCCCACATCAATCACTTTTTAAAAAGATTTGATATTATTCGGAAACCAGGCTTGAATCTACTTCAATTCAGAGCCGAAACCTGGTTTTCGGATAAACTCTTAGTGGTTAAAGAGGAGAATAAAAACAATGATAACGGCAAGAGCTATAAAAATGCCCACAATGAAAGAAAAGCGATTATTCCTTCGCTCTTCTTCAGTAAGAACGCGCTTCTCACTCATTACACACCGTCCGTTTCCAGTGCATTCAAATCAAGAAAAACAAAAAAGGAGGATCGAGGAACGCCCTCGAATTCTTTTATCAGCCTAATGCCGCGTTGATGGCGCTTTCAACATTGACCATCACTTCCAGACACTCTGTCAGGCTGGTATCACGCATTGTGATCAACACCTGAAACGCTTTATATTCATTACCGACGAGCCGAATCAAGATACGGCGCTCTGCACCGGTTATCACCATATCCTCCAGATCTCCCCATTTTCCCTGCTCAAGTGTCTGTAGGGCGCTCTGCAACACACCCCCTACAGAGTGGCAGACAGGGGAGATGTCCAGGTCGTCTATCGCAACCTGGGCAATGGGCTGCCCATCCATACTGACCAGCGCAGCCGCGACAAAGCCGCTGATCGCATAGCCCAGCGTTTGCAGGGCCGAAACCAGCGCAGGATAGTTATATTGCTCCGCCAGTTGCAGCCTCTCCCCATTTTTTTGTCTTGCCAGCACAGCAGATTCGTTTTTCTCTTCGGTCCTGCGCTCCCTTAGCGAGGCCCGCACCTCCTGCGCTTCTGCCACCGGCTGTAATAGCTCCATTGAATTTGCAAGGGGTGACACAGGCGGCATCGGAGATGACGATTGCGCCGGATGCCAGACTGGAGATGTGATCTGCGTCTGGCCTTGCTCAACAGCAGGCGAGAGGATATTCCACGACATAGCGGGCGACCGTTCAAGATCAGGCTGTAAGGAGAACGCCTCCTGCCATTCCACCGAGGGGAGAATTATATCGTCCTGCGACGTAGGAGTAGGCACAGAAGAGGTGGAAGAAGTAGAAGATGTAAAAGATGCGGGGACAGCCGGCATCTGCCTGGAAGAGGCAGTACGCACGACCGGCATCTCAGAGGCAGTCGGCTGCTCAGTTAACCACGAAGGGAGATCGTAACGCTCTTCACGTGGTGTTCTGGGAACCGGGCGGGACGTCGCCGCCTGTATATGCTCGCCGTTTAGTTGCCTGTCACTTATGGCTATCGTTGGAGAGGCATCCATCTGCCCTCTCTCCGACTGTTCCTGTTGCTGCGTCCCTGACGCCTCGTCCCACATGCTTTTTTCCAGACGTGGGAATCCGCCCGTTTTTTGCCACCATTCTTTACTTTCGCCGCCGGGTGGGATCGCCGCCATGCCCTGGCGCGCCGACCTGGCCTGTTCTTCGTATTGACTGTTCATCCCTTGCGGCATCTGTGGGGTAGAAGGGACAGGCGCTACGGGCGATGTTGAGGACATATAGGGTATCTGCGATGTATGTGGAACCGGAGATGGCGGAGAAGACTCGGCTACTATGCCAAACGGGCTATCATCTACTTCCTCCCTCACAAACTGTGAGGATACCATCGGAGTATATTCTGCGCTGTGTTGCGGAACAGTAGCGCCTTCGCCCTCATTTCTGGCGCGGAATTGTACAGCCTGGAAGATCAAACGCGAGAGAGGCAGCGTTACATTGGGAACCACCTGCTCACGCCAGGGTTGCTGCATCACTGTACCGTTTTTATGCGCAGCCAGAGCAAAAAACGCTTCATTGCCACGCAATTCCCCGTACTCGGCCCAGATCAACTCACCATTCTGAAAACAGAGCAGGCCATGTCCTTCCAGACCACTGTTCACCAGCAGGGCAATATTGCGCCGGCTCATAGCTACCATCTGAATAACATCTAATAAATCAAACGAGTCCAGATCGGCTGAAAAGCCCGGCATACGCAGAAGGTGCCATAGATCTTCCTTTAAAAGGCGCACGTTCAGCGGCTTCTCCAGATAACTGATCGCGCCGTTTTCCAGCGCCTGCATGCGCATCTCAGCATTATCCTCACCCAGCATGATAATCTGCGTATTTGGACGGTAGGCACGCAACCATTGTACCAGTTCAAAGCTGCCGACACCAGGAATTTTGACATCACAAATCACTGCGGCAAACTCATCCGACCAGAGCATGCGAGCCGCATCAGCACCATTTACCACGCTTTGAACTGTGTAGCCATCGTTATGTAAAGTATTGACTATGGTGCGATTGAGGTGTTCATCTGCCTCAACAACCAGAATACTCCATACGTTAGACATCGCTTTTACCCACCTGAAACAGTTCCTACCTGTCCCTTGCTCCCACATCTTATCTGTCTGCCAGGCAACCTTTCCTGGTCGGCCAATCGTACGTTGAGAGTGTAACACGATGCCGCCCGGATGGCAAGAACAGACTCACAGGTCCCACCTACCCCCTCACCCGCTTTTCCCCCCACTGTGATGGCCAGTGCTGTACATATACA
>JADBKA010000024.1 GCA_014896635.1 Ktedonobacteraceae bacterium
TGCGATCCCAGGTCGATCAGCAGCGCCAGAGCGACCAGCAGCCAGCTCCAGCCGGTCACACCACTGCCCGGCACATATAACAGTACATAGGCCAGCGTCGTGAACGGCAAAATGAGAATCCCTAGCAGCGGCAGGAGCCAGCCGCCCTGGAACGCGCGGCCCACCAGCGGCGTCGTCAGCCAGACGATGAGTAACGCGATACGCGCAATCAGAACAATCAGCCAGCTCATAATGAATATCTTCCTCTCAACACACCATAGTCTTGCATCGTGCAAGACATCTCAACATCACATCTCAATGAAACCATATGACATACATGTCACACCCGTATCACATTTGTCTGTCGCAGTCACTCACTCGTATCACAGCCCATAGGTTGCGGCAGATGAGAAAAACAGGCCACACGATGGCAGCCAGCGAAGATATTGTAGAGAGTACACTATTGACAGACAGGAGAACTTTTCAGAGAAGAGCAAAATTGATGCATCCAGCCCTTGACAAGAAACCGATATATCGTTATAGTATCTATAGCGATAACGATATATCGCATTCTCAGCTATATCAGAGAGAGAGGAGTGGCAGAACTATGCCAGATAAACACTTTGCCTATCAATCTACGAGTGGCGACTGGGAAGGTTGGACACCCCCCTGGGAGCAGCATGGTCCCTGGCACGGCCCGCGTGGCCCCTGGCGCGGTCCACGCTTTGGTCCACGTTTCTTCAGACGCATGTTTTTTGGTCGTGGTCCCTTCGGCCCCGGCGGTCCCGGACCTGGCCCGTTCGGCCCCGGCGGCCCGTTTGGTCCCGGCGGACAGCGATTCTTCGGACGCGGTGACGTAAAATTCGCCTTGCTGGAGCTGCTGCAAGAGCGCCCGATGCACGGCTATGAGATGATGAAAGCCCTGGAGCAGCGTTCCGGTGGCTTCTACAGTCCAAGCGCCGGCACCATCTACCCCACGCTTCAGATGCTAGAAGAGCAGGGCCTTGTTACCGCACAGGAAACTGAAGGGAAAAAGGTCTACAGCATCACCGATGCCGGTCGGCAGGCGCTCGCCGAGCATAAGAAGGAAGAAGAGCAGTTCGCCAACCCGTTCTGGGGCCGCTTCGGACCACAGGCACAGCGTTGGATGGCGCCTGAGATGCAGGCACTGCGTAGCGAAGCAGGAGAAGTCGCGCGTCTCTTCTTCATCGCCGGTCGCGTAGCGTTTAGCAATCCTGCACAACTTACGCGCTTGCATGAGATCCTTGAGCGCACACGCAAAGAACTCTCAGACCTGATCTACAGTGCAGGAGAACCGAAACAGGATCGGGGGCCTCAAGGACCTGCACCTTCTTCACCCACCACCGAGCAGGCTTGATCGATGCATCGGAATAGGCATGTAACTCATCCAGGCCAGGGAGCCAACAAGGCTTTCCTGGCCTACCTTTTTACAACGACTCCAGCGGGAAATGGGGGTCCCTGACGAGGTTCAAGAGATGTCCCCTGGCCTTTTTTCCCGCACCCGTTTTGCTGGATGATTTAGTAACAGGAGAGATACAGGGCATTACAACCTGAACAGCAGAATAAGAACTATCGTCAACACATGTAAAAACTGATCGATCCAGATCGGCCCTATGAGCTTATAACGAGCTTTAAGCGGATCAACGATAAAATGTGTAATAAATAAAATAATAGTAGCTGTAATAGAAGAGTGAGCAAATAAAACAAAGACAGCAGTATATGTCGCACAGTGATAAAAATTCACTTCCCAGCTTCTCCCTTTCTCCACGCTCATCCACGTGCTCTGAAAAGCAAAATCACCAATAAAATGACATGCCAGCCAGATGCATAATGCTGTTATAGAAACATCACTGGCCATTTTGATTCTCCCGCATTTTGTATAAAAAACAGCTTAACCTGTACGGGATTGAATCTCTATGAGCCAGTCCACCACCATCTTGTGAATTAGTTCACTTGCTCTGATCCTTATTCGCGTGAACTAATTAGAGGGCCTCCTTTCTCTCTCAAAGGAGACCATCATGTCTGGGGACACCACCCGGCATCAAAATGGTCATTTAGAGAGGAGAAAAACAAGAAGTCCTCTACTTACGCTAATTATGTCAACGAGGCAGGGTGAACCAGAAGGTTGAACCTTTGCCCGGCTGGCTCTCGACGCCCACATGGCCATGATGCAGCGAGATCAGCGCCTGGCAGACATAGAGGCCCAGTCCCAGATTGACACCATGCCTTGTCGAGTGCTGGATGCCCGGCACGCGGTAAAAGCGTTCCCAGACACGCTGTTGCTGCTCAGGAGTAAGTCCAACGCCGTGATCACGCACCCACACCTTAACCTCATGCTTCGATGGTGTCAGTCCTACCTCTACCGGCTGGTGGGCAGGTGAATATTTCAATGCATTCGACAGGTAATTCATCAAGACCTGGGTAATGCGGTCAGGGTCGGCCTGTACAGGCATAGGCTCCGCCGGTTCATCTTCCAGCAGAACAGTACGTTCAGGCATGCTCGATTGCATACTCGCCACTGTCTCACGTACCACTGCGAGCAGATCGCAGGAGCGCATCGCCAGCGAGAAGCGTCCCTCAGCGATGCGGGTGCTTTCAACCAGGTCTCCGATCAGGCGATCCAGTACATCGACCTGCCGTAGCGCATTATCCAGCGTTGTCTCGATGCTCTGGCGCCTGCTCTCCAGGTGTGAAGGCAACGTGCTTTCTTTCAGCAGGTGTCGGAAACGGCGCTGTGCAAGCTGCGCGTTACCACGAATGCCGGTCAGTGGCGTACGCAGTTCGTGGCTGACCACGCTGAGCAGTTGCTCACGCTGCTTCTCCAGCTCTTTCTGCTTCATCAGGTCAATAATAAAACAGATAGCTCTATCATGCCTGTCTTCTAGCAGAGCGCCTGCTATCTGGATTGGCACTCTTCTGCCGCTTTTATGGACACACTCTTTTTCATATGGCCTGCAAACGCCCGTCGCCAGTTTCTCGCGGATCGCGGCTCTGTCTTGCTGACGATACTCAGGGGGTGTCAGCCTGCGCCAGTTTACCTGGCCTGCATCCAGCTCTTCTCTACTGTAGCCGACGAGTTCCAGAAACGCATCGTTGGCTTCCCACACACGGCCCCGGCCATCGCAGACCATGATAGGATTAATATTTGCCTCTACCAGACGGCGGAACTTCGCCTCGCTGGCACGCAGCGCCTGCTCCACCAGCTTGTGCTCCGTAATATCCACACCATAGATAGAGAGGCCATCCCCTGTAGGATACAGGTGGACGGCAAGCCAGCGGCCCGGTGATTGCAGGAAGGTTTCAAATGCTCTCGACTGCTGTGTCGCCATCGCCTGGCGGCAGTGATATTCGAGATCGCTTCCGAGCAACTCAGGAAAAACTTCCCAGATACTTCTGCCAAGCAACTCGTCCCGCGTTTTGCCCATCGCCTTACAGGCAGGAGCATTCACATACAAATAGCGCCACTCGCTATCAAGGAATAGGAAATAATCGCCGATGCTCTCCAGGATATACGTTATGCGCGCCCGCGAAGCTATCAGCTCCTCTTCCAGCCGCTTCTGGCGGTCAATATTCATCACAACGCCGACAAGATCGGTTGGCTGGCCCTGCTCATCATAGAGACAATGACCATAGGTGAAGACCCAGAGTGCGTCGGCATGCGGACGGAGCAGGCGAAACTCTCCTATATAATCGTTACGTTCTTCAATCGCCTGTGTTACTGCCTGCCATAACTGCTGGCGATCATCAGGATGAACATGGTCAAGGAATCGCTCATAGGATATCGCTTCTCCAGGTGAAGCGGAGAAAACATCGCTAAATTGCTGCGATAATGCTATCCTGTCCTGCGCGATATTCCAGGACCAGAAGCCGATTCTGCCAGCAGCCGCAAGCAGGCGTGACTGCTCCGCGAGTTGCGCTTCGCTCTGCTTGCGCGCCGTAATATCCTTGCCGACCAGTAAAAGAGTAAATGGCCTACGCTCATCCTCGCGTACCAGGGCCATGCGGCAGGCAACGACCACCTGCCTGCCATCACGACCGTTCTGCACGATTTCGCCCTGCCACTGTCCTTCGCGTTCAAGGGCATACTCTATCTCTTTCTGGGCCTCTCCCGCCTGCTTCGCAACGAAGCGGGTTGACAGCAGTACGTGAACATGCTTTCCTACAGCTTCAGCCGCACTCCAGCCATAGATCTGCTGAGCAGCGCGATTCCAGGAGAGGATGCGTCTCTGCTCATCACAGACAATTATCGCATCATGCGCCATTTCAATTAGTAACATGCGTAAAAGATCAGGTTGACTGAGCTGGTCACTATCTCTAAAAGGAAGAACAGTAGGCGAGAAAGGATGATGAGTTACTTCATGAGTAGTATCTCTACTCAGTGACGGTTGCTTCGATCTCAAAGGCTGGCTCAGTTCCATACATGCTTTCCGATTTCTGTCTGATCACTGCCACGACGAGACTGGTAACGCTGCTAAAAGATACCTCTCCCTGTTGACAGAGGAATACCTCTGGAGTCTTCCCTCTCCCCCGCTAGGAAGCTGATCCTTTGTATGCTTTTTCTCTATCCAATGACGAGTATAACACAAAATAAAGAGATGTATTTTTATAAATGCCTCAATGTATTTTATTGTACTACTCATCCTACTATTTCTGTTAGATCTGTCTGCTCTACATTGTTCAACACGCGCTCTCCCGGCAGGGTTTCCATTATGGCTGAACCGCCTGCCAGACACGAACGGTTCTGTCATTGCCCCCTGAAGCAACGCGCACACTGTCAGTCGCCCAGCAGACAGTATTGACTACATCGTGATGGCCCCGGTAGATGTAGGCAACATTGACATTATCAGATTGCCAGATGTGAACCGTCGTATCATTCCCCCCGGAAGCTATGTGCTTTCCATCAGGCGACCAGGCCACTGCACGCACCACATTGCTATGACCTGTATAAGAATAGCGAGCATTGCCTGTCATGGCCTCCCAGACATCAACGGTATTTTGATAGGTGCCACAGGCAATCAATTTATCATCAGGCGACCAGGTGAGTGCATACACAGCCAGTGACGGCCTGGCATAGGTTGCCACAGGCTCTTTAAAGCCCGGCTTCCAGACGCGCGCCGTGCCATCCAGGCTGCCGGAAGCAATATAGGCGCTATTGTGCGACCAGGCGAGAGCGCGCACCTGATTCGTATGACCATAGTGGGTATAGTGCAGCGCCCCGGTTGTGGCATCCCAGATGCGTACCGTATTATCGGCTCCTCCCGAAGCAATGAAGCGGCCATCAGGCGACCAGGCCACTGCGAACACGGCAGCCGTATGCCCCCTGCACACCAGCGGTGTGGCGGCAGTATCGTCATTGACAGCCCAGATGAGTACCTGCCTGTCATAGCTGGCAGAGGCAAAGGCCGCCCCGTTGGCACGCCAACTCACAGCAGTCACCTGGTCTGTATGCCCCTTGTAAGGGGCGTGCACAATACGATTGGCTGCGATATCCCAGATCTGCACCGTCATATCGCTATCGCCCACCACTACCAGCGAGCTACCAGCTAACCAGTCCACAGCATTGACGGTGTCAGCAAATGAGTGAGACTGTAAGAGTTTGCCTTGCGCCTGCGCCGAAGCAGCCGGGGTCTGGCCAGCAGAAGTGCCACTTGCAGGCGGACGTGGCACCGGGCCAGGCGAAGGTGAGAAGCGAGTCGCCGCAAACCAGACAGAACCACCCACTACCACTGCCGTCGCTAGATAAGCCAGGCCAGAGAGCATCGCGCGGCGTGTCTCAAGGCGTCTTTTCCCTGTCCTACCAGCCATCCGGGGGTCAGGCTGCTCAGCCGGAGGACTCACCTGACTTTCATCCAGTGCCGGCGTGACAGAAAACTCTGCAAATGGCGGATTCGTCGGGGTGAACGACACCGAAGGGAGAGGGACTGGCAAGAGCGAATCAATTTGCACCGTTGAACCGGTATAACGAGGAGAAAGCGGATCAATCACAGGCATGTTAATAGAAGAGTCAGCAATACTGGGAGAATGAACAGCGGGCAAAAAGTCAGCATTCTCCCCGACCGGTACAGGTCCCTGGCTGAAAGGCAGCGGCGGTATTACGCTCTGAGATGAACGGAGCGCATGCTCGAACTCGTTCACAAAGATCCCCACAGCCGGATAGCGCTGTTTCGGCTCCTTAGCGAGCGCCATCAATACCACTCCTTCTAGCCGCGCCGGCAGAGCAGTATTATACCTGCGCAAAGAAGGCGGAAGTTCATTGATCTGTTTGACAACCATCTCCGCCGGCGAACCACGAAAAGGTCGGCGCCCACAGAGCCATTCGTAGACTGCCACAGCCAGCGAATATTGATCGCTGGCCGGTTCCGGCCTGCCGTTCAGTTGCTCAGGCGCCATATAGGCGACCGTGCCAGCCACGCCGGACGTCCTCAGATCAACCGAGGCAAGCGGAACGGTCGCCAGACCGAAATCACTCAACAACACTATGTCATGACGGCCAATGAGCATATTCTCTGGCTTCACATCACGGTGAATCACTCCCTCACCGTGTGCATAATCGAGCGCCTGTGCCACCTGTTTGATACTATGCAGCACTTCCTCTGGTGGAATTATCCTGCCTGACCCGTAACGGGTACGCAGAGAACCGGCAGGAGCATACTCCATAATTAAATAAGGAATACCCCGCTCAATGCCGAAATCCAGCATGTTGACGATATGCGGATGGCGCAACCGGGCAATAATACGTGCTTCACGACGAAATTTCTGAACTGACATAGCATCAAGCTGCGTACGCAACAGTTTGATAGCTGCCAGAGTACCAAGATGAATCTGCTCGCCCAGGTAGACTTCGGCGGAACCACCAGTGCCAAGACGACGCTTGAGCCGGTAGTTGCCTACCAGCCCGCCTTCCCGCGGCTCGCTATCGAGCATGGCTCCAACGCTCCTTTTCAATTCACCACGTTTTACATTTGTAGCGCCAGGGCTTCTATCAGTCAAAAAAAGTATAAATACAACGATACAGGCTATATCAGCAAACGATACCTTGTAATCCTGATGAATACATTATAACCCCCGATCGTTTCTCTGTTAGCCGATCTAGCCATTCTGGTTCATTTTTCCCTCTCGTTATCTCTTTGATAGGTCATTTGTTAGTACAAAGATCGGTGAGATCCCTGCACTTGAACCGTCAACAGATAATGCTCATCTGTCTGGCGCATATACTGAATAACGTGCAAGCCTGCTTCACGACACCAGTTTTCGACATTTTCAGGGGCCAGGCGTACCGCACGCGGTGGCCCGCTCAGAGCCGGTCCATCAGGATGAAATTCGGCAATGACCACGCGCCCGCCCGCCGGAAGTAGCACACGCAGGTGGCACAACACAACAGCAGGATCATCATTATGATGGAGCACCATCGAGAGCAGAGCCGTCGTCACCTGCGGATCATCAATATGGAGCGAAGCGACATCAGCCACAACACAACGAATCTGGGCAATGCCCTCCTCCTGCATACGCCGTTGTAGAAAAGCCAGAGCATCGGCCTCGCGGTCCACTGCATACACAAGCCCTGTGGGGCCGGTACGCCGCGCCATCTGCAAACTCACATAGCCGGGACCCGCCCCCAGATCGAGCACATGATCACCTTCTCGCAGTCCAAGCGCATCAAACCAGGCCGGCAGCAACTCCGACCGTAATTTTTGCCGTGCAAACACTTCATCCCATGTCAGATGACGCATATCTTTACGAAACTCCATGTTTTTTTCACCATCCATCCAGCTAGTGTTTTCTTACCAGACATCTGAAAGACGCCCCCTGCACCACCACTCGCTGAACTGGCTCGGCCGGGCGTGGCGCGCGTCAGCTTCGGGGGACGCCTGAGGAATTGCATTCAAGTGGCACCTATAACCACATGACGGAGAGCAGCCTGGGAGCCGATTTCCGTCGGCTGTTTTAGCCTGCCGCTCAGTTCGCAATGCCGACAATGCGTGCATATGCGCCGCCGGTACTTTCAATCTGCTGCACAGTGGCAGTGTGAACATCCACTGCATATAGACCGCCATCGGCGTAGAACGTGAGCACGTTTTCGTTAAGCCAGGGTCCCAGTTCGACAAAGCGAGCAGTCGAGGAAGCCAGCAACTGCGGCTTGCCGGCATGCAACTGTGCTCCAGAGCCGTTAAGCTGGACGGTATAGAGCGCGCTATGACGCCGCCAGGGGTCCTGCGTGCCGCTTGAAAAGAGGATATAGGCCAGTGTGCGCCCGGAAGGCGAGAACATAGGAGTCGCCACCCAGCGTGTCTCGGCAATATTGCTCGTCTGACTCTGCCGGGGGAGAACGACAGACGGTCTACTTAGTAAAGGAGGGACAGTATTGATAGTTGCGAGAAAGAGGCTGTTGGCATAGTTCAGCGTGGCCACCTCATCGGGGACACTGTGATCGGTCGGCTCCGGCACAATGCCCTGGTTGCCGGCAAAAAGCAGGCTATTACTGCGCGGTACCAGCGCCAGCGGTCCTTTTTGTAACTCCTCATCCAGGAGCGGCAGCGGTTCGCCTGCCGGAGTTTTACTCACATCCAGCGCCCACAGGCCGATCTGTACTGCATGATGATCACCGCGATCATCGGTCAACAGTAGCATTGTATTCGATTCAGGAAAGAATGAGAAAGCGCGGAAGCAAGGGCAGGCACCGGCTGGTTGTTGATAGACCAGTTCTGTCTCTCTCAATGGCCCTGCAAAGATCCGTATCGCTCCTGCGCCATTGGCCGGGGCGGTACTCCAGGCCAGGTGCGTCCCATCGCTGCTTACTACCATCGACGTAATGACCTGCCCTTCCGGCATTGTAGCGATTTGCTCGGCATTGCCGCTGCGCAGATCAGCCAGCCACAAACCATCACCACTGTAGAGCAACTGGCCGGACGGCAGCAGTAGAGGGGGAACAGCATAGTTATAGCTGTAGCCCGGCGCTTGCAGCAGTCTGCCAGTTCCGCCCGACGTAGGGACAGCGTACAACTTCCCCTGCTTCTCATAGATTATCTGCTGGTGTGAGGACAATGGAAGCGGAGACGCGGGCAGCACCTGAGTCGCATGGACGAGCGGACCAGCCTGTCCCTCTGCTGTGGTAAGACCTGTCTGCGGCTTCTGCTCGGCACTGGCCTGCAACGCCTGGAATACATTATCAAAGACCAGGCCGGTAAAAAGAAGCAGGGATAGTCCGCATATGCCCAGTAGTGAGATAATGCTTACCCTGGAAAGACAGGTTCTACACGCAGAAACCTGAACCTTTTCCAGCGTAGCTTCTATTTTTTTTGTATCCTCTGGAGAAACCTGTTCTGATTGTGTCAACGCTCTTTACAACTCCAGTTCAGATCTATATTTTATGGAGGATCACAAACACGCTTTGAGGTGAGGAGCCGCTGGCACGTCCCCTCACAGGGATACTGATTGACTACTGTCTTGATTACTGTCTATTGCCTGTTATTTAGAACGCATGGGAACGGAGAGCGGTTGCAAGAGAGAGAACAGGGTTAGCTGTTTTGACAGACCAGAAACCCGTTCTTCTTTCAGTGGGAAGAATCAGAGAGCCTTTCCGTTATAACTTATAATAAAGAAAGGAGAGGAACAGCCTTTTTTCTTCCTCAACAGATACCTTTAATTACAAGAGAAGGCTGTCAGGAGCGTCCCATGAAATTTGCAACCAGAGCTATTCACGCGGGCCAGCCGCCTGACCCAACAACAGGCGCGATCATGCCCGCGATCTACCAGACCGCAACCTATGCCCAGGCAGGCATGGGCGAACATAAAGGCTATGAATACGCACGGACGGCCAATCCGACGCGCACAGCACTGGAAGCCTGCATCGCTTCGCTTGAGAACGGCGAATATGGGCTAGCCTTCGCCTCCGGCCTGGCGGCTGAACAGGCGGTGCTCAGCTTGCTCAGCGCGGGCGATCACATCGTTTCATGCGATGATCTCTACGGCGGCACTTACCGCCTGTTCGAGCGTATTATGGGCCGCTATCAGGTCGAGACAAGTTACGTGGCCGTTGGCAAAGTAGAAGAATACGAAAGGGCCATCCGGCCCAACACAAAACTGATCTGGCTGGAAACACCTACCAACCCGCTGCTGCGCCTGGCCGACATCCGCGCGGTCGCCGAGATTGCCCATCGCCATAACTTGCTGCTGGTAGTAGACAATACCTTCTCCAGTCCGTACTTCCAGCAACCGCTGGCGCTAGGAGCAGATATCGTGCTACACAGCACGACCAAGTACATCAACGGGCATAGCGACGTGATCGGCGGAGCCATCGTGACCAGCAATCAGCAGGTCTATGAGGCGCTCAAATTCTATCAGAACGCCGCCGGCGGCGTCCCCGGCCCGCACGATGCCTGGCTCACCCTGCGCGGCATCAAGACGCTGGCCCTGCGCATGCGGCAGCACGAGGAGAATGCACGCGCCGTTGCCAGCTTTCTCGCCGAACACAGGCGCGTCGAGAAGGTCTATTACCCCGGCCTTCCCTCACATCCCGATCACGAACTGGCCAAGCGGCAGATGAGCGGGTTCGGCGGTATGGTCTCCTTCCAGTTTAAAGGCCAGCTCGCAGACGTGGACAGGATTGTGCGCCGCTTCAAAGTTTTCACCTTCGCCGAAAGCCTGGGCGGCGTCGAATCGCTCGTCTGCCATCCAGCCAGCATGACACATGCCTCTATTCCTGGAGAGATACGCGAGGCGCGTGGCCTGACCGATACGCTGCTGCGCCTCTCCGTCGGCATCGAAGATGTCGAGGATTTGCTGCTCGACCTGGAACAGGCCCTGGCATAACGCCTCTTGCGCAAAACACAGAAAGGGCGCACTCATTTGACAGCCCTGCGCCCTTCTGCTATAATCTACGCGCATCCAGACCGACAGTAACAGGTCCGTCGGCATCTTTTTGAGGTTTCAGAGCCGCCCTTTCCTTCAGACTCGGAAACGCCTGGAAGCCCGCCAGGGATTGACACTGAAAATAGGCTGAGTGGAAAGGACAGACGTTCGGGGAGGATCAAGACTCACATGGCCAATACTGCATCTGCGAAAAAGCGCATGCGCCAGGAACAGAAACGCCGCGCGCACAATCGCAGCATTAAATCACTTGTAAAAACACAGATCAACAAAGCGCGCCAGGCAATCGCGGCTCCGACTATAAGCAGCGAAGAGGCAATAGAAGCAGTCCGCCAGGCTGTAAGCGAGCTTGATCGCGCTGCCAAAAAAGGGGTTATTCATAAGAATAATGCGGCACGGCGTAAATCACGCCTGATGAAGCTGTTCAATAGCGTAAAACAGCCTGCTGCCGCAGAGTAGGTTTTCGCGCCACTGCTCGCCATGCATCTCTTCACTTTTGCTGAGCACGGAGCGCACCAGGAGGTTTTTCAGAGATGGCTGATAAACAGGCCGTAACGAAGCCAGCAAGGCGAGCGTTAATCGACGCTGTTGAAAGTGCTCAGTTACGGAAAGACAGACCAGAACTCAAGTCCGGCGATACAGTTCGCCTGTATGTCAAAGTCGTTGAAGGCACCCGCGAACGGCTCCAGCCTTTTGAAGGCGTGGTCATGCGCCTGCGTGGTGGCGGCATCAATCGCAATTTCACGGTCCGCCGCGTCACCAATGGCGTCGGGGTCGAGCGTACATTTCTTCTTCACTCCCCTCGCATCGAGAAGATCGAGGTCCTGCGCCACGCGCGCGTTCGCCGCAAGCAGCTCTACTATCTGCGCGGCCTGACCGGCAAAGCTGCGCGCCTGAAAGAACTGCGACCAATGACCAGCAAGCAGGCTGCGGAAAAGGCAGCAAAAGCAGCCGCCAGAGCTGCTGCACAGACTGAGGTCAGTGAGAGCGAGAGCGGAGAATAACAATCAACCAGCACTGCACGAAGAAATGGCCCTGTACGCACAGGGCTATTGCTTTGTGGCAGGACTCGATGAGGCAGGGCGCGGCTGCCTGGCCGGTCCCGTCGTCGCCGCCGCTGTGATGCTGCCGCTGCACGATACAGTAGCCATCACCGAGCGCCTGGCCCGGGTCAACGACTCAAAACTGCTCACCTGCGGCCAGCGCGAACGACTCTATGAGGTGATCACACAGCAGGCTATTTCCTTTGGCGTGGGTATCGGCCCGGTCGAACTCATCGACAAGCGCAATATTTTACAGGCCACCAGACAGGCGATGCGTGATGCGCTGGCGCAGCTCTCGCCGCCGCCGCAGGCATTGCTGCTCGACGCTGTGGAACTGCGCGATATCGCGTTGCCTCAACGCGCCATCATCAAAGGTGACAGGCTCTGCCTCTCCATCGCCGCTGCCTCGATCATCGCTAAAGTCACACGCGACCGTCTGATGCTTGAACTGCATAAGCAGTATCCCGACTACGGCTTCGACCGCCATAAAGGCTATGGCACTCCTGCCCACCTTGAGGCAATTCAGTGCTACGGCATCACACCACACCACCGCCGCAGCTTCTCTCCCATCCGCGAACTCTGCTACGGCCTGTTCGCCAATCTTGAGAGTTGAGGTATGCCTGAATATATCTGGGGTCGTAACCCCATTAAAGAAACATTGCATTCAACCAGAAAAATCAAACGCATCCTGCTGGCCGAAGGACAGCGACCAACCCCGGCCATGCTCTCTCTCATGCAAGAAGCCGAGCAGAAACACATCCCACTGGAGACCGTACCGCGCGCTCGCCTCGATCAGCTCAGCCAGGGAGCCGTCCACCAGGGCTGCCTGGCAATAGTGGAAGAGCGCAAATATGCCGATATCGACGAGATACTACGATTCGCAGCACAGAAAAATGAAGATCCTTTCCTGCTCATTCTCGATGCTATTCAGGATGTGAACAATCTCGGCTCGCTTTTGCGTACAGCCGAAGCTGCCGGAGTGCATGGCGTGATCTTGCCGCGTCACCGCGCCGCCGAGGTGACGGCGACGGTGGTGAAAACATCGGCGGGCGCGACCGAGCACCTGCTCATCGCCCGGGAAACGAACCTGAGCCGCGCTATCGATGCTCTCAAAGAGCAGCGCATCTGGGTGATCGGACTGGCCGGAGAGGCACAGACGCTCTATACCCAGGCAGATCTGACCGGCCCGCTGGCGCTGGTAGTGGGCAATGAGGAGAAGGGCATCAGCCACCTGGTCCGCCAGCACTGCGATCTGCTGATCAGGCTGCCCATGTACGGTCACGTCAACTCCCTCAATGCCGCCGTCGCCGGCAGTATCGCGCTCTACGAGGCTCTGCGACAGCGTAAATACAATACAAGTAAAGAGAGATAAGAGGATGTCCCCTAGTTTCTAGCCAGGAAGAACATCCTGTTACGCCTCTGCAATACGGCGCGTTATAATCTTTACCAACGCTATGCAGAAAACAGGGAGTGTTTTTACCGTGCAAAAGTTGTTGTGGAAGTATGCTTTATTTCTTTTTTTTAGTATCACTGGATTACTCGCTTTTCCGCTGCTGTTCTTGCCAGCGCAACCGGTTCATGCTGCCGCGCTGGCCGGACCGGCAGCCGTCGATATCAGCCTGCCCGACAAAAATCTGCCGGTAGTTGGCCATCCCGGCACAAAAGTCATTATCAGCGGCCAGGGATTTGCCGCCAGTAGCGCCATCACGCTCTATCTCACAGCCGATCCTGACGCACAAAAATGCACAGCGGCCCAGGCGGCGAATATGACACAGTTTGGACAGGTTACAGCAAAAGCTGATGGCACCTTCACCCAGACCACGACTTGGCCCGCCAGCGCCGGCAACGCCACGACAGCCTACTACATCTGCGCTATTGCGGCGGCTGATAACGTGACGGCCTTCTCACAAAAACCATTCACCGTCGCTCAGCAGCTCTCTATAGATAGCATTACGCCACAGACGGTTACGCCCGGCAGTATGGTGACGATCACTGGGTCGAACTGGATGCCAGCACAGCCGCTGAAAGTCTCGATCTTCGCGTCCGATGGCAAAACGGCCATCGCCTATACCAGCAATGTGCAGCCACAGGTGAACGACGGATCGTTCTCTACTCAGTTACAGATACCTGCCGATACACTGCCAGGGACATACACCGTGCAGGTCACAGCGATCAAAGAGCCGACGATGACGCTGAGCAAATCAGGTCTGGTTGTGCAGTCTGCGGCAGCTACTGCGACACCCTCCACTGCACAGCCTTCCCCGACGTCCGCCCCCCAGGCAACCGCCACCACCGCGCCAGGCACAGCCAGTAACGGCGCCAACAGTGGCGGCGGGGGAATCATCACTCCCCTGGTCTTTGTGCTCGGCGGCGTGGGCATCGTTCTCGTTATCATCGGCCTGACAACCTTCATCATTTATTCGCGCAAGGGATAGAACCATGCAAACGGCCATCGCCCATCAACGCCTGCTCAATCAGCGGATTGCTGGTGAACAATGCACCCGGCCCGAAGAGGTGGTGCGATGGATGGGCGCTATGCAGGCACAGGATTACTTGCAGGCGCTATGGGCGATTGGTCTGCGCATGCCATCCGCCACAGCAGCAGCTATCGAACAGGCCATAGCCGATGGCAAGATTCTTCGGACCTGGCCTATGCGCGGAACGCTGCATTTCGTGCCGCCCGCAGACGCCAAATGGATGCTCCAACTCTCAGCCGCCCGCGTACTCGCCAGCGATAGGTGGCGGCTGGAGCAACTGGAACTCGATGAGGCAACCATCGAACGTGCAAAGCAGCTCTTTCACGACGCGCTGGCAGGCGGCAGGCGACTGTCTCGTCCTGCCATGATGCAACTGCTGGAAGACGCGGGGATCAGCACTGCCGGACAACGCGGCTACCACCTGCTGTGGTATATTGCTCAAACCGGTCTGATCTGCCTGGGTCCAATTGAGAACAAACGACAGACGTTCGTGCTGCTAGACGAGTGGGCGCCTCAGTCCAGGAAACTATCGCGCGAGGAATCGCTGGCTGAACTCGCCAGACGCTATATCACCAGTCATGGACCGGCAACCGTGCAGGATTTCGCCTGGTGGACCGGGCTGACCGTCACCGAGGCTAAAAGAGGGTTTGCAGCGGCAAAGCCGGAGTGTACTGTGGAGAAGATCGAGGGCCAGGAATACTGGATAGCGCAAGATGCTCCATCCCACAAGGCATCCGATACTTCTGATACTTCCGGCAGCTATCTGCTGCCCGGCTTTGACGAGTATCTCCTCGGCTACAAAGATCGCAGTGCCGTGCTTGCCTCAGAGCACTCGCTTGAAGTAGTACCAGGCAAAAACGGCATATTCTTCCCGACCATCGTCATGGCAGGCCGCATCGCCGGTACCTGGAAGCGCAGCGGCAAAAAGGCTCTCGAAATCCTGCTTAAACCATTCAACCAGTCTGACGAGCTAGAAACAACGGTGATCGAAGCAGCCAGAAATTATAGCAACTTTGCCGGATTGCCGTTATCATCCATCGTCATGCAGGCGAGCAACCAGGCAATCTAAGACGACTCGCTCCTCCAGTCCAGGAGAAGAGAAGTATGCTCTTTACACCTGGCGTGAGAGGTTTTTCGCACAACGAGAAAGGGCGGCCGCGACTCGCTAGATTCCATCTATTCTTCAGGAAAGGGCCGAAAGGTTCGAGATTCCTGGTTGAGAGTGCGGAGTGTCTGCGGTAAGTGAGAAATATTTTGTACATTGCCATCTCGCAAAATAGGGATACCATCGATGGTAACTGTCCCTCCCGCTCTGGCTATGTACTGGTATCTGCTGAAACATAACATATAAGCTAAAGGGCCTGGAACGAGTAACGTCTGCCGATCTAGGAGCGGCATGGCAAGGTACGCCCCCTGGATGACGCTAGAGCACTGCTCTGCCGGGTTTGCCTGCCTGCCTTTAACGTCTGCGCACATTGTTCAGGAAGATGAACTGCTCCCTGAGATACTTTCGATGGAGCCACAAATCCAGGATGTTCGCTATAAGGCTGCCCACAAAGACAAGAGCAAGTTTATATTTTTTCGTCAGACAACAAAGGCTCAAACGCGCGATAGGCTTCATAATTACGAAAATGCCGGGCGTAGAGTTCTGTCACATCAGAGAATTTCTCCTCCAGAGCAGGCTGCACATCTACCAGGTGTTTCAGTGACCAGGTGATCGTCTCGCCATACACGTTGTCATAGCTGTACTTGCTGGCAGAAACCAGAGCCTTTTGCCGCGCCTCCTCTTCAGAAGTTGCAGCAATGAGCAGGATGCTCTCCTCGTAGAGTGGCCTGTAGTCCGGCCTGTCAGACGATGATTCCCAAAGAAGTACCGCAATATAAAATGGCAAGTTACTCTGAACGGGCTGTGCTTTCATTGGCTGCGTCCTTCACAAAAAGATCAAGTCCAGTGGAAAATGGCAGAGTCCAGGTATTGCTTCGAGATCACCGGTATCGTGAGTCGGTGAAATTTTAAGCTCCGAACGGTAGCATAGAAGAGTAACAGGCAACTGCCTTCATTGCGAAAAGCAGCTACCATTTTGTGCGAACGACACTTGACATTAGAAATTATGCTCTATTTCATGAATAATTTGCTGACGAAGTTTCCTATCATCAAACGCTCGATTAGCAGATCGTACAGGGACCTGTAAGAAATTCTCACTAGACACTGGTTATATATGTTGCTTCTCTGTATATCCTCTGAAAGCAGATTCTAACGCCACAGGATACTGAGCAGCACTATAATAATTGCATAGGCAAACCCAAAGAAATACAAGAAGCGATAGAATACGATCTTTTTGCTCTTTCTCTGTGTTTCATTGCCGACAGACGAAAGATTTGTGCCTGATCGCAGAAAGAAGAGATATGAGAACCAGTAGAGAAGTAGGGCAAAGATGCGCAGGGCCAGAGCCTCTACTAGCGTAAAAATATCGTTACGAAAAGAGATTCCCAGGAGAGCGAAGCTCACAGCCATGAGAAAGATCGTGATGCTCTCTCGTACGTTCAGCACCCCCTGCTCAGATTTATTCGTCTTCTGCTGAGGAGTATTCTCAACCATACTCTGCTGTTGACTTTTATTACTATTCATTCGTATGCTCTTTTCTTCTTGCTAGTGCTTTTTCAACACACCTTTGAGGGAATGGGGAAAAAGCGGGGACACCTCCCCGCAACGCGGGGACCCGTGTGTTCCCGGGCGCGCCCCGCCAGGGGGCGACCGCCCCCTGGACCCCCATCCCCTCACGACTCGGTTGTTCTTGCACTAGAGAAATACCACATTATAATAATACAAAGATAAATAAAATTTGACCAGCTTATTTTGACAATGGTAAATGATACTATTCGGCTATGCTCTCGTCGTAGCTGAAGAAGTCTCTGAAGCAGCATCACGAGAAACGTAAAAGCGACATTTCTCCCTTTTCGATGAAGAAAAAGGGAGGAATGTGTGGAAAATGAATGGGAAAAGAAGAGAAATTGCCGATGGAGAGCGCGTCCTACAGCGACATCTTCTTGAAGACGGATTCGGGGATGCTGCGCACTACCAGCATGATCGGACGCCAGAACCAGGGCAGATAGACAACATCCTTCCCCTTGATCATCGCCTGATAGATCCCCTCGCCAACGCGCTGCGGCTGCGCCATGAGCGGTCCCTTTTTGAGATGGGCCGTCATGGGCGTGGCAACAACGCCCGGCTTGATCGTGACCACCGCCACACCCGCTTTCGCCAGGCGGTTGCGCAGTCCCTGCGTGAAGGCGCTGACCGCCGCTTTGGCCGAGCCATAGACATAGTTGCTGCCGCGTCCACGATCTCCAGCCACCGACGAAATAACAGCAATACAGCCATGCCGCTGCTGCTCAAAATAGTTGGCGCTGATGGTGAGCAGCGAGATAACGCTCGTGGCATTGGTGGCGAACTCTTTGAGCGTTTCCTCGACACTGCGCTCGCACTTGCGCTGATCGCCAAGCGTGCCATGCGCGATCAGCAGCATGTCAAGACCATCGAGCGTGGAGATGGCCTGCTCCAGCATCTCCTGGTGCCGCTCAAGCTGGTTGAGATCGAGCGCGTACGTTTCTGTGCGCCGCGCACCGCGCACCTTGAGATCGTCAGCAACGGCTGTCAATTTCTCAGCGTTGCGCGCAACAAGAAAGAGATCGGCGCCATCTCTGGCAAAATATTTGGCAGTTTCATGCGCCAGCGCCGACGTTGCTCCAATAATCAGTACCTTCATATTTTCATTTCACCGTATTATCTTATTTTCCTACGAAGTCATAAGTCTGGTTTCGCTCGCCTCTGACACCGTTTTCTAACCGCATATTGTAGGGGCGACCCTCGCGGTCGCCCTGGCCCCTGATAATCCATCTTGCTCTTCCTACCACCCTGGCACCTGATAGCCCTCTTGCGTTCTCCCTGGCTCTTCCTACCCTGCTGACACAATATACTTCAAAACTATCAGCGGTAATGGAACTGGCTTGCCTTCGGCCCGCGCTGCTTCTAACCAGGCTGCCTTCGCCAGCAACACCTCTCGCAGCGCCTCTTCCGGCGTTTTGCCAAAGGCAGAACAGAACTTGAGGTCGGGAATATCGGCGATATATCCCCCATCATCCTCGCTATAAAAAATGTTGATGTGGTAATCTTTCATCAGACCCGCTCCAAGACACCAACGTCCCCGCTTATCCCTGGCCCGGGCAGGCGACGCGCCGCCAGAAGCTGGAAGAGAACGCCGGGTCGATAAAATGCTCGAATTCGCGCCAGCGCGGATAAAAGATCTTGAAGTGTTCGGCGCTCATGCGTGCATCTTTGGCCGGATAGACGGCTCCCCCGCTCTGTACCACAATATTGTCCAGCTCTTCCAGCAGGCGCAGCGTCTTCTCGCCATGATAGGAGAAGTCGAGGGCCAGCGTCAATCCCGGTCGTGGGAACGAGAGCATACCGGGTGACGGCACATCGCCAAACGTCTTCAAGACGGTCAGGAACGAACCTTCGCCCGAACGCTGGATACGCCTGAAAATTTCTCGCATCGCCTCGCGTCCATCGCCCGGCGGCACCACGCACTGGTACTGCAAAAAGCCCCGCTTGCCATACATGCGGTTCCACTCATGGATCGAGTCGAGCGGATAAAAAAACGGATCATAGGATACTGTCTTTTGCACACGCCTGGGTACCTGCACATGATAGTACGCTTCATTGAAGGCTTTGACGGTCAGCGTGTTCAGAGCGAACGAGGGAAAGTTGAATGGCACGGCCAGCGGCAGGCGCTTTTTCAATGGCTTCGCAGCCAGTTCTACAGACTGGTTATGATTCCCACGCGAGAATCTGCCGCGACAGAGACCCTTGCCGCCGATCAGAATATCCACCCAGGACACGACGTATTCATACGCTTGATCAGACTCGGCGGAGAGTTCAAAAAATTCATCCAGTGAGTCAAAGCGAATGCTCTCCATATCAATGTACGGATTGACAATGGGCTTGAGGCGGAACTCGGCCCAGAGAATCAGGCCCGTCAGCCCCAATCCGCCAATCGTGGCGCGAAACAGCTCACTATTTGTTTCAGGAGAGCAGAGCAACCGCTCACCGTTGGAGCGCAACAACTCAAACTGCGTGACGTGACAGCCAAAAGTGCCGGCCTTATGATGATTCTTGCCATGCACATCGTTGGCAATCGCACCGCCAACCGAAACGAACTTCGTCCCAGGCGTGACGGGCAGGAACCAGCCGCGCGGCACAATCACCTCTAATACATCGGCCAGCGAGACACCCGCCTCGCAGCGCAAAATACCTTTCTCTTCATCAAAAGAGATAAAACGAGTGAGATGACTCACATCAAGCATAACGCCGTTTTCATTAAGACAGCTATCGCCGTAGCTGCGCCCATAAGCATAAGGCAGCACCGGTTGTGTATAGGCATCGAAATCAGGCAGATCGCTGCGCCAGAAAAGCGGGACTACCTGCCCCGGCTTCACCTGCGGGTAGCGCCCCCACGATTGAGGAATTTTGCCGTTCGTAACCATAAAAACTGATCCTTGCATTTTTTATCAGCATAAATAATTTCTCGTTCCACCATAATAGAACGGACCACACAAAAGCCGGGCCACGTCCATAGACTGGATGGCTGGCCCGGCGTACTCGTGCTACCCTGTGTGTGAATGTTGAGATGCAGGAAACTCAGATCAAAAATGGAGCTGCGTCCCTACGGATGTCTGTACATAGGCTTCCGGCATCGCCCGTGCAACTTCGTGTGTCGCTTTCCAGCCGGTGCAATGCCCCGGCACCACTACTGTCGGCCCGATGGCCTTTAACTCGGCGATGGTGCGCGGTATGATCGGCTCGAAGAGGCCACCCGATAGGTGCAGACCACCGACAAACGCATGCACATGGTCTATGCCAGTCAGCCGCTGCGCATGTTTCAATACGTTAACCGCTCCCGCATGGCTGCAACTGGAAAGCACAATCAGTCCCTTATCCTTCACATGGCAAACAACCGCCTGGTCATCCCAGACCCACACATCAGGTTCCCAGCCGTGCTCGGTCTGTACCTGTTGTGGGGGAAAACCCTTTTCAAAATCGGTGACACGCTCCACCTGCCCCGTGACCAGGACCATATCACCAAGCAGCAGCGAAGGACCTCGTTCTTCGATAATCTCAACGCCTTCACGGTCAAGGTCGTTATGACTGGGCGGTGGCAGGCGGATCTCCGCTCCCGTCGGAAAGACCACCCGCCGGTAGCGCCATGCATCAGGATGCAGGACGAGCGGCATCTTGCGCTGCCCATAGCGCCGAAACAGCCCCTCAAGCCCTCCGTGATGATCGGCATGCCCATGCGAAAGTACCACCGCCCGCAGTTCATCGGCTCGCACAGCGAGTACATCCATATTGTGCAGCAGCGTATTGCGCCCCAGGCCCGCATCATACATCACCGACTCCCGCTTTCCCTCCCTTTCTACGGTCAGCAGCAGAGCATAGCCATGCTCCGCCAGCAGTTGCTCGCGCTCAAACACATCCAGTGTCAAGGGTGCTCGCTGTACCATCTCATTGCCAGCCAGAAGTATATCGACAAAGTTGTCAACCAGAATCGTGACATGCGCTGCATCAACCGGCAAAAGGGTGACCCGTTCGCTCATTTTTAGCACTCCTTTACTATACACATCCATAGAGAAACAGACAGGCTGCAAAGAATTTTACGCGCGTTGTCAATACCATTTGCTGCGCCAAAAGGAATAAAAAAGCAAAAGGCCGACCCTTTGCAGGATCGGCCTTTTGGCTTGAGGACAGGAGAAGGTCACTTTCTGCTCTATACCCGGCACTCCCACTCGCGCCAGCTATAGCCGTCACGCACGAATATTTCATGCGCCGCGCGGATATTCGCCGCCGCATCATAGGGAGAAAGGCCAGCCCGACCCACAGATGTCGTGTACCACGTGCTGGGATAGAGGATCTGGAACAGGCCAGCCGCGTGGCTGCCTCCAATGGAGATGGAATTCGTGGCGCCAGGATTCAGGCTCGACTCACACATAGCAATGCGGACTGCCTGATCTCCATACGGCCCGAAGACCTGATGAATCATTGACGTGATGTCATTAGCTGCATGCGGGCTGGCAGCAGCCTTCGGCGGCTGCGCGCCTGTCAGGGCCGCGAAAAGCGCCAGGGCCAGAATGCCGGCAAAGAGAATCTGCTTCACACGATTCTGTCCACCACTAACATGCTGACGTTCGGTCGGATTGTTGACTGTACCTTGCTTCATGTTCTATTCCTCCTCGTTATGACAAAACTAACTGGTACCGCTCAGAAGACCTTTCAGGGTATAGGGAAGGAAACCCTCGTGATTCCGCCAGGGGAACATACCCCTGAGAGCGCAGAATCTCCCGGGCCTTCTGCTTCTGTACTTGAAGCTCAAGTTGACGAAACTACACTGTGTGGGCCGTCACAAGGCCCCTGTGGGTGAGGATTGGAGCTGGCGCCTTACTCCAAAGGAGTCCCACACGCTACTATTCATGGGGGATTATCGTTTCCCAGACCACCTGGCGCGCTTCCCTGACAACGGGTGTAGAGGAAATATCTCTGGCAGGATACCACCCGGAATACCACCCAGGATATCGCCGGCGGGATATCACCAGAAGGAACCCCATTAAGCTGAGAGGAGATACTATGATCTCTCACTCCTCAAATTATCTCTTCAGCAACTGGCTATACCCATATACGGGGACATCCATGCCATAAAGCATTCTCAAAATTGCTGATGTTGCAAGTATAGCAGGGATTTTTTGGAACGCAAAGAAATATAGTGAAATATAGCCCGAATGGGCTATTGATTTTTTGAAACCGATATAAGCACGACTATAAGTCGATGCTTGAGGAATAGACGAATCCTCTCTTCAAGTGCAGCGAGACCTCTTCTCGTTGTTTTATAATGGACACACACTACTTACAGAAGGAGCTTTGTATGGCATCGCTTTCAACAGAGAATATATTCGATCTCAGTCACCGTATCGAGCCACATATGCCGTCCTACCCCGGCCTGCCGGAGCCACAATTACGCACCTGGATCACGCATGCAGAGAGCGAGCAGCGCGGCCTGTACGCGCCGGAAACAACCTTCCAGATCGCCACCTACGAGCTTGGCGGCAACACCGGTACCTACATCGACGCGCCATTCCATCGCCACCCACACGCAGCGGATCTGGCAGATCTGCCGCTCGACAGACTGGCGAATCTGCCGGGACAGGTCATCACAGTGCTACGGGAAGGGCCTATCGGACCCGAAGCATTTCAAGGCGTTGACCTGGCAGGGAAAGCAGTCCTGGTACGCACAGACTGGTCACAGCACTGGGGTGAACCCGGCTATTTCCGCTCAGGTCCATTCCTTACCGCCGCAGCCTGCCATTTTCTGGTGGACGCGCGTGCCGCCCTGATAGGCATTGACTGCTCCAACATCGACGATATGCATGATGCCAGCCGACCGGCACATACGATCCTGCTCGCAGCAGGCATCCCGATAGTCGAGCACCTGCGCGGCCTGGCGCAATTGCCGGCAAACGGATTCCGCTTCTTCGCCGTTCCTCCGGCCATCAAAGGGGGGACATCTTTCCCGGTACGCGCCTTCGCGCTCTGCGAATAAAGCGCAATTCACAACAAAAAGCTTTTCCGATAAACGTTGGAAAAGCTTTTTGTTGCGCAGAGCAGGCAACGAAAAAATTGTTAGAACATCGACTGGAACTGGGCAATCACTTCGTGCGCGCTCTCATGAATTGAGGCGGGCCAGGATGGGAAGAAAAAGTGATGAATTGCTCCCTCGCTGGCAGCTACCAGGATGTGCTGAAGACCATCAGCAGGCGTGACATAACCGGCAATGGACATCATACTGGCGCTCGTGAGTTCATAGAAGCGGATATAGCCGACGGCAACATCCTGCGTATCAGCGGGCTTGAAGGTGACACGACCATCATGCACTTCCACAAAAACTTCCTGGACGCGCGCAGGATCGAGCGTGACACGATAAAGCTTGCCATCGCGGGTGGCCGGGATAATATGTATCAGTCCATCGGCAGGCGTGATGTAGCTGGTCATGCTGATGTAGCTCTCCGCAAAGTGACAGAGCCAGTGCTGCGAGACAAGGTGATCAGGCGCGATTTTGAGAGAGTGCAGGTTGCCGTCGCCAGCAGCGACAAAGATATATTGCGCATTATCGGCGGGGTTGACATAGCCGGCGAGACTGATCACGCTGCTCTCAAAAACGTCAAGCTGGCGCTGTCGGATCACTCCCTGCCCGCTAAAAGCGATATGATGCACACTGCCATCACCGAGCGCAACAACGGCAAATTGCGTATCATCTGATGGCGCGGCATAGCCGGCCACTGCTGAAAAAATTGCGCCCTCAAAGGTAGCCAGCAGTTGTTTCTCCTGCGATCCGCCGGCTATATGATATACATTGCCCTCGCTGGTGGCTGCTACAGCGTGCTGCACACCATCAGGAGTAACATAGGCAGCTACCCCATAAATAATGCCCTCATCCAGGCGTGCAAAAATGCTCTCGCTGACGCCCTGCTCCTGCTGAAAGGAGATCTGGTAGAGTAAACTTTCGCTAGTGGCGACAATTGCCTGCTGGGTGCCATCAGCAGGCGTGACGCAGCCAGCTACCGCTGTGAGGAAGTCCGCGATTGCGACCGATTGTGCCATGTCTCTCATATGCCTTTCATTTTTGTGTTCTATGATAGAAGGGGATTTTTTAGTCCTGAGCATACAGGAAAGCTGATTTCCGTCTGATTGTAGAGGAAGAGCACATATCGCAGTAGTTCGATAAAGTGGAGATCTGGTTAAGAAACTGGGGAAATTACGCTCTCGCGGTTAAGGAGTCTTTGCTATTCTACCGACCGGCGGGTAGCACCATCCCTGGTGGCAATCCGCCAGTCGGCAGTACCTGCCTGAGCTTTCAGATACTTTACGCTCCCGTCTTAGAGTTCGATGCGCGTCCCCAACACCTGGAGAAACTGCGCTAACCAGGCTGGATGGGCAGGCCAGGCCGGAGCTGACACCAGCGTGCCATCTGTCATGCCTGATCTACTTCCAACGCCTTAAATATCCCACCCGCGCGTGTGACGTCCGGTCCTACCGCCGGATAGGCCGAGCAGGTTCTGCCTTCCAGCACGCCAGCAGCCGCAAGTACCTGTGCACCATGACAGATCGCCGCGATAGGCTTGTTTGTCTGCGCAAAATGGCGTACGATCTCCAGAACACGCTCATTCAGGCGGATGTATTCGGGAGCACGCCCGCCGGGGATGACCAGCGCATCATACTCCGCCGGGTTCACCTCTGCGAAGGTGGCATTGAGCCGGAAGTTGTGGCCGGGCTTCTCGCTGTACGTCTGATCGCCTTCAAAATCATGGATCGCCGTGCGTACCGTTTGACCCGCTTCCTTACCGGGACAGACAGCATGCACCGTGTGGCCAACCGTCAGCAGCGTCTGAAATGGCACCATCACTTCGTAATCCTCAACATAGTCACCAACGAGCATCAACAGCTTCTTTGCAGCCATAGAGAACTCCTTCCTTCTCCTGAAAACCATACACAAATGTGTATGCAGCACTTTTGTACCAGCACGAATGCTCGCCAGTGGAGTATTTCCGTATCGAGTATAGGAGAAAGACAAAAGGAAAGTCAAGAAAAAGAGCAGCCCGGCTGAGAATCCCCTACCTCTGGCATTTTGTTTATATTCCTGATATACTTTATTAACAAAGTGCCTGACAGGGGATTTGTTCATTCTATTGTTCATTGCAGGAGAGTATACAGAGTGGGAACTTCTGCCATTGCCAGCGGTGATACGCCGCGTGTTGACAGTCATCTTTTAAAGTTTTCACAGGGCTGGGTGGTCGCCCTGAGCGGCCTGGCTTTTGTGTTCAACCAGCCAGTCATTGTCCTGATTGCCGCTGTGGCCCTGGCGCTGAGCGCCCTTGTACCGGCGGCAGGACCTTTCAGGTTACTCTACCGGGGAGTCGTTGTGCCGCTGCATTTGCTGCAACCGCGCATCGTCGAAGATGATCCAGCGCCACATCGCTTTGCACAGGGAGTCGGTGCAGTATTTCTCCTTGCCGCAAGCATTGTGCTTTTCTTTTTGCACGCGCCTGTCGTCGGCTGGATACTTGATCTCATCGTTTTCGTGCTGGCAGGGATCAACCTGACTATCGGCTTCTGTGCCGGTTGCCTGGTTTACTACTACCTGGGGCGTCTGGGACTGCTGCCGCGCGTGCGCTATGAAGGTACATTCCACTGGCGGGGAGTGTGAATACATGGCAGATACTATTGTACGCCTGGTAATCTTACTATTGCTCGTTGCCGCGCTCTGGCTGCTGGTGCGGGCCGGGCGCGCTTTTGTGAACAGGCAGCGGCAACTCGCGCTCGCTGCGAGCGCCCCCGACAATCTGTCCGCTCCTGCCGGGGGCGCCTCATCCGGGTCTGAGCGCGTTCATATCCTGGCCTTTAGCAGCGCAGGCTGTCGTCAGTGTCATACGCTGCAAGCGCCAGCTTTACAACGATTGATGCGAGAGCGCGGCCCAGAGGTCGCAGTCATCCATGTCGATGCAGCGAACGAGCCGGACCTGGCGCGGCGCTATCATATCCTGACGGTGCCTGCCACCGTTGTGCTGGATGCTGGCGGCCAGGTCTCGGCAGTGAACTACGGTTTTGCGTCCACGCAGCAGCTCTCCGAACAGGTTGACGCCGCACTCGACAAAAGCGCGCCGGTGGGACAGAGGCTATAGCTCGATACTGGCAATGGACTCGCGTATCCAGGTTGGTCGGTAAGGGAAGCGATCCACCTGCTCGCGTGCGGTTACGCCGGTGAGCACCAGGATTGTGCGTAGACCGCTCTCGGTGCCGGCGACGATATCGGTATCCATGCGATCCCCGATGATGGCGGAATCCTCTGAATGCGCACCGATCTGGCGCAGGGCAGTGCGCATCATGAGCGGATTAGGCTTGCCGACAAAATACGGCTGAACGCCGGTGGCCGCGCTGATCAACGCAGCGACGGCGCCTGTGCCGGGAACCATTCCGCCCTCACCCGGTCCCGCTACATCGGGATTTGTCGCGATAAAACGGGCGCCATCGCTGACGCAGCGAATTGCGCGCGTAATGCGCTCAAAACTGTAGGTGGTGGTTTCGCCCAGTACCACGTACTCCGGCTGCTGATCGGTCAGGACATAGCCGATATCGTGCAGCGCCGTCGTCAGCCCGGACTCACCAACGGCATACGCGCTTCCGCCGGGCCGCTGAGCGTGTAGAAACTGCGCAGTTGCCAGCGCAGATGTAAAGATCGACTCAGGTGGCACGTTCAATCCCAGGTACGATAAGCGCACCTGGAGATCGCGTGGCGTATACAGCGAGTTGTTGGTGAAGATCAGGAAAGGAATGCCCTGATCGCGCAGGCGTTGTATAAACTCTGCGGCTCCTGGAATCAGCGTTCTGCCGCGTACCAGCACGCCATCCATGTCAATCAAATAATTTTTGATACCTTCCAATATGCTTCCCTCATTCTTAAAGATAAGATCAAACCCGTTTAAGACTTCTGCCGGCGTTCCTTTTCTCCGGCAATTCTTCGGTCAACGGTAGCAGGAACCAGAACTGGCTGCCCTCTCCTTTCTTACTCTTGGCGCCAATCTCGCCGCCCATTGCTTCAACCCACGCTTTGCAAATCGCCAGGCCCAGACCCGTGCTGCCCTGCGTCCGCGCACGCGCCTTATCTGCGCGATAGAAGCGCTCAAACACATGCGCCAGATCCTCTGTGGCAATGCCCTCTCCCGTATCGCTCACAGCGATACACATACGACCGCCGGGTTCGAGAGCGGCTGTCAGCCGAATACTTCCGCCCCCCGCTGTATAACGCAGCGCGTTCGCCAGAAGATTGCGCAAAACCTGGGCCAGGCGGTCAGGATCAGCGCGCACACATGGCAGTTTCTCGTCAGCGCTCACGACGAGTTGCACGTTCTGTGCCTCAGCAGCCAGGGCAAAATGCGCGACAGCAGCATGCAGAATGGGAATCACATCAACGGATTGCAGCTGAAGCGGCAACTGGCCCGCATCCGCCAGCGACAGGTCGCGGAGATCGTCAACTAGCCGCGTGAGTAGACGTGTCTCATCATATAACGTGGCAATCTCGCTGCGCTCAAGCGGATAGACCTCATCGAGCATGGCCTGCAAATTGCCCTGCATCACCGTGAGCGGCGTGCGCAGCTCGTGGGCAATATCGGCGATCATATTGCGCCGCAGCGTTTCGATACGCTGAAGCTCAGATGCCATCGCGTTGAAGGCGCGTCCCACCTCGGCCACTTCGTCGGTACCGCCGATCTTGACGCGGCGTTGCCAATCGTGGGCGGCGAAGGCGCGCGCTGCCTGCACAAGATGCGCCAGTGGTGCGGTCAGCGTACGACTGATGATGAGGCCAAGCAGGATTCCCAGCGCACCCACCGCCAGCGCAACGATGACCAGTGTGGTACGCAGTTGATCAAGAAACTGCTGAGCCGACGGCGGTATTGCTCCACTCTCAGGTGAGCCGACGACGAGATAGCCGACCGTTCTGCCACTCGCAACAATCGGCAATGCAGCGGCATGCTCGTCCGCCGTGAGCATATCTGCGTTCCGCACCCCGCGCTCATCATAGACGATTCGGCCACTACTATCGGCCAGCAACAAAGCAGGGCGTCTGCGCATCTGCCCCTGTCCTTGCCCCTGTCCTTGCCCCTGTCCACGACCGCTCGACCCAACACCCGGCGCGCCGGAGAAGACAGCCTCAACGCCATTCCAGTTTCCCTGACGTTGATAAAAAGCAGCAAGTTTGTCGAGCAGGCCGCTCTGCGTGATCATGTCCTGACGTGCAACATACTGGCGAAACGCCCGGTCCGCGCTGATATCGGCCAGCACCGCTACCAGACCAACTCCGATGAGTGTGACGGCGACAAAAGCCAGTGTCAGCCGCACCCATAATCGCTTCATCTCTCCCGCTCGCTTTCTCCGCGCATACGATAGCCAACACCAAATACGGTTTCGAGATAACGCGGATGACCAGCATCCCGCTCGATCTTCTTGCGCAAATTTTTGATATGGCTGTCGAGCGTACGGTCTAATCCTTCATAGGAATAGCCAAGCGCCTTCTCCAGCAGTTCGGCACGCGTGAAAGCATGAGCGGGATGTTCCATTAGCGTTTTGAGCAGTGCGAATTCGGTTGGTGTCACTTCCACAGGCTCCCCGGCCACTCTGAGCGTGTGTTGGTCCACATCCAGGTGCAACTCACCTATCTGCAATATATGCGCAGCGTGCATTGTGCCACCCGTACGGCGCAGGATTGCCCGCACGCGCGCCACCACTTCGCGCGGATTAAAAGGCTTGGTCAGGTAATCATCAGCGCCCAGTTCGAGACCGAGAATCTTATCGATATCTTCGACGCGCGCAGTCAACATCAGAATGGGGATTGCTGCCAGATGCTCGTCACCGCGAATCCAGCGTGTAATCTCCCACCCATCGCGGCCGGGTAGCATTAGATCGAGCACCACCAGATCGGGACGTTCACGGCAAATCAGGCGCTGAGCCTCTTCTCCATCATATGCTGAGAGAACCGTCATACCCGACTTTTCGAGATATGATTTCAATAAGCGCACAATATGTTGATCGTCATCGACGATGAGGATACGGTGAGACATGGCCTTTCCAGAGAACCGCTCGCTAAACGTGGCGGGTACAGCGTCTACACGCTGTCATTATGCACTACACACGCCGTCTGCGCAACCGGCGCCACTCCTCCGTGTCCCACAGCCAGAGATGTCGAGGATAGTGGCAGCGTTCGGTTTTGAAGGCGAGCATAGAGATGATCCGTCATCAGCGCAAAAACTCATGAAAGAGAGAGGCGGGACGCCGGTAAGCATCCCCCCTCTCCTGGTGACTATATCCTCAGCATTTACTTGAGGATTGACGACACTACCGAGTTCGATTGTCGCAGATGCCATCGCCATTGGCATCCACAAAACCCAGGCCCATGCCGGGACCGCGCGGCGTCCAGCTCTTGTTCAACTGCGCGGTGACGTTCGCCTTCATCGTCGCAAGCATCTGGTCAGCCCGCGCCTGCGTCAGTCGCCCGGCAGCTACTGCGTTCTTGAGAGCTTCCTGGCGCGGGGCAAGGAAGGCGTTCACAATTTTATCCAGCGCTACGTTTTTCTCCTTCGCCACCTGAGCAATCGTCTTGCTCTTCAACTGAGCAACCAGGTCAGCCTGGCTCATACCAAGCTCTTTAGCCGCGATAGCTACCAGCGAGTTCTCAGGGCCACCCCAGTTGTCGCCGCCTCTAAAGCCGGCGCCGTACCCCGGACCAGCGGCGGATGCGGTGTTCTGCGCTACAGGGCCCCTCGCAAAAGCAGTTGCACCAGTTACTACCAGCGCAGCGACGGCGAGGACCGCCGCCAGCAATCCAATTTTTAACCATGTCTTCATGGCAAGTCTCCTATCTTTTCTTTCCTTCTTTCGTACGGGTCCTTCCCGTTTCCAATCATAGTGTAACCAGCAGATATGGAGAACTTATGGAGAGGGTATGAATATGTTGTGGAATTCTGCACCTGGCCGAATAGTGAGAAAACCCACAGGTCCTCTGTGAGCAGATAACTGGTTCTGTTGTTCAGTTTTCTTTATATTGATGTTTAGAAAGATGAGCACATCTGGGGGAAAGAACTTCTTGCCATCAAAACGAACAGACAGACAGACAGAGGTACCACATTTTGACAGATCCGCGTTCGCACTCATGGCAAGATCCGCTATCCTCCGCATCACATATGCGAATTTTTATAGGCTGTAGCGTTTATGCTATGAAAAAAGCTGAGCCGAAAGGAACAAACAAATGAGCCAGAACCCCTCGCGTCCCTGCCCGCGCTGTGGAACACCCCTTCCTGTGAGCCAGCGCTTCTGCACAAACTGCGGCGCACTTCAGGATGCCAGCACACCGGGCAACCCGACGATTATGTCGGCGAACGACTTACCACCATCGCCACCTACTGTCCCCTCTTCCACGCCTCCACCACCACCCTATCAGCAAGGGATGCAGCCACCTCCCTACACAGGCTATGATCCGGGACAAGCGGGACAGCAGTGGCAGCAGAGGCCAATGGGGCAGCAGCAATTTCAGCCACCTTACCAGCCAGTTCCTCCTTACGCCCGTAGCAACAATAATAATAACGCAGCAGCAGGCATTATCGGCACGATTATCGGACTGCTGCTGCTGCGTAAAGCCGGCGAGGGCATACAGCACTGGTTTGCTGGCTGCTTCGCCTGGCTGCTCATCATTCTGGCAATCATCAGTTGCGTCTTCTTCGCTCGCATCTTCCCTTCGAGCAGCCACTCAACTACCACATCTACCAGCAACCGCAGCCATGCCGCTACGCCAACCTCCCCTGTCAAGCAAACCGGCTCGCCGATCAATGCAACCGTGACCTACTCAGTGATTACCATGACCTTTGTGGATGCACAGCAGGCGCCAACGTTTGCCGACGATACTCGCTTCAATGAAGGAAAAGGGCTGTTGCGGCTGAACTTCAAGGAGCAGACTGGCGCAATCGAAGGCGTCTACTTCAACTACCAGGAAGAGTTCCGACTCATCGCACCGGGCGGAACAACGATCAGCGCCCACGCCGTTCAACATCTCGATACACCCGCGCAGTCAATCTCTCGCACCAACTGGGTTGACTTCCCTATTACTCAGAATATAGACGTCAGCAAGTATACGCTCAGGATCGGCAATGCCACCGAGACACAGATTGACATTCCCCTGACCGGCAAGGCCGACCTGGCGAAGTATCAACCGCGTAAAGCCACGCCGAATACAAAATTTACCTACGGCGGCGTCGAATTCATCATCACCCAGGTGACCGCAACCCTCAGTTCCGATGGGCCGCAGGCTCCTAAAGATAAGACTTACGTCGTCGTCAATCTCACCATCAACAACAACTCGACGCATGCCTTCTATGGTGGCCTCACCGACATGCGGCTCAGGTCAGGCACCACGACCAGCCCGCCACTCAAGACGTTTGATACCGTTGAAGCAGGACAGACCAATGTACAGCACACGGTGACGTTTGTCATGCCGCAGGATTCGACAGACTTCACGCTCATCTTCCTGCCAAGCGCACCTAATCAGGCACCCACACAGGCCACAGCGAATTTTCAGATCCCTTGATCCTTCTCTACTACTGGATGAGCAAGATGCGCAGGCACTTTGCTCATCCTCCCTCCTGGCAAGCAAGTCCTCAGATGATGCCACTTTGCTGAAGGCGCCTTCAGACGCGATGAGTCAGCAGCAGAGCTGCCGCAAACTGGCAATAGGGATATATTGAAATTTGCAACGGGAGAGCGCCGGTGATACACTGATAACCAGGCAGGGTCACAACAACAGAGAGCCTGCTTGCAGGAATCCTTCAAAATGCTCGAAAGATAGGTAGAGCGCGAGATATGCTTTCGCGCTCTTCTCTGAAACCTGCATTACTGCTTTTGAAAAGAATGGAGTCTCCTGACGATGCTCTCCGAACAACCTGTTCTCGGCACACGAGGAATGGTCGCCACCGCACATTATCTCGCCACACAGGCCGGCCTTTCTATGCTCACCCTGGGTGGCAATGCCATTGATGCCGCCATTGCGGCAAATATAGCGATGACCGTCGTTTACCCCTCGACCTGTTCTGCCGGCGGCGATGTTTTTATGCTGATCTGGGATGCCAGGACGCGGCAACTGTATGCACTCAATGGCAGTGGCCGCGCGCCGCAGGGACTGACACCCGACTATTTCGCCACACGCAATATGACCGAGATCCCCTTGCGCGGCCCTCTCTCGATCAACGTGCCGGGAGCAGTTGACGGCTGGTTCACGGCCCTGGAGCGGTTTGGTACGCTTCCCGCTGAGGCGATCTTCGCTCCCGCCATCGCCTACGCCGAGGAAGGCTTGCCCGTTAGTCCCAAGCTCAGCGCATGGTTGGAATTGGCCGCCGAG
>JADBKA010000025.1 GCA_014896635.1 Ktedonobacteraceae bacterium
ATGCCTTTGTTGCCATGGCATGTTCAGGGTGGTTGGTCGCCATAACAATAGCTTTGACTTTTGCTGTTTGCCCGTTTTGTGTGAAATCACCGGTTGCAGCCGCCTGGCTCCAGGTTACGCCGTTCACCGAAGTCGTGGCGGGAACGTTCTCCTGCTGGAAGTTTTTGACCATCCCTTTTACCGTTGACAGGCCGAATTTCACAAACTGGTCGGCGGGTGCCACACCATTTGGATTTGGGGCTGTGTCGATTCTAAACAGAGTAATGCCGACAGGATCGGTAAATGTCACCGCATTATCTTTTGTCGTCACCTTCCAGTCCTGAGGGTAGCTGATAGTATAGCCATCACCTTTATAGGTCACAAGAGTTGGAGTAGCGGGTGCCTGTGTCGGGGCAGGAGTAGGAGTTGAGCGGGTGGAATTTCCATTGTCACCAAAGCTAAAGCCGAACAGGCTACAGCCAGCCAGGAGAAAAGCAAGAACAAGTACAGAAGAGTACAGAGAAAAGCCGTTTATCGTAGAACGTTTCATAAGAACGGGCCTCCAAAAGCTGAATTCAGGCTGGATCATACATATCTGTCAGTACACCGGGATTTTGACCGGGTTTGAGAGCGAAACGCCGGACAGGCGTAGTTGTGCCATTATAACAGGAGGGCCAGCCCTGGACAAGTGAAGGGGTACACAAAGTCCTGATGAGGTGAACCACTCTGAAAATACTTATTTTTGCTAATAGACAGTCCACCTTCCAGGCGTTACACTTATCTCTGCTAGCCGAGAATCACCAGTATTCCTGCTCCCGGAGAAGAACTATTTCGCCAGGCATTCGTAGTGCATCGTATCCGTGCCGTGGTACATCCACTAAATGGGGAGGGAAAAATGATCATATCACGCCGTAATATGCTGAAACTGGGACTGGTCGGCGGGACCGGGCTGGCCGTTCTGCCAGGAGTTCCCTGGCAATCATTGAATCGCGCCTATGCGACTGCGAGAGTGGCAAGTCCCCCCGTCAAGCCATTTCAGGTGGCCCTGCCGGTCCTGCCAGTTCTCCAGCCGGTTTCGCGTGATTCCTCTACAGACTATTACCATATCACACAAAAAGCGGGACAGGCCCATATTCTTCCCGGTCTTACAACACCCATTTGGGGATATAACGGCATTTTTCCTGGCCCAACCATCGAAGCAAAAAGCTTCCGCCGCGTGGTGATTCGCCAGACGAATGCGCTGCCCGTTCCAACCACAACACACCTGCACGGCGGCCACACGCCCCCACAAAGCGACGGCGACCCGACAGATCTGGTCTCCCCCGGCTCATCAAAGGACTACATCTATCCTAACCGGCAGCGCGCCTCAACGCTCTGGTATCATGACCATCGCATGGACTTTACCGGTCCTCAGGTTTATAAAGGGCTTGCCGGCTTCTATTTACTGCGAGACGAGATAGAAGAGAGCTTTCCACTCCCCAGAGGAGAACACGACATCCCCCTGATGATCACCGACCGCTTCTTCAACGCCGATGGCTCGTTTTTCTATCCTGCTCTCGATCCTTCGCTCTCCCATACACCGGGCGTACTACCACAGTACGGCTATGGCGTTTTTGGCGATACTATCCTGGTCAACGGAGCCGTTCAGCCGTTCTTACAGGTTTCTACCACAAAGTATCGCTTCCGTATCCTGAATGCTTCCGGCGCTCGCCTTTACGAACTTGCTCTGAGTTCCGGTCAGCCATTCATCCAGATTGGCAGCGATGGGGGCCTGTTGCCGGCACCGGTTCGGCGGCAGACGCTCTTGCTGGCTTCGGCTGAACGCAACGATGTGATCATTGATTTTTCCCGCTGTCCGGTCGGCTCACAGATCATCATGAAAAATCTTCACGGGCGAGGCCGCGTGGCAGATATTATGCGCTTTGATGTGGTACGGAAGGAGAAGGATGATTATGCCATCCCCGCCACGCTCACCCCTATTGCACCTATAGATCCTGCGAAGGCCACCGTTACACGCTCATTCGAGTTTCTGCTCGGCCAGGGCATGTGGACGATTAACGGTAAACACTTCGATCCCAACTACGCTGACGCACGCCCCAGACTCAACTCGACAGAGATCTGGGAATTCACCGGCGACGCGAATCACCCGATCCACATTCACGATATCATGTTCCAGGTCCTGAGCCGCAACGGGCGACGTCCTGCCCCCGGTGACGCCGGTTGGAAAGATACGTTTCTTCTGTCAAAAGGAGAGCGTGTACGTATTATAGCTACATTCACTGACTATCGCGGACCATATGTCTTCCACTGTCACAATCTAGAGCATGAAGATATGGGCATGATGGGACGCTTCGTGGTGGAGTAACAACTCTCGCCTACGCGAGACTACGTACAACTTCCAGCAGTTTCTCATTATCAGGCAATTCACCAGGCGTATAGGTGATTTCGATATGCCGGATAACGCCCTCTTTGTCGATCACAAAGAGCGCACGTTCTGCCATGCCCTTTGCATGACGTACGCCATAAAGATCAACAACCTGTCCCTGCGGATAAAAGTCGGAAAGCAGCGGGAAAGAAACATTGATCGACTTCGCCCAGGCATCCAGTGTATATGGGCTGTCCAGGCTGATACTGACAATCTCGGTATCCCGCTGCTTGAATTGTTCCAGTTCGGCCTCATAGGAAGGCAACTGCACTGAACAAACGCTGCTAAATGCAAAAGGAATGAATGCCAGCACGACGTTCTTTTTGCCACGCCAATCTTTGAGACGCCACGTTCCACCCTGCGCCGTCTTGAGCGTGAAATCAGGGGCGATATCGCCTACTTTCAACGTCGCGGACTCTGTACGATTCCTGTTATCCACTGATAATACTCTCTCCCTCGCTGATGAGCATGATTGATTTCTGTTCGTGACTACCACCACTCACTACTCGTTTTGCAAAATAGTCGCGCAGACACCCGGCGGCATACGCATCAGGTCAGGATTATAGCATCGCTAGCGAGAGTCTGTCAAACAGAGAGAAAAGAGGCTAGACGATTTTGTTACAAGAATATGCACAGCAGAAGAACGCAGGCAAAACCAGGTGGCTATGGGCACGGTTCAACCAGCTTTTCTCCGCTCGTAGCGGCATGATCGCCTATGTGCCGATCATCTTTGTGGCTATCATCATGTTCTGGGGAGTCTCCTGGTTGTTTTTCTGGCCTACAAGCGATCCGGCACGCTATCAGTGCTATGCCCTCACATTCTGGCTCGGCAGCAGCGCAATACACTTGCTGCCTCAAGAGCAATGCGCTTTCTTAGCACAGAGTATACCTCAACCACCTTTCCGCATGTTCCCACTTGAATACCCACCATTGACGCTGCTGCCCTTTTCCCTGGCGTTGTTCTTACCGCTGGCGTATTACCAGTTCGCCTTTGCACTGCTGATGTCTCTGGTGGCCGTGTTGATTTACTGGCTGCTCCTGCGCTATGGTCCACAGGGCGCAGCATTTATGTTTGCCTTCTATCTCTTCATAGGAGCTATCGCAACATCTCCGAACCGCTTCGACCTGATTCCGGCAGCACTCACACTGATTTGCTTGATTGCTGCCGAGCGCCGGCACTGGACAACGGCCTACGTCGCTCTGGCTTTCGGGGTATTGATGAAACTCTACCCGCTGCTCTTGCTGCCAGCCCTTTTTATTGCCGAGCAACAGGCCGCCGGGCAGCTCTCTCCTGCAAAAAGGCCGGGCAGAAACGAGTCATTACTACAGCAACTCCGCGCTCTGCTGCGCCACAGCCTGCGCTGGCGCTGGAAAAATAGTCTGGTTTTCGCAGGTATCGTGATCGGCATTACCACCTGCTTTGCCCTGCTCAACTTCCAGGGCGCAGTGCTGAACCAGCTCGATTACTTTGCAGACAGACCTATTCAGGTCGAAGCTACCGGCAGTACCATCCTCTGGCTAGCGAGAAACTTTTTTCCCTTTGAGGTCAGACTGGACTTTGGCTCCTATAATATCACCAGTCTTCTTAGTGAGCCGGTCTCTCATCTGAGTACCGCTGCGCTGCTCCTGGGCATCCTCTACATCCTCTGGCAGCAGTGGCACTCCAGATTCGATATTACTCAGGGCTTTATCGCTCTGCTGCTCGTCTCCATTGCAACCGGCAAAGTTTTCAGCCCGCAGTATCTTATCTGGCTCATCCCGCTTCTGGCCTATGCAGGCGCATTTGAAGGATTCTGGCTGGTTTCATGGGGCATTGTTTCTTTGCTCACGATGTTCATTTACAGCTTCTTCTATTCACACTTGCTCACACAGGACCCGGCTCTGCTCATGAGCGCACCCGGCTTTTTCGAGAGTATCGCTATACGCAACGCTTTCTTCGTGCTGGCGACGCTGGCCTACCTATTCAACTGGTTCCAGGCACGCCAGCGCAAGCCATTACATGCTCTTTCAGGGAAGACAACTTGAGGGTATGTTTTCGGTTTCAGCAACTTTCCAGATCTGGTAAGCTGCTCATCCCCATGTGCAAACTATCTATAGATACATTTAACACTTGACAACAACAAAAATTGTGTTTACTCTATTCACATCGAGTATTGAACTCTCCGCCACTTATAACGTTTCACATCAGCCACACAGACTGGTCGCATCGTCGCTGCCATCCCTGAGAATATCGTCTTTCAGGCGATTCTCTATAAATTGGAGACATTCTAAATCAGAGGAGTTTTTTTCATGGCAAAAGCGGCTCTCGCTGCGAAAGATCAATCCCAGAGCATTCACCCGGTTGACCAGATGCTCCCTCTCAGTCAGTTGCTGATCTATGGTCTACAGCATGTTCTGGCAATGTATGCCGGCGCTGTCGCGGTTCCCCTCATCGTTGGCAGTGCGCTCAAACTGAGCCAGGAGCAGATAATCTATCTGATCAATGCTGACCTCTTCACCTGCGGCATCGCCACTCTTATCCAGACGCTCGGTCTGGGGAAAATCCCTATCGGTATCAAGCTCCCTGTTATACAGGGCTGCACGTTCGCCGCCGTCACGCCGATGATTCTGATTGGCGGCGCGCACGGACTGACGGCGATCTACGGTTCCATCATCATCGCCGGCCTGTTCACGCTGTTAATCAGTCCTTTCTTTAGCCGTCTGATCGCGTTCTTTCCTCCGGTCGTTACTGGCTCCGTCATCACTATCATCGGTATTTCTCTGTTACCGGTAGCCGTGACCTGGGCCGGTGGGGGCAATCCCACAGCGTCTAACTTTGGCAACAGCGAATTCATCATCCTGGCGTTTGTGATCCTGCTACTGATTCTGCTTATCTACCGTTTCTTCAAGGGCTTCATCAGCAATATCGCCATTCTGCTTGGGCTGGTGATCGGCTTGCTGATCGCTATTCCACTGGGATTGACCAATTTTTCAGCCGTCGCTTCCTCGGCCTGGCTCGGCGTGACCACCCCATTTAGATATGGACTCCCCACCTTTGATATCGCTTCGACGATTTCGATGATGCTAGTCATGCTGGTCTCGATGATGGAGACAACGGGCGATTTTATTGCGGTCGGAGAGATTGTAGGCAGGCCACTGACGCGCAGTGCTCTGACCAGGGGCTTGCAGGCGGATGGACTTTCGACGATCATCGGTGGCATCCTGAATTCCTTCCCTTACACGGCCTTCGCACAGAATGTCGGCCTTGTCAGCCTGACGGGCGTCAAGAGCCGCTTCGTCGTTTCGTCCGCCGGTGTGATTCTCATGGCGCTTGGCCTCTTTCCCAAACTGGCTGCGATTGTGGCTTCTATTCCGGCGCCGGTGCTAGGCGGAGCAGGGATTGCGCTTTTTGGAGCTGTCGCTGCGAATGGTATAAAAGTGCTCTCGAAGGTAGATTTTAAGGACAACAATAACCTCTTGATCGTGGCGATCAGCGTGGGTGTGGGACTGATCCCGGTCGGCGCACCAGGCATCTACCATGAGTTTCCCGGCTGGCTGCAAATTATCCTCAACAGCGGCATCACGGCAGGCAGCATCACGGCCATTCTTCTGAATCTCTTCTTCATGGCGCTGCGCAAACCACAACCGGCGGCGGCTGAGAGCGCAAAAGCCGAGACAGAAGTTGAGCAGGCCGAGACGCTCTACCAGCCCGGCCTCGATGTGGAGTAGGAGGGTCAGGGGCAATCGCCCCTGACCTCTCAAGGTTACCCCTTCACTACAATGATTGGCTTGAGACGCGCGACCAGGCTTGCCAGGCCCGCGTTGTGAACGACGTTCACCACCTGCTGAGCGTCCTTGTACGCCTGGGGCGCCTCTTCGGCCAGCAGTCCCTTGCTGTGAACGCGCACAGTGATTCCACGCGCCTCTAGCTGTGCCAGCAGATCCTTGCTGCTGATGGACTTTTTAGCAGCAGTACGGCTCTGACGACGACCGGCGCCATGACAGGTGGTGCCGAAACTCTGCTCCATCGCGCCCTGAGCGCCAACGAGCACAAACGAGAAGCGGCCCATGTCGCCGGGGATGAGCACCGGCTGCCCCACATCCCGATACCTTTCGGCCACATCAGAATTTCCCGCCGGGAACGCGCGCGTCGCTCCCTTGCGATGGACACAGACACGCCTCTTCTGTCCCTCTACCTCGTACTCTTCCATCTTGGCGATGTTATGGCACACGTCATACACCAGCGGCATCTCTTTCGGCCTTGCCCGCCGCCCGAAGACGCTGGCAAAAGCCTGCCGCACTCCATGCATCAGGAGTTGACGATTGGCCCAGGCGAAGTTGGCTCCACAGGCCATCGCGCCCAGGTACTCCTTCCCCTTCTCCGACTGCAACGGCAGACAGGCAAGCTGCCGATCTACCAGCTTGAAGCCGTAGTCCTGCTGCTTCGCCTCGGCCAGCCTGATGTAGTCCTCGGCGATCTGGTGGCCGAAGCCGCGCGAGCCGCAGTGAATGGTCGTGACCACCTGGCCCTTCTGCCCGATGCCAAAAGCTTCCGCCACCTGTGCATCATAGATGTGATCGACAACCTGCACCTCGCAGAAGTGATTGCCTGACCCCAGACTCCCAAGCTGTTTAAGACCACGCTGAATGGCGGTCCGCGAAACGGCATCAGGATTGGCGCCCGCCAGACAGCCGTGCTCCTCGGTCACTTCAAGGTCTTCGGGAAAGCCGTAGCCCTCTTCGACAACCCAGGCAGATCCCCGCAGCATGACCTGGCGGATCTCCTCATCTGTCAGATCGCGCATGCCCTTGCCCCCCACTCCCGAAGGGAGATTCTCGAAAAGCGCATCGGCCAGCTTATCAACCTTGCCGCGTACCTGGTCATGCAGCAGATCGGTTGCCAGCAGGCGCACGCCACAGTTGATATCGAAGCCGATGCCGCCCGGCGAGACGACACCATATTCGGTATCGGTCGCGGCCACTCCACCCACCGGGAAACCATACCCCCAGTGGATATCAGGCATGCCGAGCGAATAACCCACAATACCCGGCAGCGTCGCCACGTTGGCTACCTGCTGCAATGAATTATCCTGGCGAATCTGCTCGATTAACTCATCATCAGCATAAACGATGCCGGGAACCTGCATCTCCGTCCTGTAACTCTGAGGGATACGCCAGCGGTTCGCGTCAATCCGCTCAAGAGGTATCTCGTTGCCCATAACTGTTTGCTTCTCCTCTATCTATTGCTCACACGAATCACACGAGTCAGCAGAATCATTGGAACTCTTCATTAAGACTATAGGAAGCACAGAGACGCTCTCAGTACAGCATGATCGGAATGCGAGCGTACTGAAATGCTTAAATGTCGAAAATGATGCGCGCCTCGTAGCCGCGATCAGTATGGTTGACGGCGGCCTCGTGCCACGTGACAGCTTTGATGGCGCTGCTCAGTTCGTGACGCTGAGGATCGTAGACCTCACCATAAGCGCGACCGGCGACGTGGGTTTCTGTGATGATGTCGATTTTGAAATCGCAGAAGAGGAGAAATTCAGTGTCAAACAGGACGACTAACTGGCTGAGCCAGGCGACGAGCAACGAAACCGTGTCGTGGCCCTCCGCCTTCATCTCCCGGCTGGTGACTGCACGCACCTGCTCCAGCGGCACCATCAGGCTTTCCATCCCCTGGGCTGCATGAACGAATAATTCGGCAAGCGTCTTGCCATAGGCGTGCAGGCCAATATCAGCAGTATGCTCAAATGCTTCATAGGGCCTGGCGAAATCCGACATCACACTACGCCCCAACGCGCATCAGTTTGCTGGATTGTCTGGATTCACGCTGTTTTACTTGCATGGCTCTCTCATCCTTTCCCCTATGAAGTATTTCAGCACTTCAATCTTACCGTCATATTTGCGATCTGTCAATAGAAGAGAATGGTAAAAACTCATGGGCAGAGGAAATTGATGCTCCTGCCCATGAGTAGTTCCTGACGAGAACCGATTTCAACTACGCTTTATCGCTATCGTCGCCCTGCCGCCCTCAAGTTCGACGTCGGTTGTATAGTAGCCAGCGCCATCCAGGCCGGGCCGCAGCGAGTTCGCCAGCGTCTCGGCGCTGATATAATCGCCGTAATCGGCAAGTACAGCAGCTAGATCGAGATTGTCAGCGCCGTTATGCGGTTGCAATCTGACATGGATGCGGTCGGTGATGGCGAATCCCGCCGACTTGCGTGCGTCCTGGATCAAGCGTACCAGGTCGCGGGCCAGTCCTTCGCGCATCAGTTCGGGCGTGAGCGAGGTATTGAGTGCAACGACCAGCCCTTCACTCTCGGCAACGGCATAGCCCTCAGGCGAAGTAGCCGAGATCAAGACCTCGTTCGGCCCAAGCTGTAGTTTTTGCCCACCTGCTTCAACCTCGATGGACTGACCGGATTCGAGCGTATGTGCAGCGCGCGTGGCGGCTTCGCCTTTCAGTTCGCTCAGTGCGCTTTTGATTGCAGGAATGAGGCGTCCGTACTTCTTGCCGAGTACCGGCAGATTGGGCCTGAAGTAATACTCGACCAGCCCATCCTCGACACCCAGGAAGCGCACCTGTTTGACGTTCAACTCCTCGCGCAGCTCGTCCTCAAAGCGACGCAGCGCCCCGGCGTCGGCATCGTGGCGCGTCACCCGTACCAGCAGCTCGCTCAATGGCTGACGCACACGCAGCCCGGCATTCTGACGCGCTGCACGTCCCAGGCTGACGGTCTCTAGCAGCAGGTCCATATCGCTGATCAGTTTCTCATCAATGCTGCTCACGTCGTACTCCGGCCAGGCCGCCAGGTGAACGCTCTCAGGCGCGGCGGGATTCTGCTCGGCCACAAGATTCCGATACAGCGCCTCGCTGACATGCGGCGTGAACGGTGCAAGCAGCTTTGCGACCGTCACCAGGCAGGTGTAGAGCGTGAGATAGGCTGCATGCTTATCGCTATCGTTCTCGGCCTTCCAGAAGCGGCGGCGATTGCGCCGTACATACCAGTTCGAGAGATCCTCGACAAAGCGTTCGAGTTCTCTCGTCGGCCCATAAATGTCGTAGTGCTCCAGCATCTCCGTCACATCGCGCACCAGTGCGTTGAGACGCGCCAGCGCCCAGCGATCAATCAGTTGCAGCTCAACACTCCGGCGATCACCCTGCATGGGCGACTGCCAGCCATCAACGTTGGCATAGGTGACGAAGAAGGCGTAGGTGTTCCAGAGCGTCAGCAGGAACTGGCGCTGCATCTCGCCGACGTATTCGAGGGCGAAGTTGCGCGGATTGTACGGCGGGGCGGACGCGCACATAAACCAGCGCGCCGCATCGGCGCCATAGGTATCGACGAGCTGCCAGGGATCGACGACGTTTCCGCGTGACTTCGACATCTTCTCGCCCTTTGCATCCAGAATGTGACCGAGGCAGATAACGTTCTTGAACGCCGGACGATCAAAGAGCAGCGTCGAGACAGCATGCAGCGTGTAGAACCAGCCGCGCGTCTGGTCGATGGCCTCTGAGATGTAATCGGCCTGTCCACCAACAGCAAAGATGTTTTCGTTCTCAAAAGGATAATGCCACTGAGCGACGGGCATCGAGCCGGAGTCAAACCAGCAGTCGGCGACATCAGGGACGCGGCGATACGTTCCCGCGCTGCATTGCTGGCAGGCCCAGGTCACTTCATCCACATAGGGCCGGTGCAGGTCGAGCGTAGACAGGTCGCGCCCGGCTTTTTGCGACAACTCAGCCACCGAGCCGACGACATCGACACTATGACAGGAATCACAGACCCAGATGGGCAGCGGCGTTCCCCAGTAGCGTTCGCGGCTCAACGCCCAGTCGATATTGTTCGCCAGCCAGTTGCCGAAACGTCCGTGCTTGATGTGCTCCGGCACCCAGTTGATCTGCTCGTTGTTGCTGAGCAATTGCTCCTTGCGCGCTGTGGTACGGATATACCAGGAAGGCTTGGCGTAGTAGAGCAGCGGTGTGCCACAGCGCCAGCAGAACGGATAGCTGTGCCGCACGCGCTCGCCTTTGAAGAGCAGTCCGCGCTCTTTGAGATTGCGCGTGATGACCGGATCGGCCTTCTTGAAGAAGAGGCCGCCGAAGCCCAGTGGCTCGAATTCGGGCAGGGTCATGCCGGCCAGATCGACGGAGAACAGCGTGGGCAGGCCATGCGCGCGCCCGATCTCAAGGTCGCCATAGGCAGGGGCGATATGCACAAGGCCGGAACCGTCTTCCAGCGATACATAATCATCGACGATGATCCGGTAGGGAGTGCTCCAATCAACCTGCTGACCCGGCGCCGGCACGCCCTCAAAGAGATTCTCATAGCGCAATCCGTCCAGTTGATCGCCGGCGAAGGTCGCCAGCACTGTATAGTTGCCCTCACCAAGCACTCTGTCGGCCAGAGCTTCAGCCAGGATGAGCCGCTCGCCCTGGTACTCAACCAGCACATAGGACGCACCCGGCTTAACGGCAATAGCGACATTGGCCGGCAAGGTCCAGGGCGTTGTGGTCCAGACGAGGAAGGCGGCGCCTTCCAGTTGCGCGCTCAGCGGATGAGCACTCGCACGAACGCGGAAGCGCACCCAGACCGAAGGATCGTCTACATTTTCCTGAAAGCCGAGCGAGACCTCGTGATCCGAGAGCGAGGTGCCACAGCGCGGGCAGTGCATCGTGACTTTGTAATCACGGAAGAGCAGATCGCGCTCCCAGAACGTTTTGAGAATCCACCAGAGCGACTCGATATAGTTGTTCTCATATGTGATATAGGCATTGTCCAGGTCGATCCAGAAGGCGATACGGTTCGTCAGGCGCTCCCATTCCTGAACATAGTTCCAGACGCTCTCCTTACAAGCTTTGTTAAATTCAGCGATGCCGTATTTTTCGATATCGGGCTTGCCCTTAAAGCCAAGCTGCTTTTCAACTTCCAGTTCAACAGGCAGGCCATGCGTATCCCAGCCTCCGCGCGCGCCCAGAATATAGTGGCCGCGCATGCGTCGGTAACGGATGATAGTATCCTTGCCGGTACGCGACTCGATGTGATGCACGCCGGGCTGCCCGTTGGCAGTGGGGGGACCTTCAAAAAAGACGAACGTCCTGGCGCGATCACCGTGCTCCAGCGCCTTTTTGACGATGCCGCGCTCCTTCCACCACTGCTCGATACCCTGCTCCAGTACAGGAAATGATTGTTTCGTATCAACTTCTTTGAACATACATAACTCCCGATAACTCCAATCTTCTGATTCTACAGCAATAAAAAAACCTCGTCCCCGCAAGGGACGAGGCGCATAAGCACTTCGCGGTACCACCCTCGTTGACGTTCATTTGCAGCAACAAAAAGCATGAACGCCCACTCTCAGAGATGCTATCACATCCCTGCCCATATAACGGTGGGCAAGGCCGGTTCGCTTACTCCACTGCGTGCTTCTCCCTCGTCCCGCTCACAAAACAATGGGAGCCGTCTATGACGTGCTGTTTCAGCGTTCAGCTCAGGAGTGATTTTCGGCGTGCAGCCGGACGCACTTTCACCAGCCGTGCGATCTCTCCACCGGATTATCAGCGCCTACTCGTCTCCTTCAACACTTTTGATAGATTGGGTCTATTGCAGTATAGTATATCAGAAAATGGCAAGTTTGGGGAGTGGGTTTACTTTTTTCGCATCGACAGAGCAAAAAACACAGCCATGAGCAGATTCAGGACGATACTGGCAGGAACGTAGATCCACGCCAGCACGAACGCAATCAGGTAGAGGGGAACCCCCGGTCGGTACTGACGTGTGATGCTCTGCACCGCACTTTCATCCACTCCATTTTGACCTCCCTTTATTTGTAAAAAGTGTGCCTGAAGTATAGCTTCAGACACAGCGGATGTCACCGGGCAAAAGAAGGGGGAGCACCTGTAGAAATAAACAGGCTGAAAGATAGAATGAGTCTTACATCGTCGCACCGAGAATCCAGGGCGCGAACTCTTCCTCGCCGACGCCCAGTGCCTCGCTTTTGCTCTCTTTGCCGCTGGCGACGGCGATGACTTCTTCAAAGATCTGCCTGCCTACTTCCTGCGCGCTCACCCCGTCCAGCACAACGCCGGCGTTGATATCCATATCGCTGATCATGTTTTCATAGAGTTGCGTATTGGTAGCAACCTTGATGGAAGGAGCCGGCTTGAACCCAAAGGCCGAGCCGCGTCCTGTCGTGAAGACGACGATATTGGCACCGCCTGCCACCTGGCCTGTCACGGAGACGGGATCGTAGCCGGGCGTATCCATCACCACGAGACCGCGCTCAGTAATCGGTTCGGCATATCTGTAAACGGCATTAAGGGGAGTCGAGCCGCCTTTAGCGATGGCGCCAAGCGATTTCTCGTAGATGGTCGTCAGACCGCCGAGCTTATTGCCGGGTGAAGGGTTGTTGTCCATCTCCATATCGTTGATCGCCGTGTAGTGCTCCCACCAGCGAATGCGCTCCACAAATTTCTCGCCCACCTCACGACTGCGCGCGCGACGCAAGAGCATATGTTCCGCACCATAAATTTCGGGCGTTTCGCTGAGTACGGCTGCGCCACCCTGACGTACCAGCTCGTCGGCACAATAGCCGAGCGCGGGATTGGCGGTGACACCGCTCCAGCCGTCGCTGCCACCACATTGCAGCGCCAGTACCAGCTCGGAGACAGGAATCGGTTCACGCTTCACATCGTTAACGCGCGGCAACAGTTCACCGATGATGCGCGCGCCCTCTTCGACGGTGCGCGTAATGCCATAGCTCTCCTGGATGGTCAGGAAGAGCGGCTGTTTCCAGTTCTGCTCCGCATTGAGATGAGTGGCCTCGATCATCTCTCGGATCTGATTACTCTCGCAACCCAGACCAACAATCAAATAAGCGCCAACATTGGCATGCACTGCCATACCCGCCAGCACGCGCTGTAACTGCTCTAAAGCCTCGCCGCCGATGCGCAGGCCACAGCCGCTTTTGTGCGTCAGACCGATCACGCCATCAATATTGGGATAATCGCGTAGCACTTCCGGTCCGAAGCGGCGCTCGATAAAGCGCACAGTCGAGGCCGAACAGTTGACGGAGCTGATCACGGCGATATAGTTGCGCGTGGCAGCTTTGCCGTCTGGACGCCTGTAGCCCATGAAAGTACGGCGCTGCTCAGGTGGCACGAAATCGACGGGACGCACATCGACGCCGTAGGCATAGTCTTGCCTGAGTTCGCCAACCGCCAGATTATGCGTATGTACGGGCGAGCCGGCTTCAATGGGCTGCGTGGCAAAACCAATGATCGAGCCGTAGCGCCGCACAGGCTGGCCCTCAGCAATAGCGTGCAGGGAGACTTTATGCCCGGCAGGAACGAGCTGCTTCACTTCGATTTTGTCCTCACCGCCAGGAATTTCGCCGGGGAGTTGCAGCACTATACCACGATTCAGAGGGAAACGAGCAATGGCAACATCATCTGCGGGATTCAGCAAAACCGCGACTTCCTTTAAAGCAACCGGCTTACCGCCTGGTACAGCACTCCTGGCAATGGAATGAAATGGCAGCGTCTGCTTGCTCTCCATGACCTCTGTCTCCTTTCAAAGGACTACGCAAATTGCATCTTGACCGCTGAGAACGGCGGAAGTGATCCGTCGGGCAGGAAAGTGAATAGCTGAGGCTGGCCCAGAACCTCAACCGAGCTGCCAGGGCGAAGATGATCGAGACTGTTACGGCTCGCCAGGACATACTCCAGGCGCAAGGTACTCTCAATACGGGCAACCTGGACACGGGTAAAATCGGGAAGGCCAGCACTGCGAATAGCAGCGGCGATGGCTTCGCGGTCGGTTTCCAGCGTAATCGGTATTTTCCCAGCCTCCATAGCGATGACGCCGGAAGTCAGGCAATTAATGTAAACCGCCTGGCTATTCAGGTGATCGAGCAGACGCGCGGGAATGAAATCGGCCAGGCCGAGACCAATGGCATTGCCGTGCGATTCTTCGGTCACATCGAGCACGACGATATTAGTGATACGCGCCGCGGTCGGCTTCTGCTCTTTACTACAGCGCATACGCCCGATAATATTGGTATCCATGCCGGCGCCGCTGATATTCTTGCCGAGTTTATCGACCACCAGCACATCCAGATCATCCCAGGGCAGGCGCGCCATCATCGCTTTCGCCTTATCCGTCAATTGCTGCTCCCGCTCACCGCCGATCTCTTCCGGTGCAAGCATAGTTATTTCTGCTACCTCGTCAAAAGCGTTTTCGATCACGGCCAGCCCGCCGAGAATGGCGGCATGCGCCACCGCGAATTTCGCCACTTCGGGAACGTAGTGAGCCAGACCCTCGACTCCCCAGGAATGCACGGTTATTGCTCCGGCATGCTTGCCCAGGCCAATAGCGATCATCTTTGAGATGCCGCTCTCGACCGGCGCGCTGAAATCAGTATGCGGCTTGAGACGGTTCACGACAATGATGCCATCGGCAGCATGAGCAGCGCGATCAATATGCACTGGCATACCGGCGGGTAGCTCGCCAAGCACATCGACTTCGAGCGAGGAGATAACAGGCGCTCCCATTGCCGTTTCGGTCACGCCAAGACTGGCAAGCACTGCCCGCTGTCCTTCCGGCGTGGCCCCACCATGACTGCCCATCGCGGGAATAATAAACGGCTCGGCCCCATAACGGCGCAACGCTCCTACCAGCGCCCTGACAATCGTGGCAATCTCAGCCACGCCACGACTGCCAACGGCAATGGCTATACGTGTACCACGCTGAATCTTCGTGGGAATATCCGAGGCATCCAGGGCAGATGCAACTGCCGCCGGGATGTCCTCAACACGCGGGCGCGGGAAACGCTGGCGTAGCAGGACCATCTCAGGGAACGGCACAGTTTTTAAAAGACCGGCAGTGTCTTGAAAAGGACGGAATGCCATCAGAGAACCTCCGGGGCAACATCAGCAAAGGCTTTCTGTATCCCACCAGGGAATATGTCGCCTTGCATCTCGATAGCTACAATATATTGCTTTATTTACATAATATCACAATCTCGGCGCAAGCTCTCGTTCAGATGGTATCCCCCATAGGCATAGACTGAACGGAAATATGGAGAGAAGGGGAAAGGGAGCTGACCCTCTAAAATTACCACCTATGGGGCCGCCCCTACGTTTATTATGTAATGGGTATTCGTTTTTTTGATTTGAAAGGATCTTTATGCGCATACTGGTACTGAACGCCGGCTCCAGTTCACAGAAGTGTAAACTCTACGCCATCGACGATCACGCCACCACCCTGCCAGAGCATCCGTCTCAGCCGCTCTGGGAAGCTACTGCTGACTGGACCAAAGAACGAGATGGCGCAGAACTGCGTGTAAGCACCATTCACGGCAAGCAACACGAAGAAGATTTCCCCGTTGATTCGCGCATTCCCGTGATCGAGCGTATGTTGAGAACGCTATGGAAGGGCAAGACAAAAGTGATTGAGCGTCCTTCTGATATCGCTATCATCGGACATCGCATCGTACACGGCGGCCTGCGCACGCAGGCGACCGCGCTGATCACGCCGGCGGTGAAGCAGGAGATTCAATGGCTTGCCGCATTTGCTCCTCTGCACAATCCTGCCAGCCTCGAAGGAATCGAAGCCTGTGAGCGCGTCCTGGGCCGTATCCCCCAGGCCACTGTCTTTGATACAGCTTTCCACAGCCAGTTCCCCCCGGAAGTTGCCGTCTATCCCGGTCCGTATTCCTGGTTTGAGCAGGGCATCCGCCACTACGGCTTTCACGGCATCAGCCATCAATACTGTGCCAGGCGCAGCGCCCAGATTCTGGGACGGGAACTGTCATCCTTGCGTATCGTCAACTGCCACCTGGGTAACGGCTGCTCGCTCGCCGCCATTAAAGACGGCCATAGCATCGACACAACAATGGGCTTCACGCCCCTGGACGGCCTGATGATGGGCAGCCGCAGCGGTTCCATCGACCCCAGTATTCTTATCTACTTGCAGCGCACAAAAGGCTATAGCGCCGATCAACTCGATGAGATCCTGAACAAGGAATCGGGTCTCAAAGGCATCTCCGGCGTCTCCAGCGACCTGCGCCAGGTTTTGCAAGCCATTGAGAATGGCAACGAGCGGGCCAGGCTCGCGCTCGATATCTACATCTACCGCCTGCGCTACTTCATTGGCGCGATGATCGCCTCGCTTGGCGGCATCGATGTGCTGACGTTTACAGGCGGCGTGGGAGAGAACGCAGCCCAGGTACGAGCGCGCACATGCGAAGCCTTTGGTTTTCTCAATCTCAAACTTGACCCGCAAAAAAACGCGGCTTCTCCCGCCGACCAGGATATCGCTGCTCCCGATTCGTCTGTGCGCGTGCTGATCGTCCATACCGAGGAAGACTGGGAAATCGCCCGCGAATGCTGGCACTTGCTCAAACGCGAGAGCATTCCCACCATCGGTTCCACTCGCCTGTACTGAGCAGGCCGATGCCGTAAAGCAAGCTCATGAAACTACCTGGGCCAGTCGTTCGTGCTTATATCAGCGACGAGGGAGGAATATGTATTGCGCTAGTTGATAGCAACAGAGATATTCAACAGGAAGGGAGGAGCACATACATGGTAAAACTGCCGACCTGGAACTCAACACAGGCTGATACAATCAAGGAGTCGGGCGATAAGGCTCGTCACAAAGCGCAAAGGACGTATACGACGGCCAGGAATGCCGCCCAGGCCACTTACGAGACAACCAGAGATACGGCCCTGCGCACTTACGCCAATGTACAGAGCAATATGCAGTCCACTGTGCGTAAAGCGTCGCTGGCTATCGCCGCTCTCCTCGGCCTGCTCCAGGGCCAGTTAAGCTATAATCGCAAAAAGCGCGGCAGGAACTGGAAAAAGATTCGTAAGCAGACCCAGAAGAACTTGCGCTTCCTGCAAGGCACCGTCCAGGATACGATTCAACCCGCCTGGTCTAAAACTCAAGACGCCATCCAGACAGGCATGGGTACAGCCCAGGCGCTTTTTACAAAGCAGGCGCGCAGCGCCCAGGAGAATCTGCGCAAGGCGCAGGAGAATCTCAAAGCCATGCAGGCTGCCCTGCAAGAAAATCTCAGTACCGGCATGACCACCGCCCAGACGCTGCTCAGCAGGGGGTCTCGCCAGGCTCAGCAGAATCTCTCACAGGCAGCTTCCAGCGCCAGAGATCTCGGAGATACACTCCAGAAGCAATTTGTACGCTACCAGCGCAGACGCCAGAGAGCGCGCACACTCTTCCGTTGGGGTCTGATCGCAGGGATAGTCGTGGCCTTGCTCTACACGCCTGTTCCAGGCTCCGAAGTTCGCCGCCGCATCGCCGAGCAGTGGCAGCGCTATCGCAGCTACTTCGGGCTGGCATAGGACAGAACCGGCACACAACCGATGGCAGGAAGGGAGCAACTCTTCCTGCCACTTTTCTTTTCTGAAGAGATACTTCGTTGAAGATACAACGAGTACAACGAGATGTACCCCTGCTCAGTTCCCCTGTAGTTGCATGCTTAACGTTTTACGCAGCAGCACTTTGGCACGATGGAAATAGGTCTTCGCCGTCGCTTCAGGCATGTCAAGTATTCTACCAATCTCGGCAAAACTCAATTGAGAAATGTAACGCGACAGCACCACCGCCCGAAACTTCGGCGGCAAAGACTGAATCGCCTGCTGTAACAGCCGCTGGAGATCCTGGCACTCCATCAGTTCATCTGGAGAAAGGCCAGGATCAGGTATATCTGCTGGCGAAAGCCCCTCTCCACGATTATTCTCCGACTCAAGCTGCGAGAAATGGATGGCATACCTGCGCCGGCGCCTGAGTTCATCCACGCAACAGTTACGAGCAACACGAAATAGCCAGGACTTGAACGGCTCAGCGGTTCCCAGTTTCGGCAGTGAGGTATAAAAGCGCAGGGATACTTGCTGGAGTATATCACAGGCCTGGTCATAATCACCCAGAAACCTGTAAATAAAGTTGAACAAGGGGGCACTATAACGTCTTACGAGGACTTCAAACGCTCTCTGGTCTCCATCCAGTGTGAGGCGCGCTAAAAGGGCGTCAGACATTGAGATATCAGGCGATGGATCACCTGGGAGCTTTTGAATATGCACTGATGACCTCCTGTTTCGATTTCTAATACGGGTTGCTTGCTTCCTCAGTTGTCCCTTCCCTAATAGCTTATCTTTTTATTGAAAGAATTACAATAGAATTTCTATTCATAAAATCTCTACAATAAATTTCTGTGATAAATAGTGAAGCATTGGCTGTATTCTGGAGAGAACAGGCTGAAAAGCTGATCAGGGGACACCCCCGAACCCCCGCCAGGAGGGCGAGCGCCCTCCTGGACCTCCCTTATGCCTGGTTAGCGGATTACCAGTTATTCAGGTTAATCAGGCATGTTCAAGGCGCCGTAGTTCGATCTTGCCATTGCGCACGCGCACCGCAAAGGTTGGTTGCGCGTATACCGCCGGGCTGTTTGCCACACTGCCGTCTCGCAGATGGAAGCCGGAATTGTGCCAGGGACAATAGATAATCCCATTTTCGCAGCGTCCTTCATCCAGCGGCCCTCCCAGATGTGAACAGGTCGCGGCCAGCGCATAGATCGTCGAACCATCGCGGTACAGGACTGCTGGAATGCCTCCCGCCTCGACGCGCGTCAATCTGTTGGGTTGCAGGTCTTTCTCGTCCATCACCGTCACAAAATCATCGGCGCCGCCTTCCCATGCCACATGATTGACACCTACACCCGAAGAGAGAGACAGCTCACCGCCTAGATACGCAGCGTAGAGCGAAAGGGCATAAGCGGTGGTTGAGAATGCAATTGCGCTACGACGCTGGCCTGCCAGGCGTAAAATAGCCGAAGTGAGATTCAGTACGCTGGCGCTGCTGTTGAGCAGCGCATGTAGCATGCCGGTCCGCTGCTCCGGGCCATCCGTATCGACCCACTGTGTCGCGCCGGTTACAGCCGAGCCAGCAGCGCCGGCCAGTCCAAGCCAGAGCGTCATGTCAGAGCCGCGCTCCAGCGATTCATCTTCGTCAACCAGCCAGGCCAGGTCGAGCATTGTTGTCGCGGTCCACGCGCCCAGTGGCACCGTCACCAGCACCGGATGCAGCACATGACCGAACCAGACACCGTTGAGAAAATCCTTGATCCTGTAGGCGGGCTTGTCCGGCTGACCGTATAGTTTCGCTATCCAGCCTTGCAATGGCTTCGACAGCTTATCGAGCCAGGCCATGCGCGCCACGAGCCTCCCACTGAGCGAGCGAATGGGAGGACTGATGGGAGGCGTTTCTATCCAGCTCGTCGTCGGCAGCGTTGTTTCTTTTGTCGTCATTGCTCATTCACCTTTCTGCACTTGAAGCCAGCAATAATCATCAGGGGGATTGACACCAATGATTGAAAAAGGAATTACCGGACGCTTTGCTGTAAGTAAATAGCGCCTGACGGCGCGGTTACGCCCGTAAAAAATTCTCGCGCAGCGCACAGCGCTCCGTAGAGAGCGAAAATGGATAGACATATCTCCATTTCTAGGAAGAGAAACATACTGGAAGCCGCGTTCGCGCAGCCAGTCGCGGTCCTTGACACGTGGCCAGATCAGCACAACCTTGCCGCCTGACCTGGTCACGCGCTTGAGTTCGAGCAGTCCCGCTTCACCTCCCCGCTCTGGCTCTGCTGTAAAAGCGGAACAGCAGAGCGCGACATCCACGCTGTCATCTTCCAAAGGAAGCAATGTAAAGCTCCCGGCGCGCAGGATAACTCGCCCGGCGCCAGCCAGGCTTGCTATTTTGTGCTGCAAGATACGGCGCAAACCAGGAGATGGCTCGATTGCATAGACCAGCGCCGCGCCATGCCGCAGGCATTCAATGGTCGCGCGCCCGCTTCCTGCCCCGCCATCCAGCACTTTTTTCCCGCGTACATCGCTATCCAGTCGCTTGAAAATCCCCGCGTGCAGCCGCTCGCCCTCCGTCAGTTCCTCGTACAGCCGGGGAGCTTTCCAGTAGATCAATTCCCAGAAAAAAGCGTCGAGGACCTGCCGGCGAGCTTGCTCGCTTTCGTCCTGTGAAGCATGGCGCTGGAGTTCCTGCCAGAACTCATCACGCCTCTCTTCAGGCAAATTTTGCTGAATTCGCTCGATCAGTTCCTGAGGCGTGTCTTGCATACTATGTGCAATCCTCGCAATATTCGTCTGTCCCGCCAGCAGCCGGTGTAGCGTGTCATCATCGAAAACCAGCAGATCCTCGATCTGAAACGGATTTTCAAACAATTTAATTTCGCCGCTCATGTCAGGTTTCGCCCCCCGGCACCTCATTTTTGTTGAGGCATTCCACTCGCTTTCACGCACAAACAGGAGCGAAAGTTTCTGCAAAAGTTCGGCCAGGGCTGTTTCTGTCTTATTCAAAATCAAAAGCCGTTGTCGATTCCAGACATCGCTGCTGAAACATTGATTGTTCAACTGCTGCCAGAGCCGCTCGTGCGCAGAGACACTGCCGGATCACAACACAGATGCTATGAGCGATGATCAGGTGAGTATCCTCTACCTGCTCGATTGCCTGAGCCGGGACACACAAGGCCAGATCACTGAGGGGGGCCAGTCGGCCTCCACTCTGGCCTGTCAGCGCGATGGTTGTCGCGCCCGCCTGGTGAGCTACATCGGCTGCCGCCAGCACGTTCGGCGAGTTGCCGCTGGCACTGATCAGCACGACGAGATCCTCTGGCCGCACCAGAGCCGCAAGCTGCTCGGCAAAGATACGCTCATAGCTGGTATCGTTCGCCCACGCAGTCATGAGCGGAACATTATCGCTTAACGCGACGACACGAAAAGCTGGCACGCCTGCCGCGCGCGTTCCTTTCGCAAGATCACAGGCAAAATGCGATGCCGTCGCAGCACTCCCCCCGTTCCCACAGAGAAACACGGTGTTTCCCCGCCGGTGACAATCAAGGAGCATTTCCGCTGCCTGCGCCAGCAATTGCAGCGGCATTGCCCGTAGAGTGGTGTTCAGTTCATTCCAGTATTGCTGAATATCCTCATACATAAACTTCTACCTTTTCCAGATCTAATGCTCTCTCCTTTCTCTCTCAATAAAGAAAAAGAGCTAGAAGATTTTTTCGGGGAGACACTCCCTACGCTCCTGCCAGGAGAGTCGATGCGCTACTGGACCTCCCTTTTCGGAGAAGTTCATCCCCCTCCTGCCGCGCCGGTACCTGCGCACCTGTATGGTCAAAGTCAAATGGCAATTCTCGCAATCCGAAAGGAGCAAGGGCTGCACGTAACGCCTGCTGATGGTCAGCAGGACAGTAGAGCAACAGGAATCCTCCGCCGCCGGCGCCAGTAATTTTGCCTCCCAATGCGCCTGAGCGACGGGCCACTTCATACCAGCGGTCAATTGCATCTGAAGAAATCTTCTGTGCCAAGCGTTTTTTCTCCTGCCATCCCCGGTCGAGCAGTTGACCAAAACGATCCAGATCCGCTACTTGCAATGCCTCCCGCATCTGGATCGCTAGCGATTTCAGACGGTGCAGCGACTCAATCGTAGCAGGTTTGCGCTCTGTATCGGCCTGCTGCCGGCTGAGAATATCTGCGGAATTGCGCTGCTGTCCGGTCGAAAAGAGCAGGAGATTCGCACTCAGTGAGCGCATAACATGCTCAGACAGAGTCAGCGGCTCCACATCGACGCCGCTACGGCTAAAGGTGAGCGCATTGATTCCTCCACAGGCGCTCGCGTACTGGTCCTGCTTCCCAATAGGCATGCCGAGCCGCTCAATCTCCAGCGTACAGGCCACTTCCGCTACCTGCTGAGATGAGAGCGCCGCACCACAAAACTCGGCGATGGCCCGCACCAGCGCAACGGCCATTGCGCTCGATGAACCAAGTCCAGTGCCGGGCGCGACTTCACAGGCCAGGAAGAGATCTATGCCGCCTGTGAGCAGTCCGCATTCCCTGAACCAGGCAACGGCGGCGGCGGGCAGCGCCAGGGGCGCCTGCACCGGCGGGATCTCAGCAGGCGGGGAAACCAGCCAGGTATGATAATCCGCCGAACTGATGCGCACGCTTCCATCGAGCGTTGGTCTCGCCACAACATAGCAATAGCGCGTAATCGCGGCATTGACGACAAAGCCGTCATACTGGTTGTAATAAGCTGCCAGGTCCGTTCCGCCACCACCAAAGCTTATGCGCACAGGAGCACGTACAATGATCATTGTCTTCTCCTCATCCAGTGCTTTCTCACCATACCTTTTTAAGGGAAAAAGAGATTCTTCAGGGGACACCCCTGGACCCCTCTAGGGCCAGCTCGTCTCGGTCAATGGCGTGATTATGATTTCTTGCACAGCCGATTCCGGGGGAACGCTGGCCGCGAAAACAATGGTTGCTGCGACATTGGCCGGATCTTGCAGATTCTTCTCCTCCGGCAGGGGAATGCCTTGCTCAACAAAGCGGTCGAAAAAATGCGTGCGCATTCCCCCAGGGATCACTGTAGTCACACGAATACCGTGCGCGCGTCCCTCGACGCCCAGTCCCCGGCTGAAGCCGACAATTCCCCATTTTGTGGCATGATAGGCAGAAGCATTGGCCCAGGCCCGCACCGCTGCTGTCGAAGCAATATTGATAATATGGCCGCTTTGTTGCTGGCGCATCAGCGGCCAGGCCGCTTTCGCAAACAGGAATGGTCCGCGCAAGTTGACGGCCACTACGCGGTCCCACTGCTCAATGCTCATCTCCTCCAGTGAGAGCGTATGATCAATAGCAGCACAATTGACGACGATATCCAGTCTGCCGAACTGTTCGCTTACCGCATGCACTGTCGAGAAAACAGCTTCAGCATCGCCAACATCACACTGCAATGCACTGGCAATCACATCCCGCGCTTGCAAATCACGACAGACTCGTTCGACTTCCGCTTTATTAAGATCAACACAGGCGAGCCTGCAACCGGCACTGGCAAAAGCGCGCGCGGTGGCCTCACCAAGCCCACTACCGGCTCCAGTGACCAGTACAACTTTTTCCTTCAACTGTGTGGTATTACTCATGTAATTCTCCTGATCCGATAAATTATTTAAACCTTTTCACTGATCTATTGATAATCCAGCAAAAATTCCGGCGGAATATCAGGGTACTTCTTTTACCATGTCTTGCTGAACCACCTCTGTCCCAGTGACCGACTCACTGCCATATTCCTGAATCAGCTCTGCAAACAGCGCTGTCGCGTTATGGCGGCGATCTTCGATGGTCGTGGGCAGGCCAAGATGGTAGGTGCCACTCGGCAGAATGCCACAGCCGCCATACCGGCGAATCAACAGGAACTGTGCTACTACCTCTTCTCCAGCATGTTCTACCGGAAGACGATTCCACCAGGAAAAAGCTCCGACGCTGCGCAGCTTCTCCCGATCATAGAGCACATTGGCGCCGCCTACCCAGGCCACTTTGTAGCGCACCACCTGGCCCGGCTTTACCAGCTTGCGTTCAAGATGGAGCGGATTGGCAGCATTATTGACCAGGTGCCGCTGCCAGGGCAACGTCTCCGCATCGAATGGTTCCGGCTGAACCGGGCCGGTCCATAGCTCGATTTGCTGCTGGTGTGGTCGCTCATCGTGCAAGAGATGCAGTCCTGTCGCCGCACAGCCAACGAAACCGCAGTTCTCCTGCTGCATCACACTGAGCATGCGCTGCATCACCGGCGGATCAAGCAGTACATCGTCATCAAGAAAATGAATATAGCGGGCTTGACTACGCTCAAAGAGAAACTGGCGTTGCTCCGCCATGCCGCGTCGTGGCAGGTGACGATGCAGCTCCACGTAGTGGCCGTGCCAGCGCAGCGCGCGTACCAGCGTCTGAATCTCAACACTATCGAGATAGATCTGCTCTTCAGGCGTCTGATCTGAAATGATGACGGCAAAATCGGTAAACGTTTGCCCAAGCAGGCTGGTCAGGACGACAGCCAGGCCAGTTTTGCGCCCGCAGGTTGGAATGAGAACATCAACGAGAGCCATAATCCCTCCCTCCCCTTGAAGATGAACTGTCTGCCAGCGGAGATGAAGGAGCGATGGCAGTGGATTCGGCCAGCAGAGCTTCATAGAGCCTGGCAGTGCGCTGTGCAACGGTTGGCCAGCTAAAGTGCTGCTCCACGCGCCTGCGCGCCTGTTCTCCCATTTGCTCGCGCAGCCTGGGATGCATCAGCAGCAGGAGCAAATGCGAGGCCAGCGTTTCAGGATCGCGCGGCGGTACCAGGAATCCGGTTTCTCCATCAGCAATGGTAAAAGGAATGCCGCCGACTGCCGAACCAATGACAGGTCTACCGCAGGCCATCCCCTCCAGCGGAGTCAGGCCAAAGGGTTCGTACCAGGGCGTTGTGACCACTACGTCACCGGCACAGTAGTAATAGCGCAGGACATCCTGCTGGCGCTTGCCCACAAACTGCACATAGCTGGAAATACCCAGTTCCGCCGCCAGCATTTGCAGTACATGGATCTCAGGCGTTGCAAGCGGGTCAGGTTCCACCGTATCGCCACCCACCAGCAGTAGTCTGAGCGCCGGGCGACGCCTCGTTGCACTGCGCTGCACCAGCAGAGCCATCGCCCTGACGACATTGCGCACATCCTTGCGCGGCAGCATCCGGCCAACGTACACCACCACAAATTCCCGCTGGTCCAGACCCACAAAACGCCTGGCCTCTTCACGCGAAACCGGTCTGAATACTTCGCTGTTCACTGCCGATGGGATAACAACGATCTTACGCGGGTCAGCTCCATAGTCGTCAATCAGTTCTCTCTGCTCCGCAGGACACTGCGCAATCAAACGGTCAGCCTCGCGGATGACATAATGCTCAACTTCGACGCGCTCCGCCGGACTGTTGTCTGCCCGGCCCTGATGCCGTTTCTTCGTCTTACCAAGCGCGTGAAAAATCTGCACAGCGGGAATCTTCAGCCGGCGGCGTAATTCCACTGCTACCCAGCCAGACATCCAGAAGTTGCCGTGAATAAGGTCGTAGCGCGCCTCCTCACGCTCCATCAATTGCTGGCAGGCATCACAGAACTCCGGCATCAGCGGCCAGAGGTCATCCTTCAAACGAAATTCGGCAGGACCCGCTGGCACGTGGATCACACGCACACCGGGCGCCCAGTCAACGATAGCTGGCAGATCAGGATGATCACGGCGTGTGAAGATATCTACCAGATATCCTTGCGTTGCCAGATTGCGGCTCACTTCGTCCACGTAGACGTTTTGCCCGCCAGCATCGACGCCACCGAGCAACGCAAGAGGGCTGGCATGCTCACTCAAGAATGCTATTCTGGCAGGTCTGTTCATGGTACTCCCTTTCCGTGATCTTTCTTATACGCCTGCTTGTGAAGCAGGCGACCTCTGATCGGGCAGAACAAACTGCTTCCCTCGCTGGCCGGTTACCAGGGCGAAGGCGGCATTCCAGTCTCGTACAAAGCGTTGCAGGCCAAAGCGTTCCAGCGCCAGTTTGCGGGCATTGTCACCCAGGCGCTTCGCCTCCTGCGGATTTGCCAGCAGGTAGCGCATGCGCTCGATCAGTTCGTCGATATCACAGGAGAGATAGCCATGCTCGCCGTCCCTGATCACACCCGGTAGCTCGGTCGTCGGCAGAGCCACAATGGGCATGCCGATGGTCATGGCCTCGATTACCGCCAGAGGCAGGCTGGTATAGCGAATAGGACTGAACAGGAAGCGATAGTTGGCCATGCGCCGGTGCAGGTGGCGGTAAGGAATATCACCAAGACCACCAAACTCTTCTGTCTGCATGCCAGCAGCATCGAGCGGAATTCTCCGACGCACATCCAGAAAGATATCGTAACCGACGATACGCGGGCGCTTCTGCATGCCATTCACAACAGTAATGCCGCGCTCAAGCTGTCCCCGGTAGCGCGCTGCCGGGTCAATCGCCACGCTGTGTTCGATAACTATAGCAGGCGTACGCCCGTTATCCCACATCAGACGATTATATTGTGTGACATGCACCAGCAGCACATCAGGATCATCTACCGGATGGCGAGTATCGGTGGCATGCGGCTTTGGCGTATTATGCTCCAGGTAAATTTTTGGCAGCCGTTGCTGCTCTGGACTGAGAATCTCCTGCTGGTCCTCAAAGTAGTTTTGCGGCGTCTGAAAGATCACCAGATCCAGATCCAGTTTGCGTACCTCTTCTGCCGGGATCTCGCGCACATAATCAGGCAGATCGAACGTCGGCCCTCTGCCGCTGTAGCCCGGTGGGCGACCGGGCTTGACGGGCAGATACCAGTCATGCTCGATGCGCGCCAGAGTATTCAGATAACTGCCGTGAATATGCCATATCAGTATTTTCAGGCGTTTCATATAATATTCCTTCGTATCTTCTTAGAAGAGATATTACTCTACAAATGTCATTTTCCAGATCCAGAGAACGGAAGAGTAGCAGTCGCGCCGCTGCGCGCGCCAGTTCGTCCCTGTTGCAAAAGGCGCTCTGAGGCAGAGATCACGACGGCGGGATCGAGCCAGCGCAGGCAGCGATGGTCAATCGGGCATTGCTGGAAGCCACAGGGACTGCACGCGACCGGACGCCGTACGCTGATGTGCAGCCTGTGATCAGGCGGCGCCCAGCGTCGATAGTCAGCCGGGCCGAAGATGGTGACACTTGGACACCGTACGGCGCAGGCGATATGGGCCGGGCCGGTATCGTTGCTGATAAAAAGGTCAAGTCTTTCGATCAGGGCCGCCAATCCGCCCATTGAGGTCTGGCCCGCCAGATTGACAGGCCGCGTTTGCATATGCTCGATTACCGTCTGAACGATCATCTCCTCGCCATGACTGCCTGTCAGCAGGATCTGCGCATCGAAGTGCCGGGCCAGGTGATCGGCAACGGCGGCAAAGTACGTGGCAGGCCAGCGCCGGGCCGGGGGGCGCGCGCCGGGATGGATGCCTATGAGAGGCCGCGCCTGCGGAAGAGAAGAGAGTTTTTGTAAAAGCGCGCTGGCTTCAGCATGATCTTGCTCGTAGAGTGGAAATTCCAGATCGGGCCGCAGATCTGTGCAGCCAAGCATGGCCGCCAGGCCAAGATTGCGCGCGATTTCATGTTGATCCTGAGGATAAGGCGCAGCAAGCGTCAGGCCGGCAGGACAGGCGCCTTCATAATAGCCTGCTGTAACGCCGGCACACAGTTCCAGTACAAACGCATTGCTTGTCCTGCCGCTTCCATGCATCTGCACGGCCAGATCGTATCCGCAGGCGCGCTGTTCGTCGATAAACCTGCGCGTTAGCTCATCGTTGACCGCGACCTCAGCAATGCCGGGATAGCCTTTAAACTCGACAAACCGGTCGAGATAGTGGCGATAGCGCCAGGTGAAAGAGGCAGCCCAGGGCAGCCCGATCAGCGTAATCTCCGCCTGTGGGAACCGCTCACGCAGAGCGCGTAGAGCCGGTACGGCCAGCAAGAGATCTCCCAGGTACAGCGCACGAAAGAGCGCGATACGCTGCGGGCCAAAGGCTTGCAGGTTTGAAGCATGCTGTGCCATGCGGTCACTCATGAGATCACCTCTTTCTGTTCCTCACTGACCGGCAAGGCAGATTCGGTTCCATCAGGCCCACCGACTTCACAGAGCAGATCTTCAGCCGCATCCACCACCATCTGCGGCGAAACCAGACGCAGGCATTCCTGCTGATAGGGGCAGATGCGACTATAGCAGAGGCGACATGTGACCTCGTGATATAACAGGCGATGGGGGATATGCCAGGGACCCCACTGCTCCGGCGGATTCGTTAGCGCAAAGAGCGTCACTACAGGCGTCCTGACTGCTGCGGCAATATGGCCCGGTCCGGTGTTATTCGTAACCACCAGATCAGCAGTCTTGATCAGGGCGCACAATTCAGGAAAAGGCAGCACACCGGCCAGTGCAAGCACAGAATCCCGCAACTCTGCGCGCACGTGACTGACCACTCTGGCTACCAGCGCACGCTCATCTTCTGCGCCTGTGATAGAGACAAACGCTCCCGTTCGCTCGATCAGCAGGTTGATCACCTCGACATACCTATCCCAGGGATAGGTACGCGCCGGCATACTACAGCCGGGGTGGACAACTACCAGCGGACGCCGCGCGATGTCCCTGCTCTTCAGCAGATTGGCAACCACCTGCATCGACTCCTCCGGCACGCTAAGCACCAGATCACGTTCGTCAGTCGTCATGCCAAGCGCGCCTACCAGGTCAAGACCACGCTCAACTTCATGCATCATCCGTTCAGGATGCTTATGTCGTGTCGTCAATAGAGAGCCTGGCCCATCAATTGAGGCTGCCACCCGCAAGGGAATATCAGCCAGGTAGCACAGGTAGGCCGCCGGCAAAGCACTCTGGCGAAATGAAGTGAAGATGATCGCGCCATCAAAGCGGCGCTCTCTAAGCAAAGTAATCATGCGCTGCTCCCGCTCGCTCTCCTGCGGCAATTTATGCCAGGGGTCCATCCAGGGAGCCTGGTAGACGATGACATCATCAATATCGGGATTCAACGCTCCCACCTGCGCGCCCGCCGGGCTGGCAAGAAGCGTCAGGCGAGCCTGGGGAAGCGTGCTTTTGACTGCGTGGAAAGCCGGCGTGGTCAATAGCACGTCGCCCAGGTTGTCAAGCCGAACCAGTAGAATGTTGCGAGCGGAAAGCCAGCGTTTATCTCTCATGCAGTTTCTTTACTCCTTCGCCAGTGCTACGATACGATCAATCACACCGCTGGTACTCTCACTACCGGCCAGCGGTAAAATGACGGTCTGTCCTCCTACCTCATGCACAACTTCGGCCTCTGGCAGCGTCACCTCCGCATAGTCACCTCCTTTGACGTGCAAATGCGGGCGTAGCGCCCTGATCACATTGGCCGGCGTATCCTCATTAAACAGCACCACATGATCCACCACATCCAACGCCGCAACCAGCGTCATCCGATCCCGCTCACTATTGATCGGGCGTCCATTCCCTTTGAGGCGCCGCGCGCTCCTGTCGCTGTTGATTCCCACAACCAGCACATCGCCAAGTGAGCGGGCCTGGCGCAGAAACTGCACATGGCCGGCATGCAGAATATCAAAGACGCCGTTCGTGAACACAATGGTACGACCGGCACGGCGCTCCTCTTCAAGCTGCTCTGCCAGGCGGGCCAGCGCCACCTGCATGTTGTACGCCGGCGTATGCGTTTTCGCAGAGGCAGCGTACTGCCGCAGGCTGACACGCTGGAGCAGCTCCTGCTGCCGCACTATGGCCGTGCGCGGCCTGCTCACAGCGATCTCAGCCGCATCAATGCCGATACAGGCAGCCTCTTCGATATCCGCCCCGGCAGCCAGCGCCAGCGCCAGCGCCGAGGCAAACGAATCACCCGCACCCACATTATTTACCTGGGCAACCGGATGAGCTGGCAACCGTACAGCTTTACTCTGGCGATCAAGCAAGAACACACCCTGCGCACCCAGCGTTATCGCCGCATAGTCACATGCCAGGCATTCGAGCAGCACTTTGCCAGTTTGCTCAAGCATATGAACGGTCATCTGACCATCATTGCCGGGCTTCCTATTCCGCATACGCTCGACGAAGATCTGCGCCTCCTCTAGATTCGGTGTCACGACAGTTGCATGTACACTTTTAAAACGATGGAGCGCCTTGGAATCGATGAGCAACGCTTTCGGCTGAGCTGCATGCAGAGCCTGCAAGCGGGCAATCAGTGCATCGAAGAGCACCCCATAACAATAATCTGAGATAACCAGCAGGTCACACTGCCGGTAGAGCACTTCAAGCGTCTTGAGCAGGCGTTGCTGGCAGGCCGGCGTATAGTCGTTCTCCTTTGCCCCCCCTTCATCGAAGCGCACCACATACTGACCATCGGCCAGAATACGCAACTTATGCAGCGTCCCGGCATCTTCATCTTCCACCAGCCAGCGGTCATCCACACCACACGCCTGTAGCGCCTCTCTGAGCTGTCCCCCGGCGATATCTTTGCCCACGACACTCAGGAGCAGCACCCTGGCGCCAAGCGCGCGCAAGTTCGCTGCCACATTGGCAGCGCCACCGGGAATACGATATGCTCCTGTTCTGGATACGACCGGCACTGGCCCTTCGCTACATAAGCGCGAGGCTGTCCCCTCAAGGTAGGTGTCCAGCATTGCATCGCCAATAACCAGCACACGCAGCGAGCGAAAACGTCTGACTGTCTCGATGGCCTTCCCTTCCGCTACAGCAGCATAGCGTGCGGAGAGTTCGGCAGAAACTAGATCTGGCAGTTCTATATGCTGGTGCTGCATGTATTTACCTCCAGAGGGGAACCGGCATCACGCCATGAGGAAGGACGATAAAGCAAATCAAGCTCAGGGGGCATCGCTTCAATAGCCTGTATCAGACGCAAAGCATGCAGTGTATCCCGCGCCACAAAGTCGGGGTAGCGCCAGACCATTGCCGGCATACGCTCGGTCGCAAGATCAACCAGGACTGTGTGACAGCCTGCGCGCTTGCCCGCTTCGATATCATCCAGCACATCACCCACAAACCAGGATTGCTCTAAATCAAGAGCGAGATCGGTAGCAGCTCGCAATAGCAATCCCGGTTGCGGCTTGCGACATGCGCAGCGAATGGCAAGATCAGCGATCACTCCGTCAGGATGATGTGGACAATGATAGATCGCATCCAGGAATACATTCCAGCGGGCAAGCTGCCCCCTCAGATACTCATGCATCCGCTGTAAATCAGCTTCGCTGAAGTAACCACGTGCAATACCCGATTGATTGGTGATGACAACCAGGCAAAAACCCATCTCTTGTAGAGCACGTAGCTCCGGCCCGATACCATCATAGAGACACAACTGTTGCGGGCTTGAGGGGTAGTGAACAGCATGCACCAGCGTTCCATCGCGGTCAAGAAAAAGCGCGCGTCGCTTCATTACTCCACCTTTCCAATCAGAGCAAGATGTTTGTCTCTCAGCAAAAACAGAGCCATAGTTCTACTTAGAACTTATCTGGAAACTGGCCTAAAGCCGCTCCAATTCAGGACCAGAACCAGGCTTCCGACCAGGCACTTATTCCTGAGAAGAACTGATAATCGAGTATTCTCAGCTATTTATGGATGATTTCTTTACAACTGTCAATGACGATTATATGGTAACAAAAGTTTATTTAGAAATACAAGTCAACAATAAAACCGCTAAGCTTGTTCTTATCACTCGTTAATATTTCTCACCATAGTTGATTCACAATATAATTGGCTTCTCACTATATAATTTATGGCTATAGTTTTCTTGCATAGAAACGGCTGATAGTTGAGAGGGAGGCATTCATGACAGAGGCAGTCTCGTCTCTCATATGCGACAATAGAAGGCGGGGGGAAACCATCACAGGCCGGATTGAGATTTAGAGGAAAAGAAGGAGCTACCATGTCAGGCAGCCAACCGGGAAAGACAACTGATCCCACAAAAAGCGGCAAGCCGCTAGAGATAACAGCCAGAATAGAGCAGAACGTCAGGCCACTGGTCAGCGAAGTTCAGCGTCGAGCGGCGAAAACCTCTGTATCAGGACGGCACGCCGTCTTCCGAGGCAGGCTTTTCCTGCTGTTTTACCTCTGGATGCTGGTAGGCGCGGTTTTTCTCTCACTGCTTGCTCGCCGTACCAGCTTTCTACCCGGCGATAGAGCCATTACTAGCCGGCTCCAGAAGCAGCGTAATCCCTGGCTCAGGCGTCTTTTTTACGCCGTTTCAGAAATTGGTTTTCCCAATATCTCGACACCGATTACGCTGGCTGTGGCAGGCATATTCTACGCATTGCGCTTCCGCCTGGAAGCTTTTTTCATTCTTCTGACTTCCTCATCCGTGCTGCTCAATGTACTGGTGAAACGCCTTATCAAGCGGCCACGCCCGGCAAAAGAGCTGGTAACGGTTGTGCGGGTGATCAACGAGCCAAGCTTCCCCAGCGGCCATGTGATGTACTTCACCAACTTCTACGGGCTGCTGATCTACCTGCTGGCAACTAACTGGCGTTCAGGAAAACTGCGCAACCTGCTGATCACGCTCTGTATCCTGCTTATCGTGGCGGTCG
>JADBKA010000339.1 GCA_014896635.1 Ktedonobacteraceae bacterium
CCTCGCAACGGGGCAGAGGAGCCAGGGCCTCGCAACGGGGCAGAGGAGCCAGGGCGACCGCCAGGGTCGCCCCTACTATATATGGCCTGGCCGAGCCTCGTGGCGAGGCTCGGCCTTTATTCTGGCTCCAAAAACCCTGCACGTTCCCTTCATATTTACTCACCGCTCAGGATGCTCGTCCTCTGTGACACTGATGTGAGTGGCCTGGGCGCGCTGCTCAATATGGTCGGCGATCTCGGTCAGCACATTCAGGCGCTGCCCCAGTTCCAGCGCCTGCTGGTGCAGAGCGCGCAGTTCTGCCGCCAGTTCGCGCATCTGCCCATTGAACATGAAAGGCAGGCTTTCCTCTTCGCGGCGGGCAGGAAGACGTTGCTCCGCTGTATCCACCGCAGGAAGCGGCGTCGTCGTGGCCTTACTCTGCTTCGCCGTTTTCTGCGCAGCATTTCTCGCCGGACTGGCCGCTGATTTCTCACCGGACGAGAGCGCAACCACGCCGACCAGGGCCAGCAGACCGGCAGCGATCAATCCACCAATAATCAGCATATTCATTGTATTGCTCCTTTCGCCGGGAAAAGGAGTTGCTTTTCATCTCCTTTTCCCGTGATAGTAGGGGCGACCCTGGCGGTCGCCCTGGCCCACCTTTTCCGCAGCACTTTCGCCATTTTATTTAGTGGATGTGAATGGTGACTTCGACGCTCATGCCGGGCGTCACATCCTTGCCGCCTGTGCCATCAAGCGAGATCACGACGGGAATACGCTGCCCGACCTTTGTGAAGTTGCCGCTGGCGTTGTCCTGCGTGGGCAGCAGCGAGAACTGGCCCGCCGTTGCTTTGACAATCTGCTGCACCTTGCCGGTGAAGTTGGTATCGCTGTAGGCGTCGATGTGGATATCAACATCCTGGCCGATCTTCACATTGTTGATGGCTCCCTCATCGACATAGGCGGTCACATTGACAGCCTTCAGGTCCGTGACCTGGATGATAGAGAGGCCCGGCGCGACAAACTGGCCCTGCACCACCGGAGTCTGCAAAACAATGCCGCTGATTGGACTGCTGATGCTCAGCGTGTTGTTCGCGTTTGCGCCCGCGACCGGGGCAATGGTGGCAAGCGTCTGACCGGCAGTGACAGTATCGCCTTGCTTGACGCTGAGCGTCGTGAGCTGACCCGCTGCCGGAGCACTGACGTTGACGATTGGTCCCGTCACCTGCGCGTCATCCGTACGATAGTATGTATAGTTGTCATAAATGATGTATGCGATACCGCCGCCAATGGCAAGAACAGCTACGACGATGAGCAAAGGGATCAAGATTAAACGGCGCATAGTATTACCCCTTTTCTTTGCGTAAATGAAAGAGTTACTGAAAAGACTTTATCCGACGAATGCCGGTTCGGCTGACATCTGCTGTTCAGCAGTTTCGTCAAGCCGCTCAGGCGCGTTTGACTGCTGTCTTTCTTTGATGAAGAACGTGGCGATAAGCGCCAGCACAGCTACAGCGATTGAGAGAAAAAAGGCGTCGCGGATGGCAAGCATATATGCCTGTTTCTGGATCAGGCGAGCGGTCAATATAATAACCATACTTTTAGCCGACTGTACGTCTGCTCCATGTTGCATGAAGAGAGCTTGCAGGCGCGGCAGCATCTGTCCCAGCGGGGAAGTAGGTGTGACCAGTTCTGCCAGGTGGGTATAATGCACCTTCGTCTGCGTCTGCACCAGCGTTGCCAGACCTGAGACGCCCAGCGAGGCCGCAACCGAACGTACCACCGTTGCCACCGTCGAGGCATTGGCAACCTGCTGCGCCTCCTGGATCTCGACCATCGCGGCCACCATCATCGGCTGCCCCACCAGACCGACAGCGAAACCGAGCAGCACAAGCATGGCCTGTACCCACCAGAAAGGTGAGTTCAGCGTCATATTTGTCAATTGCCAGCTACTGATCGCCAGCAGGATCAATCCTGGCATCACGACCGCACGTACGCCAATACGGTCTACCAGTCGTCCACCAAGAACGACGCTCACCATCATCGCCAGCGACTGCGGCAGCAGCAGTAGTCCGGCCTGGAAGGCGCTCTGCCCGCGCAGCACTTGCAGGTAAATCGGGACGAGGAAGAGTGCGCCAAACATGGCGATGGCAACCACGATTAGTCCAATCATGCCAGAGCTAAATGAACGGCTGGCAAAGAGCCGCACATCCAGCAGCGGCGTGCCGCCCTGCCGCGCTATCGCCAGTTCGATGATCACAAAGATGATCAGCGAGAGCGCCCCGCTCAGCAAGAAAGCGAGCACGTTCATCGAACTCCAGCCGTACTGGCTGGTCTGTGAGAGTCCGTAGAGCACAGCCGCCAGGCCATAGGCGGCGGTGATGAAGCCCGCCACGTCGAAGGATATATGCCCTTCCGCACGGGATTCGCGCAGCAACAGCGTAGCCAGAATGAAAGCGAGCACGCCGACGGGAACGTTGATGAAGAACACCATGCGCCAGTCGGCAAACGTGACCAGGTAGCCGCCAATGATCGGACCGAGCGCCGGGGCCAGCAGTGACGGGACACCGAGCGTCGCCATCGCTACACCCCGCTCCTGCGGCGGGAATTCACGGAAGAGCATCGTCATGGAGAGCGGGAGCAGGATAGCTCCTCCCAGTCCCTGCACAATACGGAAAAAAATCAGCGTGGGCAGATTCCATGACAATCCGCAAAGAATCGAACCAAGCGTAAAAGCTGTTAAGGAAAGGATAAAGGATCGTTTGATCCCAATAGTATTTGCCAGAAAAGGCGTTGTCGGGGTCATGGCCCCCTGTGTGAGCAGGTAGGCGGTGATCACCCACTGCACGCTGTGAATATCGGCGCCAAAGGCGCTCTGGAGCCGGGGAATGGCGATGTTGACGACCGTCTGGTCAAGGATGCTCATAAAGACACCAAAGACCAGCACTATCGCCACTACCCATTTGTACGACAGGCCACCAGCCTGCCGCGAGACCTGTGGCGTAGCCTGTGCCTGCATCAGGTCTCCCTCCTTTCTACGGCTTCGCCTCCTGAGGATCAACCAGCATCCCCCGGATGGCAAGATCGACGATCGTTTCACGCGCCCGTGCCAGCGCATCAGGTGATAGAAGATCTTCACCTTCAAAAGCTATTTCCAGCATAGGCGCGAATGTCAGGTAAGACATACTTGTCATAAAGGTGATAAAGAACGTCATGTATGGATCGACTCCTGGCCGGATCATCCCTGCATCCTGAGCCTTCTTCATAAGCTGCCTGAACAGTTGAAAGTCCTCTGAACTGAATAGAGACGAGATTTTTCTCAAGGTCTGCCAGCCTTCCGCTGCTTCCCAGGCAATCATGCGCAGCAGGTATGGCCTCTCAAGCAGGAAATCAAAAAGGAAGCGGTAGGCCGTGCTCAAAAATGCTTTGAATTTGTCTGGATCGGAAGTAAGATGTTCGTCGGCCAGCAGCGGCGCAAGTGCCTGGGCCTGAAACTCGCTCGCCATCCGGTCAATGCGCTGGAGCACTGCCGTATAGAGGTTGAGTTTGTCGCCAAAGTAGTGAAAAATCAGGCTCTTGTTGTAGCCTGCCTCCGCTGCGATGGCGTCAATCCTCGCGCCATCGAATCCATGTTCTGCGAACACTTTTTCCGCTGCATTCAGGATCGCCTCCTGCGCCCCCTCAGCGTCGTGGGTGCGCCCCCGCCCCTGTCCCCGGCCTCGCCTACTTCCAGATTCAGACATCTGTCTCAACTCTCCTTTTCTCACTCGTCCGGCAGGCTGCTAACCACTGCCGTTTCACTTTTCACCAACATTTAATCTAACCAGTTGATTAATTAATCAACTGGTTAGATTGTAACCAGGGAGAGTGAGATTGTCAAGGGGAAAAGGGGGGAATTTCTGGCGCAAAGGAAGGAAGAGGAAACTTTCCGGGTGAACTTCGGTGAACGTCACCCGATCATCTTACTCGACTTCGCCA